>JAJRWS010000126.1 GCA_024276705.1 Planctomycetota bacterium | reverse complement strand
CCTTCCAGGTCGAGGCGCTGGCCGAAGAGTATGGGCACTTCGGCACTCCGCAGCATCTGGCGAAAGGTCTGTTCGGCCACATGGGGCTCAAAAACCCATATTTCCGGTTTGTCGGTGTTCACCATCCGATTGCGATAACGGGGTTCCAGATCCTGTAGCGTTCCCTGCGTCCAGGCTGATGGGCGGGAATAATAGGCGCCCAGATTGCGATAGAAGGCCCGGGACAGCCCGCCAATGACCCGTTTGTTACCAATATCGGTGGCGCCCAAACCGCCGGCGGAAAGCCCTCCCAAATGCCGGCCGGGTTCTATTAGAACCACCGAACGTCCCATTCGTCGGGCCTGGATGGCAGCCGTCACGCCTGCCGAGGTCCCCCCGTAAACCACGATCTCGGCCACCGTCGGCTCCGCATTCATGGCCGTTTCGGCCCACAGTGTGTTGCCCCCGAAGGCCGAACTCAGCAGACACACGATCAGTAAAATCAGGCGAGACATGATTTAAGCTCCTGAGAGTGGCTAGTGGTTGTACCAGGCATTCCAAATCCCCCCTTATACATTCCGAATTCCGCATTGCCTCACTCTCCTTCCAGCAGACTGGAGAGCTCGACCCATTGCTCCTCCATCTGGCTGACTTCCGTCGCATGCTGAGTAATTTCCCGCTGCAACCGGGTTGCCTCCTCGGTGGTGGTTACCTGGAGCAACTGCTCACTCAATGTGCGTTTTTCATCGTCCAATTTGGCGATCTTGCGTTCCACCGCCCGGAGTTTTTTTTGCAGCTCCCGCTCCTCGCGTCCCCCCAGGCGGCTCGGAGCCGTGGGCACCAGTACGGAATGGGCCGCGTAAGAGGCGTGCTCCGCCCGCAAACCGGCCTGCAACTCCTTTTGCACCCGGTAAACATAGTCGTCATAACTGGCCGGGTAGCTGGTGACGCGCCCCCCGGAAACCTCGATCACGGCCGTGGCCACCCGGTGCATAAAATGCCGATCATGGCTGGTGAAGATGACGGTCCCCCGATATCGCTCCAGGGCTTCCGCCAACGCTTCCACCGTTTCCACGTCGAGATGGTTGCCCGGTTCGTCCAGAACCAGCACGTTGTGCTGCTCGAGCAGCAACCCGGCCAGCACCAGTCGGGCCCGCTCGCCTCCGCTCAAGACTCGAATCCGTTTTTCGATCAGTTCGCCGCGAAACAGAAAGCTTCCAGCCACCGTTTTAATTTGTTGGATCGTGGTGCCTGGTCTCGCCTGATATTCCAGGTACTCCTCGACCGTCTGCCGTTCCGGCAGCGAGGTATAGACATGCTGGGCGTAGACACCAATCTGGCAACCGTAGCCCCATTTGAGTTCTCCTTCCAGGGCGGACAAGGAACCGCAGATGGTCCGCAAGAACGTTGTTTTGCCCTGCCCATTGTCGCCGACGATCCCGACTCGGGCGCCATGCTCAATCTCCAACTGGACCTGGGCGGCCACGCGCAGATCGGGATAGCCAATCGCCAGGCTCTCGGTCCGCAAAGCGGCGCCCTGACGGGGCGAAACGTCGGGAAATCGAAAGAGGATGCTTGCCTCTTCTCCCGCCACTTCGATGGGCTGCAACCGCTCCAACTGTTTCGCCTTGCTGCGTGCCTGGCTGGCTGTGTTCGCATTCGCTCGATTCTTGTTGATGAACGTCTCGAGTTGCTTCCGCTTGGTTGCCGTGGCTGCATTCACTCGCTGGTCATGCTCGCGTCGCTCCGCCAAATTTATCAGGTACGCATCGACATCGCCGGGAAACAGGGTCATCTGCCCGCGACTCAGTTCCAGCGTATGCGTGCAGGTCCGGTTCAGGAACGATCGATCGTGCGAAACGATCAGGCACCCCCCGCGGAAACCCTGCAGAAAATCTTCCAGCAACAGCTGCGTGCGCAGGTCGAGGAAGTTGGTCGGCTCGTCGAGAACCAACAAGTTGGGATCATGCAGCAATAGGGCCGCCAGCTTCACTCGAGTCTGCCAACCTCCCGACAAATCGAGGACCGGCACGCCAAGCATCGCGTCGGGTAGTTGGAATTGCCAGGCGATTTCGCCACAGCGCCAGTCGGGCTGGCCACTATCGCGTTGGAGGAATTCCATGACCGTCTCGCCGGCGTGAAACGGATTGTGTTGCCGCAGGTAGCCCAGTCTCAGTTTTCGACTACGGATCACCTCGCCCGCATCAAGCTCTTCATCTCCCAGCAACAGACGGCAGAGGGTACTTTTTCCAGCTCCGTTGCGGCCGATCAGTCCCACTTTCTGGTCATCGGTTAAAACGCAACTGGCCCCATCGAGCAATTCCTGCTCACCGTAACGTTTGTGGGCATTTTGTAGTTGCAGGACGACCGGCATGGACTTGAGAAATGCGTGGCGGGTGGCAGGGCCGGGCGATGGGATCGGCGGGCGGGCTGAATGGAAAAAAATAAGGTACCCTCAACCTCGGTCCGCGAACCCAAAAGTTCCAGGAGGCAGGCACCTTACACAAGCATTATGCCCCCAATTCCCCCATGGGGCAAGCGGCCTCCAGGGCCATCGCCGCGGCTGACTTCGGCCGGCCCCCTTCCTTGCGCCACCCACCCCGGTCTTCCCGTCAGGGTTGATGGACCGGGGCATGGTAATCGTTCACAGGGCAGGGAATGGATACCGCACCATTGGTCAAACGAGGAACAAGAATGCTCCGTGCCCATCAACCGTTCTCCAACACCCATTGAGTCGCATGACGACTCAGTTCCGCGCCGCTTTTGAGGTTCAACTTCGTCTTCATATTCTCTCGGTGTGCTTCGATCGTCTTGGGGCTAAGGTCCAATTTTTGGGCAATCTGTTTCGTACGCAGCCCCTGTCCGATCATCTCGAAGACTTGCAACTCCCGATCGGAAAGGCTACCGATCGGATCGTTCTCCAAGGTCTTGCCTCCGACGATTCGCCCCAAAAGCCGGTTGGACATGCGTGAGCTGAGATAGATATCGCCGCGCAACACCTGGCGAATGGCTTGAATGAGTTCCGCGGGAGATTCCTGCTTGCTGATGTAGCCTGAAGCGCCGGCTCGCAGCACCCGTTCCGCAAACAACGATTCGTCGTGCATGGACGAGACCAGCATCTTGACTTGTCCATGCCTGGCTTTGATTTGCGGAATCAATTCGAGGCCATGGCCATTTTTGAGTGAAAGGTCGACGATGACCAGATCGGGCTTGACCGCTTGCAATTGCTCCATGGCGGCCACGCTATCTTCCGCTTCGCCGACGACTTCCAAATCGGTTTCGTCGCCAAAAAGCTGCCGTAGACCTCGGCGCACAATCGGATGATCGTCCACGACCAAAATCCGGTACTTGTTCAATTCGCGCTCACTCATGGTGCCCATCACGATCTTCCTGAAGGATGCAAGTTACCACCGTCCCGCCGTCGTCACCCCGTTGGACTACAAATTTGCCACCGATCGCCCGGGCCCGGTAACGCATGATGCGCAAACCGGAACCGCTGCCCTTCTCCGCGTCCCGGGGGATTCCGATACCGTCGTCCCGAATCCGCAGGATGGTCTGCCGGCCACGGGTTTCGATGCCGATGTCGACCTTGGCAGCCTGGCTGTGCTTGATGGCATTGTTCACCGCGCCTTGGGCGATTCGGTAGAGCTGGATGGCCGAGTGGTCGTCTTGGACCCCAAGGTGCCCGCGACTTTCCAGACGGCAAGAGATGTCGAATCGTTCTTGGATTTCGACGGTCAAAGCCTCCAACGCAGGCTCCAGATTGGCCGCGTCAATCTCCACGGGAAGCAAGCCCCGGACGATTGCCCGGGTCCGCCTCAAGGCCTGGCCGATACCGGCAACCAGTTCGGCAGAGGTTGCCGCCTCGGGATGCGATTGCTTTCGCAATCGCCCATCCAGGCTACTTGCCAGATAACCCAGGCCGGTAAGTTCCTGCCCAAGCTCGTCATGCAGTTCTTCTCCCATGCGCCGCTGCTCCCGAGTGGCGACCTGCAGAACTTCTCTTTCCAGCTTTTCTCTTTCCGTAATCTCCGCCCGCAAAGCGTGATTGACGTTCGCCAATTCGACGGTCCGCTGCTGGACCCTCTTCTCCAAGGTGTCGTAGGCAACGCGCAACTCTTCTTCCGCACGCTTTCGATCCGTGATGTCGCGGGCCACGTGAATGCTGCCGATGACGTTGCCCTCAGCATCGTGTCGAGGTGTTACCGACACCAGGAAGTCGCCTCCCAAACGCTCTTCGTGCACTTCCGTGCGATGCTCACACCCGTCCGCCAGCAAACAAGTATGGGGGCACGAAGGGAATGGCTGATCCAACCCATGGACGACATCATGACAAGGAAGACCAACGATCTGCTGGGGCGTACACCCCAGCGTGGCAGCCATGGCCTTGTTGACCCGAACGATTCGATGTTCCGTGTCGAGGACCGCAATGAAGTCGGGCACCGCGTCAAACGTCCGCTCGCATTCCTCCTTGATATGGACAAACTCTATCTCCTCCAGCTTGCGACGAGTAATGTCATGAATCGCCGCAACAAGAAGAGGGCTTTCTCCGACGCTGACTTCTTCCGATCGAACCAATGCATGGACCCAACCGACGTCGCCATGCTTGCTGATCACTCTCAGGTCGCTGTCATATTGATCGATTTGCCCCGATGCCAACTGTCGCAGAGCTGCCATCGTATCGTTCCGGTCATCGGGATGGACGATATCCGGCAACCGCAACGATGCCATTTCCTGGGGCGTGTATCCCACCATACGACACAAAGCGTCATTGGTACGATGAAAACGGGTAGCCGATGTCAGGAAGGCTAAGCCACCGGGCAATTGATCCAGAAGCTGTTGTTCGTCCATGATCTCAAGATCTCCTCGCTTGCATGGGGGCTTCGCAAAATCCCGCCCGTCGTAAGAACCTATCCCAGAACCTATCCCAGAACCTTGTCAACCGCCATGGCCAACAAGGCCTGCAATGTGTTCCGGGAAAGGGGCTCCGGAACAGGTACTCAAGCAAACGGTTATATGTGACACGTTGACCATGGGCCGTCAAGGGAAACTCGAGCCAGCAGCAACTAGGGAATTCCCCTACCCCCTCTTCCAGGTACCACCTACGAGAAAACTCTTATCTTCCCAATGACGTCAAGGATGAGATTGTGGCAAGATCGATCGCGTTGGTTGGTAATACTCACATTCATTCTACCAAACAGCTCAGGCAAAAGCATCAAAACAATCGGTTCCCAGGGTCATGGCTCAACGAAATTTCGAAGGAGCTTTCAACCGGGAATCTGGCAAGGTGACCTTTTTCAAGGAGGAGAAAAAATGTTGGTTCTCAGTCGTAAGTTGGGGGAAGCGATCGTCATCGATGGCGACATCACCGTGACCGTACTCGAAGTGAGCGGAGGCCGCGTAAGGCTCGGCTTCCAAGGACCCGCTACGGTCCCGATTCATCGCGAAGAGGTTTACCACCGTATCGAACAGAGCGCGCCACCGCTTCGATGCTCCGATAAGGCGATCGCCTAGGGCCCGTTAATAATAGCTTCGGCATTACCCGGTGATGTCACGCTCTGCTTGATGTCTGATTTCTAATGTCTGATGTCTGATTTCTGAATCGCGAGCTGGCCACGGCCGCGCCAACCGGCTTGGGCCAGAAACGTACAGCAGAGCAAACAGCCAAGCGCAAACCAGTCGCCGGTCGCCAGGTACAGGCTTTCGTTCGTCCCCAATTCGACGTCAACCAGGAGCACCTCGGGGGCCAGACGGCGGCTCACCTGCCGCACCTCCCCACGGAAATCGATGGCTGCCGACAAGCCGCCATTGGCGGCGATAACCAGCGGCGTACGCATCTCCACCGCCCGCAGAACGCCACAGGCCAGATGCATGTCGAGCTCGCTGGAGCCCCAAAACCAGGCATCATTGGTCAAGTTCACCAACACGTCCGGTTTCTTTCCCAGCCTGGCCAACTCCGCCACCTGCCGGCGAATGACATGGGGTAAAACCGTTTCGTAGCAGATATTGGCCGCGTAGACGACTCCCTCCACCTCGAGCCCGGCCGGCTGCCGCCCGGGCTCAATGCCGCCGGTCAGTGGTGTCAACCGATAGAGGGCTGGAAACCAGTGCGCCAGTGGAATGTACTCGCCAAACATCACTCGATGCATTTTGTCGTAAGTACCAACGATTTTTCCATGGCGGTCGACCATCACCGCCGAGTTGAACGACTCGAACTCGACCCGCGGCCTCACGGCCCCTTCCCGCACCTCCTCGACACGTCCTCCTCCCTCCACCACAACATGCCGGTCGATGCCAACCAGTACGGCCGTGTCGAGCTGCCGGACCAAGGCTGCCAGCTCACTCGGCCCGGCGGCCAACACGCTAGGATCGATCCACTGCGAGAGTGGCAAACCCTGGGGCGGCCGGAACCCTGGAGCCACGGAAAGAAGCGGCTCCCGGAACATCGTCTCCGGCCACACCACCAAATCGACCGGGGGCAAATCGATCGGGGCAGCCAAACGATTGCCGGCCGCCTGCCCGGCGGCTGCGGACAACTCGACATCCCTTTCTCCAGCGCGATCAGCCCGGGAGACCGCCTCTTGCGACAGCTGCACGTATTGGTCCATGATACGCCGCTGCCGGGCGGGATCGCTTTTCCAATCGGCAAGCGTGTATCCCTGAATCAGGGCGACGCGTGGTCCATGGGCACGACCGCTGGCGGATGCGGTGGCCTTTTCGAGCCGGTCCAGTCGCCAGTGGCCATACGCCAAAGCCATGATCAAGGCAACTCCTCCAGGCACCAGGACCAGAAGGGGTCTCAGGTACAAACCGCCTGGCTGTCCGCCCGAGGGATCGCCCGCCGGCCAGAGGCGAGTCAGGCAAGCGGCCACCAGCACGATCAAGAATGTCAATCCATATTCCCCGAACAGGTCGGCCACTTGAATGACCGGCAGCCAGGCAACCTGTGTTTGGGCCAGACTCCCCATGTAGAACCCGCTCAAAAGGTGAGCCCGTAACCATTCCACTCCCGTCCAGGCAATGGGTGCTACCAGCCACAAGGGCCAGCGAAAGTGGTGTACTCCGACCCGAGCCAGGGCAATGAACAGTGGCAAATAAACACCCATCACTGCGGCCAGAACTGGCCAGGCCAGATAATTGGCCGGATGCGGCAAGCGGAGCCAATGGATCGCCAGCAGCCAGAACAGCCAGCCTGCCAGGCCAATCGCTCCATAGGCCCAACGACCGGCAAGGTCGCGTCTGCGGACCAGCAGAAGCCAGGGAAGCGGGGCAATCCAGGCCAGAGGCCACCAGGCCAAAGGTGGCTGGGGCAGCCACATCAGGCCGCTGCCCAGTATGCCTATTCCCAACGTACTCCAGCCTGGCCATCGAGGCATCCCGGCCTCACTTACCGGCTGTACCTGGACAGTTTTTTGGTCACTCATCATGCCGCCAAGCTACGGACTGACGCCTCCTTTGGCCAGACCAGAAAGATGGGCCCAGAAAGATGAGCCCATTGCGATTCGTCCCGCTTAGATCGTCCGCTATACTTAGAGCCTGTCCCAGAACCTGTCGCATCGACACGACAGCAATGCGAAATGAGAGTTCTGAGACAGGCTCTTAATCAATTTCCACCAAACAAACTGAGAACCCTCTGAACATTACCATGGATCTCCGCAACAAACCGGCCGGCTGGCATCTAAGGTTAGCTTTTTTGGCAACCGTGAGTGTTATGGGATGCTGGCAAGAAGTCCGCTACGAGCTGGATAAAACTGACTCTAAAGCAGACCAGGTCGAGCAAACGGAAAGTCGCACTAAAAACCGGCTGCACGATCAGGCAGATCCGGCTGTCAAGCAGCAGCAAGCAAACGTAAACGATACCTCCCTGCAAGTGCCCACGAAAGAAAATCCCGCGGCAGAAGCAAACGTCAGCCTACCGCCGCATGCCGAGAATAGGATGCCCGCGCATGCGGACAGTATCATACCGGCAGTCCAGGAAACGCTCCCCGAGGATCGAGGCCCCACCGAAAAAAACTCCGGGAAAAAGGTCCATGCTGATCCGCCACCGCAAGCCGCGAGCACAGCACTCACGGGTGCGGATGAGTCGATGCCGGCAGCCAAAGAAACGCTCACCATGGATCGGGGCCCTGAGGAAAAAGGATCCGGAGTAAAAACTTCGGCGGACGAGGTCACGGCCGACCGTTCGCTGCTCGACGATCTGTTCCCAATAGATCCACCCATTTCCCAACCCACGGCAACAACACCCGCGGAATCGTCCTCCCCATCTCCCTCAACGATAAAGCAAGAGGCAATCGAGCCACCGACTGTCGTCCCGAGTCCTTCGCGTACAGCCCTGGCGGCCTGGCAACTGGGAAGTCAATGGAGCATGGGAGCCGCCCTTTTCGCCAAAGGCTTACCGGCCAAACAGTACGAGCCGGAATTTGAACAGGCCGCAGCTGCGGCCCAATTGCTGCATCTCAAACTTACGGCTTTGCCCAGCGTGGCTGCTGACAAAGATCCTGTTTCCGCTACCATTGCCTACCTGCTCGACGAGCAAGGCCCCATGCTGGCGGAAAAGCTGGAAACTCAATACGATACGCGGCATGCGGCTCTGATGAAACTGGCCATCCGGTCGAACCTGCTATTGCTGATCTATTCGCCACATAATCTGGCTCACGGCAAGGGCCTCCTGGACAAGAAACAATTTCAGACCTGGATCGAACGGCTTACCGAACTGGCAGGTAATTCTGCTTTGCCTGAATCGGTGTGGAAGCCGCTCCTTGACGGACTTCGCACGCAGGCCCCCTATGCCCAGGTGAAACAGGACATCTTCAAGCTGCATCGACAAGCCAAAGCGAAACTTGCTTCCCTTGCTGGCTAGCGCCAATGGCACTTACTTTGAGCCGCAGGCGCTAGCCTCGGGTGTTTTTGAAATAACGCAAACCCTATAAAACCCGAGGCTAGCGCCTTCGGCTCAGTGGTTGAAATGGACAAAGCAAGTGGCGTCAGACCAGACCCCCTGCGCGGACTGCGACGATTACGCCGGCCGATTAATTGCCACCACCTTAGTTTCCCGCCAAAGTACACAACCTCCCTGGCTGCCACAACCTACGCTTGCAATACCAGGGATATTGTCTACCGAAACGAATCGGTTTCCTTGTGCTCGGTAATCCCACGCAATCGGTAACCGTCTCCTTGGCGAGGTACAAATTTCATGACTCATCCAGAACGCAAGAAAAACTACATCGACCCCCAGGTCCAAGGAGTTCTGGCACGGCGACTGGTCCTCCATTGGGTTCTGTTCATTGTCGTGACCATGGTCGTGGCATTTTGCATGCAGCTTCTGGGGAATCCCATGCGTCCCTTCCGTGAGCATGCGCACAAGGTGTGGCTAACCCATGGCCCGTTTTTCCTGGTTCTCATTGCCTTGCTGCCAGTATTCGTGCGTGACTCGATCAAGCTGAGTCACCGCTTTGCGGGTCCTATCTATCGGTTAAGGACAACCATTCGCAGCATCGCCGAGGGCAATCCGGCGCCGCGGCTGAAATTCCGCAAGGGCGACTACTGGCACGACCTGGCCGAGGATTTCAATACCATGGTCGAGCAGCTCAGCAAAGGAACCGACTACCTGACCACCGAACCCAGGCAGGAAACCGCCAACCAGGAAGAAGTCCCAGAACAAACGACGGCAGGCTAAAAAAGGTGCCGCAGGCAGACCCCATCCGGCTTGCCCGGATGGTGAATAAGATTCCTCGGCTAGGCGGAGCAATCGACATCAGAAGCTTCGTCGCAAGACCCTTCTTGGCGATCCCAACACGCCGATCGTAGTGCTCAGCAGTAATACCAGCAGCAGGCCGCTCGGTTCTGGTACCGCGGCCAGCGGGGAACCAATCATCCCCAGGTTCTGCTGCCAGGCGATAAAATCGCTGCCCGTGTAAGTCCCATCGGCAAACCCGATTTGCCACTGGGATAAATCGGCCACGTCGACCTCACCGTCGGCATCAAAGTCGCCCCCCAATACAACCTGGAGAAGGACGTTGTTAGGACCATATTTCACATACCAGTTTATCCCCGAAGGCAGTATGAGCGATTCGAATTGCCCTCCCAGGCCGTCGGTCGCCGTAATGATTTCAAACATATTGCCGATAGCGGGAACGAACGCCCCCCCCCCTAAATCGACAAGATCCACCTGAAGAGTGCCGGCCAGAGTCACCGGGCCATCAACCAGCATCTGGTCGTACTGGCTGCCAGCGTTTGCGCCTCCCAATTCGATCTGTAACAGACTGTCGGTGGCGTTCGAAAAACGGCCTTCGATGGTCAATTGCCCCACGCCATCGCCTGGGGCGACCACCCCTCCGCGATTCTCCACTTGCCCCACGATGGTTCCGTTGCCTACCTTCACAACACCATTGCCTGTTAGAGTCCCACCAAAAACCTCGACAAACTGGGCATCCAGAGTACCACCGAGCAATTGCAAATTACTGCCCGTTTCCAGAGTTGCTCCCGAATAAGTAGTCAGCGTCACACCATTGTCGATCCGCACTGTCATACGGTTGCCTGATTCTCCTGAGACAACCAATTCAAAGACGGTAGCATCTTGAGTCAGGATGGCCTGCTGGTCGATGCTGCCGGGGTTGGTCACCCGGGCCGTTCCCAGCACATCAGGAACGCCTACATCCCAGTCACCGCCCTCACTCCAGTTTCCACTGGCCGACACCGTATTCCAGGTGTGCGTGGTGGTTACTGGATCGCTGATGTACAGGCTGGGACCGACCCCGCCCCCTCCGATTGCCGGATTCGGGTCGATCACCAGGTTACGACCCGCGAACAGATTGGTCCCCAGGATGCCCGGCACTATATTGCCTGGTTGACTCGGATCGGCCACATCCAGCACGATTACCGGCACCTTGCTTACTGAAAAAGTGCCGCCGATGGTCAGGATGGTCAATTGGTCAACAAAAAAACCGGGGACATTTTCCGTGGTTCCTCCCGATCCTAAAATGGGAATCGTGAACTGGGGCTCATCCAATACTGGATCAAACCCGAGCCGCACGGCGTTTAGTTCGGAGACGACCGTCACGTCGGCCCCAGTGTCAAAAAAGAACGACGTGTCGTCGATCAATTGACCGTCATTTTCGATATCGATATTAACAAATAGCCCACCTTGGATGTTTGTAGGCGCCATCGGATTTTCTGTCAACGGTTTGTCATCAAGCACATTGAGAAAATTAAAAACATAGCTTGGTAGTGTCAGAAACGACTCGCTTGGAGTCAATTCCAGCGGGGCCCTGCGGAGGATACCTTGCCCGCCACTTCCCAACGGCAGGAAATCGACCTGCGGACTGCGAATCGTTTTGCCCATGTGCTGGAAAATTTGCGGCTGGTCGTTACGTATGAAAGTGGCGTACTGGCTAGCGAAGGACAATCCCAACACATTGGGCAAATCCGATTCGGCGGGCAATGTGAGAAGGGACGTGTTGATCTGCCCTTGCATCGCGTTGCTGTCAACCGTTAGAAGAGGAGTGCCGCCAATACGATCCGCCAACCCAGCCGCATAGAGGCCGAGCGGATCATTGATGGCGGCAAAAATCGTCCCTGTTGCCCCTCCAATTTGCTGCAATTCAGTACCCCGAAAACCGGCGCCGCCAATATCGAACTGGCTGTCGGCCTGCTGGGTGACCAACGACACCGCAGCCCCCGTGTCGAGCAGGGCCAAATCATAATAAGGCACTCCGCCTGCCCCTAGGGCCGTGCCTCCTGGAATGGAACTGGGCCTACTCTGAAAAAAAGTCGGCGCGTTTTCGTTATCAAACTCATCGGTCAACCCAATCCCCACCAAGGGCTGAAAACCAGCCAACGGTGGCGATGCCTGCAAAGGGCTCCAACACAACAGCAAGCCGAGAGCCCATGATGTCGGAAGTGAACTGCGAATCAAGCGGGTACGGTACGGTCCCACAACCATCCCCGCCCAACTCAAGAGATTGCGAATCAATAAAACCATGTTTCTTCCTGTTCCCATCCGCCCCACTATTCAGGCTAGATGGCCCTTACATAAGTGTCAAGCGAATGGGTGAAGCGAATCCTGAATTCGGGTCTACTGTAGGCCAGAATAGACCTCGGTGGGCAAGCCCGTGCGGCGACGAACCAGGCGGCCGATCGCTTCGACCTCGGACTCTTCCAGGGAAGATACATTCTCTTCCGCCGGCCGCCGCGCAACCGTATAGATCTGTACCAGCTTCAGACAACCGTCAGCGGCGACAATCTCCTGCAGACAGTTGCAGTACGCTTCCAGTTCACTAGCAGGGGGAGGGTCGCCATCGATGCGCATGAATAGCGACTGAATCACCAGCGGCCGGATCCGGGCGGCCAGGGTGATATTCTCCAAAATCTGCTGCCAAGGAATCGGTGTACGGCAGACCATTCGGTAATAGGCCTCGGTGCCCGCATCGAGCTTGGCCCAAATCTCTCCCTGGTTGGCATCCAGAATTTCCAATCCTCGGGCGACATGCGGCCGATGGAACATGCTGGCATTGGTAATCAACACCATTTTCACCTGCTCCGCTCCGGCCTTACGCTTTTCGTCGGCACACGCATGGATAATCGCGTCAAAATTCTGGTAGGTCGTCGGTTCCCCATCGCCGGAAAAGGCAATGTCATTGAGCCGGCGTAATTCGCCAGGTAGCGACTGAAATTTACCCGATTCATAAATTCGTCCGCTGACGATCCACTGCAGCATCTCACTCAGTTCGGTGAGCAATCTCTCCATCTCAACGAAACGAGTTTCCCCAGGCTTCTTCCGGTCAACCTGGCAGTAAATGCAATCGAAATTGCATACTTTGTCCGGATTGAGATTGACTCCCAGACTCAAACCACTCGAACGACGGCTGAGTACCGGATAGACAAACCGGTTCTGCCGGTAGGTACGCTCGTGTTGGGCGTGGAGTGGATGGGACATTGAGAATGCGGAATGCGGAATGCGGAATGCGGAATGACTATTATCCGCAACGCATTCCATTCTAGGCCATGGGGGGGCACATGCAACCAGCCATACTCTCCTCGAAGCCGGTTGCGCTGTACGCAAGTCGTTAGTATTCAACGATTTGCATGAAGGCATAAAACGCCTTCCCCGCAGTCGGGTTGAAAAGGCTTGGGAAATAGCATGACATTGAAACGCGAATAATAAATTCTTCGATTTTTCGGCCAAGCCTGGGGCTGAAAGGGGAATGGTTGCGGTGAACAATGCGATCATTGATGACCGACCATCATACCAGCACCGCGGGTGGCACCGACAGTCGTTCGGAGAGTGCGTTGCCATCTGTTCCAGGCGTTTTCGAACGATTGTCGGTGTGCGGAGCACAGGAGGCATTTTGCGTGACCCTGATTTCCTCCATGCGTGTATTGGGCCCGCTTGCTTCCATGGCCCTCCGCTGCGTCATGGGCGGTGCCGTCCATGGACACCGCATTGGGGTCTTCTGGTGAGGTTGCGTTTTGCCTGGTGGCTCTTGTTGGAAAGCGGGCCGCGTAGGTTCCGCCGCGACGGCTACGCGGGGGGCAAGTGGAAAGCCGTTTGTCGCGGCGGTGTAGTCGGCCGGGGCCAGGATTTAATGTTATGCAATCACCCAAACATGTAAGTATGCATGGAGCGCAATAGGGTGGCCACCATCTGCAAACAGTCCGTCTGCAACCCTCTACACATGCGACTAAGAACGTACCCGCTTCACCCGAGCATATAATGAAATCCCTAAGTGCATCGTGCATACAATCTTTAAATGGGCCTAGACCATTTGGGGCTAAATATATTAACGGATTTGAATGGACATACTCATACAGGTTCATGCCACCACGGTAAAGAATCGGATCTCGCGAAACCCACCGCCCCAGCTGCTGATGATAGAACCGATTCCGGTTAAGTTGCAGCCCGGTCTCTTCGTCGACCCTACGTCCGGTAAAGAGATACGGATTGGAGACTCCGGTATCCCTGGGCCTCCACCGTAGTTTACTTCTCCTTTCTCCAGGCCTGCCTTGGAGTTACGCCGCGCAACACCATAGCCAGCGTAGTCGAACCTGCTGATGTGCGCCTAAAGACCACTTTTTCGACTCCCGCGCGCGTGCGCGAGAATGGTGTAAGATGAACCGTCACAGACGTCGTGCAGGCATGGCAGTAATCAATATCTGCCAAGTGCACATTCACCCACAACGTAGTTGCAATCATCATTGCCAACGCATTCGCAATAGTAGTCGTACCGTCCATTCCAGTACTCTCTCCTGAATTCCTGTCCTAACAGCCCCGTGTACGAAGCCGTTCCCTAAGATCGGCACACATGTGCTTCAGCTTATCAATATCAAGCTTATTCAATTCGTCGATGTCCGTCTCTGCTTCATCCGCAATGCCCTGAAGCAATGTTACGGTATCAACCAATGTTCCACGGGCTTCCTCCCGGCCTTCCTCCCGTGCGCCTTCAACAACCCACTGATGGTCACGTTGAGCTTTCTCGCGTTGATCATACATCATTCGGTCCTCCGTCTTCTGGGATATTCTCTCGATTACCGTGATCGCCTGGCCAAATTCGACACCAGGCAACAGGGATCGTAGTTCCTCAGGATCGTATTTATCGGCCTTCAACAAGAAAAACACCCATTGGTCAATCTTGCTCGCCTTGCTGATGGTCGCCTCATCTAAATAATACTTCGGCAGCTCGACCGTGTGTAGCTCCAACATATCGCCAAGTTCCCTGCCATGCTCATGGTCGTATAGCCTGAATTGGTGGTGAGCAACCTCCGTATCCTTGAAAAATGTGCCCTTGAGCAGGCAGATTGATATGGCCGGTTCCAAGGTCTTGAAATTTTCCCCAGATTCGAGTTGGTCGGCGTAGAGACTGCATGCGTAATAGACCAATCGCTTTGCCAGTCCGGTGGCTACCGATACCTGCATTTCGATGTTCAATATGCGGCCTGTGAAGTCCCGTGCCCGGACATCGAGTACAAACTGCTTGTCGTCGGCAAACTCTTGGTAATTGAATGGGTTGAGGATTTCTACTTCGGTGATGGGGGAAGGCAACTTCAGGATCGCATTGAGCAGCCCTATTAAACACGTTCTCCTCGCTGCCAAATATTTTCTTGAAGGCGAAATCTACCGTCGGTTTGATTCCCAGCGCCATAGCTGCTTCCTTGTGGGCCTGGTTACGTGTCAATATCGTTGACAATTGTACACTTAACGAACAAGAAGATCAAGCCTCTTTTTTTCCGTAGGTACGATGCATGAGTACAACTACGATGAACCATCATACTTCGACCATGCAGCATACCATACGACTACGACGACAAGTCATCATACTACAGCTGTCTGCCTGGGTACTACTATGACTCGTTAGGCTGTGATTTGTCATCGTAGTCGTCTTCTGGCTTTAGATCCTCGTCTTTCGCCTCCGGTTTCATCCTAGCAGGGTGGGTCGCTTCGTGAATTTCCTTGAGTTTCTGAATCGAAACTTGCGTATAAATTTGAGTCGTGTCGAGTTTTACATGCCCGAGCATCGCCTGAATGAATCTCAAATCGGCGCCGTTTTCAAGCATGAGCGTCGCCATTGTATGCCGAAACAGATGGCAACTTCCCGTCTTGCCAATCGCCGCTTTGTCAACATAAGCACGTACCAGGACCGACATGGCAGTCACCGTAAACGGTTTTCCTGCTTGGGTGAGAAAGAGGGCCGTTTCGTTCGGGTCGACAACCAGGCTCGGACGCACTTCGTGCCGGTACCGCTCGGTCCAGGCAAGGGCGCGAGCACCAATCGGAACCACCCGGTCTTTTTTTCCTTTTCCCTGACGGATCGTGACCACGCCCCGGTCGGTGTCGACGTCGTAGGCGTCAAGACCGATTAGCTCCAGCCTTCGCATTCCGGTCGAATAAAATGTTTCGAGTATGGCCCGGTCCCGAATACCGATCGGGCCGGTCACGATGGTACCGTTGATCACCTCTTCGGCCTCTCGCAAGCTCAACACGTGCCGTGGGAACCGGTGGCCCAGCTTGGGCAGCTCCAGCTCGCTGGCCGGGTTGTACAGAACGTGTCGCTTGTGTGAGAGCCACTTGAACCAGCTCCGCAGGGCCGAAAGGCGGCCATGCTGGTTCCGGAAGCTGAGCCGTTTTTCGTGGCGGTCCAGCTGGTGGTAGAGGTGCCGCTGGTAGCGCTCCAATACCGGACGGGTCACCTCGCTAACGCGGGTGAGACTTCGCTCTCCTGCCCAAACAATAAACTCGTTGATGGCAAATCGCTGTTTTACAATCGTTCCCTCGGCATAGTTTTTTAGTTTTAGCGATCCGAGGTAGGACCGTAACTGGGTGCCAAGGCCCAGCCGGTCGGTCGTGTTGCCTTCTATCCGATCCGGATCGGTTTTCTTTTTACGCGGCATGGTAGTCTTCTCCTTTTCTTGCACGGTAATAAAAAAGCAGGGCCCGGCTTGCGCCGGGCCCTGCACTACGAATTACAACTACGTTTCAGTCTTCTGCTATGGGGGGGTGTGCCTCCTTTTCACGCGATTTTCATGACGTTGGCTGTAAGTCCATTACGGGACTTGTACTTGCGCCGATTTCTTCACTGCTCGAATGGGGAACGAAGGGGGAACTTCTGGGGCTCGGATGGGGCTCGTTTCGCTCCCAAAAGTGCTCGTTTCGATTGTCGTACTGTTCTTTTTCAAGCACATTTCGTTCAGCGTGAACGAGAAAAGGTTTTTCTTTGGGCCAGGTGCAGCGCAAGTGGGCCGACGCTGTGCGTATTCCTGGAGCTATCGTTCGGGCTTTGCATCCATGACGCATCGAGTGTTACCGCGAGGCAATCGGCTCGACAATGCGCCTACCTACCAGGAATGCGGCAAAGCGTCTCGGTCCGCAAGGGGGCGACGATTATTTTTTGGAAAGTTTTTTTCGCGAGTGTAACATTGTTCGGTCTGCGCTCCTGTCGCCTTGTGCCCGCGGAGTTTTGTTAACCCGCAAGAACTGCGCCCCTTGCCGCGGACACAACGCGCATACGCTCTTGCGGCGTTCAAACAAGGGCAGCCGATTCCCATGGCCCAGATCGGCCGTTTGTTCTTTGGATCGGCCGTTTGTGGCCTAAATCGGCCGTCTGTTCCCAGGGGTGCAATACCACTGAAGACATTCGTATTGAGACTTGCCGGGATTCCGGCTGGTACTTGGTGTCGACTTGCTCGCTCGGCGCTCGTTAGGCTGGCTCTCAAGGGGCCGGTTTTCAGCCATTGCCGAAAGATGGGTCGGGATTCTCAATAAGAACGAATCCTGGCCAGGTATGCCCCGTTCGCTATCGCGGATGGCCAACCGGGGACAACTGTCGGCTGCGGCTTCATCCATTGTAAGCTACGGCCTCAAGGTCCGCATCCGGCTGCTGCTTTTTGGCTTGCCTTGCAGGTTGCTACGCAATTTTTTCTAGCCATCCTTGCCAAGAAAAAACAACCCAAAAAGACTCCACCTTGACCCCTCCGCAATACGGCTCCACAAAATGTTGCTCATGCGTCACCCTCTTTTCAACCAGCGTCTAACGCCTCATAACTCACGACTCACGACCTCAGGCGATTTCGCGCTGGTCGAGATGGGAGAGTCGGCGGAATAGATCGCACCGCGCGGCCAATTCGCCAAAGGGGCCCACATCCACAATCCGCCCCTGATCCATCACCACAATTCGGTCGGCCAGGGCCAAGGTGCTGGGGCGGTGGGTAATCATGATCACCGTGCGACCGCGCACGAATCGTTCCAGTACTTTGTGAATCAGACGCTCACTCTCCACATCGATCTGACTGGTCGCTTCATCAAGGATAAGAATTTCCGGATCGCGCAGAATGGCACGGGCCAACGCGATACGTTGCCGCTGACCACCCGAGAGCCGATTCCCCCCGGTCCCGACGCGAGTCTGATAGCCATGAGCCAGTTTGCTTTCGATAAACTGATGGGCGTATGCCTGCTTGGCTGCCTTGCGAACTTCTTCATCGGTAGCCCAGGGTGAACCGTAACGAATATTGTCCATGACCGTATCGTCGAACAGGACGCTCTCCTGGGTTACGATTCCGATCCGTTTGCGGACATCGCGCACACGCACATTGCGCAGGTCGGTCCCGTCGAAAGTCACCGCACCGCTGGTTGGGTCATAAAAACGGGGCAGCAAATTCACCAAGGTCGATTTGCCGCAACCGTTAGGCCCCACGACGGCAATCGTTTCACCTTGGGTAATTTGCAAATCGACCTGATCCAATACCAGATCCCCCGGATTGTAGGAAAACGAGACGTCCCGGAATTGAATTCGGCCCAAGCGAGAAGCCAACACGGCCGGCACCTGGGGATCGACCACCTGAGTGTCACGATCCAGCAGTTCGTAGAGATGATCGCTCGCCGCTGCCGCCTTCTGCAAACCATTAAAGACCGCTGAAAGTCGTCGCGCCGGGTCGCTTGCCCCAGCTAGAAAGCCATAATAGAGCGTTAACATCCCATGCGTGAGGGGCTCGTTGCTGATCCGCATGCCAAACAGGTGCGTTTGTTGATTGAGTACCAGGTACCCACCGGCCAATGTTGCCGAAACGATAATGCCAACTCCCATGGTCTCGGTTAGCGGGCTGACCATCGCATCGTACAAGGTGATTTTCATCGACCGGTTGTAATATTGCTTGGATGTTTGATGAAACCGGCTTCGCTCGCGGGATTCCATCGTGAACGCCTGAATCACTTTCAAGCCGCCAAAGGTTTCACCCAACCGATCGTAAACCGTCGACAATTCTTCCAGCGCGCGACGATTGGCCCGTTTGAGCGCTTTCGCGAGCCAGTAGATCGCATACCCGGCCAGGGGAGCCAGAATCAACGTCAACAACAGCAACTGCCAGCTCACCCAGGCCGCGCCGATCAAACAGACGATCATTTTTAGCGGTTCACGAATCGCCAGTCCAAAAACCGTCTGGGCACCGGTGGAAACCACTCCGACATCACCCATAAACCGATTCATCAGGTCGCCCGGACCGGTCTGGCCAAAAGTGCCCAAATCAAGGCGCAACGTGCGACGATAGAATTCTTTGCGCAGTTCAAATGCGGTGAGATGTCCCAGTCGGGCCGTGCAGTAATGGCCCGCCAGACGGAAAATACTTTTCATGACCGTTCCCGCCAGCAACGCCAAACAGACCAGCACCAAGGTCTGAAAGGGTGTCACGGGCAGCCAGCGATGGGCCCAGGGTTGCGCCCACAAAAGATACTTCAGGTTCTCCTGTTTTTCATCCAACTGATCCTGCAACTCTCGCAGCGTCGCATTCAACCTGGAACGCATCGCCGGGGGGGCTGCGCCAAGCTGTTGCTGGCTGGCATCCCGACTGACAACCAGCTCGTCGATCCCAACCTGGAGGGACTCCACTTTTTCATCCATCCACTCAGGAACCGACTTGTCGTTCATCACCACATCCACAATCGGATAGATGGCTGTGATGTTACCACCCCACAGCAAAGCGACGATGAGTGAACACAAGATCGACGCAACGACGGTTAACCGATGCCGCAAAGCGAGGCGGATCACACGGACGAAGTTT
>JAJRWS010000125.1 GCA_024276705.1 Planctomycetota bacterium | reverse complement strand
TCTTCCAAGTAGTTCTGTTTAACACGTTGGCTGCTGTGGATTTAGGCTACTTGAAAAAAGAAATATGCCCATGCCGCTGTGAACCAATGGCTCTATTTATCTGAGCCTAGATGGGTCAAATTATCTGATTCCCAACGGGGCGCCCGATACGTTGCACATTTGCAACCTACGTATACGACCGGACCAGGAAGGACAACAAATGAAATCTGAAAAGACACCAATTGCCGCAACAGGTCTTTCTCTCGTCTTACCTGGGTTGGGCCAATGGTATGCTGGGGATGGAATACAAGCGATTCACTGGTGGCTCGCCTGCTTGTTCATCGACATTTGCACACTTGGATTGGCGATACCCTTCACGGCAATCGCAGCTAGCATGGATGCTTGCAAAATGATAGCGGGTGACGACGATGAGTTAGTTCGCCGTGGATTCTTCATGGATCTGATTATTGGATTCGGTGTTGCCGCGATCATCACAGTTGTTTTAGTGTCATCACAGTTGTTTTAGTGAATGTCGTCATCTTTTTGAGGATCTGATTTTGAAGGCAATTATACTGAGTTTGATTTTGTCATCCGCTGCAAATGCCCAGGTATTCAGCTATTACGATTCTGCAACTGGCGATGTGATACTCGACATCAATGAAAACGTTTACAGCATATCGCTGTTTAATGGCGCCACCGGCGGGGCGTTTAGTTTGGATTCCCCAATATACACAGATAACTTAAGCAGTCGCACCTCAAGGCAAATAGTCTGGGGTCGATTCCTTAGTCCAGACACCAGCATCCATTTTCCCAGTCGCATTGTCCTACCCGGGCTGATGGAGACTGGAATATCGGATGACATATTTTTGGCGAACGTGTGGGGACCGAAGGTCTTTTCATTACCGGGGACTGGCTATCGCTACTGGCTATATGACGTTGGTGCTGGCTACGACAACTCAGTTATGTCGCCGGATGACATGGTCTTAATGATGCCACTCGTGCCGGAACCTTCAGCCATGCTGCTGGTCGGCATATGCCTGGTGGCGCTGACCGGCAGGAGGGCCAGCCGCATGCATTGAATCCTGGCATTCCCGATTCGACCCATGGCCACCATTCCCGGTGGCCTTTTCTTTGGTCGAGCGCCCGAGCTGGTTGATAGTCGCCCAGCCTGCAGTCCCGATTTTCCGTAACAGCGTCTCCTTGCTTGTTCCGAGCTTGCTGGGTTTAGGCAGGCGTGGATGAGAAAAGGGATGAGAAAAGGGGTCAGGAACGAATGGCACTGTCGACTAGGAAATGTTTTGTTTTTCAGGGATTTTAGTGGGCAATTCCACGATAGCTGCGATCATGGCACAGAGCAAGAGGGCGGGTTCGAGTAGCTCCGTAGGAGCGACGTCATTGGATAGCCACGCCCCTGGGCCGCGCACAATGCGGTGTTGTGTTTTTCCCTAGTCCCGTAGGGGCGTCAGCGGCTGGCCCCGGGCAATCGAAAACGAGCTTCCGGCGAGTTTTCGTGCAGCCCGGGGTTGATACGACACCCCTCATCCATCGGCCGAGTCGTCCACGTTGCCGACAAACGGCGGGTGTTCGAGGCCCCTGGTTTTCCTAGTTGATGGCAACCGAGGCTTGCCGCGGCTCATTTCGACCTCGGCCATCCGCCGATCGTACTCATCGCAATCCGCTAGGTCGACCATGGTTGTCGCCACCTAACCCCGGGCAGCGGCCAGGCTCGTTGAACTCGCCTGGCCTCGCCCGGGGCTAACCGCTGCCGCTCCTACGGAGCTGTTATTTTGACACCGTCCGTTTCCGCCCAGCGGCTTACCCCACATGGTATGACTCCGTTCATGAAGGGCCGATTCCGAGAGCTTGGACCGAGCTCGACAATAGTCACCCGTATCCGAAGTCGGTGGCTCAACGCCCTTTTGTTGGAAGTACGTAACAACTCTGGCAACGGCCGATTGGCAGGATGCTTCCTAGCCGGCGCGGAGCACTTGGCCCAAAAAAGACCAGACCAACACGGCTATTGAAATAGCTCTCTGACTAGACAAAATTTACGGCATCGCACGTCTGGTCATAGGGCAGTTTGCGCGCATAATCAATTTCGTCAGTGCCATTCGCTCCTGGCACCTTTCCCTTCTGGCACCTTTTCCTGCAACAAGGAGAACTTAATCATGAGAATAACAGTTTATGCATCACTTCTGTTGAGCTTCTGTTGTCTTACTACAGCCAGCGTAAGCACTCCAGCTCTAGCCGATCCGATTCGTACGGAAATGGTTGTGCCGAAAGTGGCTGCTGATGTACCTCCTTTTGTCGACGGTGCGCCGCTTACCCCCGGTTATGTTGAAGCAGTCGGACGCATCGCCTATTTTTGGGCCTGGCCTCTGATCAACATGAACAGCCGTCACACGATGTTCTCGAAGGCACCAGAGCCAGTGCTCTTTGGCGGCGTGTTGCCTGTAGGTCCCATCGGCCAGCTCACCATGCTCCATGACTACATCAAGCCGGAACAGCGTTTTGTCACCTCTCCCAATCAGGATGTGGTCTACGGTGCAGGTTTTTTCTCGCTCGATGAGCAGCCAGTTATCATTCAGGTGCCCGATTTTGGCGATCGTTTCTGGGTCTACCAGATCGTTGATCAACGTACGGATTCATTTGCTGAAATCGGCAGACAATATAAGACGGAATCTGGACACTATCTCCTGGTAGGGCCTGGCTGGAAAGGTCAAACACCGGGAGGCGTGAAAGGCGTATTTCGCTCAAGCACCAACATCAGTGCGATCTTCCCTCGTATCTTCATGGATGACAATGCAGAGGACCGTAACGCGATCCAACCCCTGATCAATCAAGTCGTGGCATACCCCTTGTCCGACTACGACGGGAAAATGAAGATCAAAGTCTGGAAGGATATACCGACATTGGAGAACAAGAATGCCGGAGGCTCTGCCGAGACCCAATGGGTTACCCCGGAAAAATTCGCGGAGGAATTGCCAATGGTTTTAAAGCAGGTCAAGCCACTTCCGGGAGAAGAGGCCTTGTATGGCTGGATGCGGTCACTGGTGAATGCCATCCAAGACAAGCCGGAGTTGAAAGAGGCTCTGATCCAAGCTGCCAAGAGCGCGGAAGAAGGGGTCATCACCGGTATGTTCGAATTCCGTAATAACGGCGTCGAGGCAGGCAACGGTTGGCGCACACAGAAAAATGCGGCCCAGTTCGGCTATGATTATTTCCAACGAACCGCAACGGCAAAAGGAAATATGTTCTCGAACAGACCTATTGAGACCATCTATTTCGGTAATGATTTTGATGCTCAGGGTGAGCGACTGAACGGCAAGAAGAACTATATCGTCACCTTCGCTAAAGGTGAAGTGCCGCCAGTGGAAGGGTTCTGGTCTTTGACACTCTATAACAAGGCCCACTTCTTTGCACCCAACGAGCCGAACAAATTTTCTCTTGGGACAAAAAACAAGGATCTTGTTATCAGCGACGATGGTAGTCTGACCATTTATGTGCAAGCTTCAAGTCCAGGCAAAGACAAAGAAAGCAACTGGCTTCCCTCGCCCAAGGATGAGGACTTCTCCCTGTATATCCGTGCATACTGGCCAAAAGAAGCGATCATCCAAGGCGAGTGGACACCGGCAAAGATCGAAGCAGCCAGATAACACAAAACCAACGCCACCATGAAAGCCAACAACCACGAGGTCCCCTCATGAATAGACCACTCGTACTGCGACCGGACCGGAGACGGTTTCTGGCCGGCGCGTTGGCGGCACTGGCTTCGCGGCCGGTGGCTGGCTGGGCCGAAGGGGTTCCGGAGAGCGAGCTCGATAAGATCAAGACGCTGCTGGCCAAACCCGATCCAATTGTCTGGCTCATTACCGGAGATTCAATCACCCACGGGGCGTTGCACACGCACGGCTGGCGCAGCTATCCGGAGCACTTTGCCGAACGCGTCCGCTGGGAGCTGCGGCGAGTGCGGGACGTGATGATCAACACGGGTATTTCAGGCGACACGGTGCCGGGGCTGGCCAAGGACCTGCAGCATCGCGTGCTCCGCTTCGAGCCCACTGTGGTATCGATCATGATGG
>JAJRWS010000124.1 GCA_024276705.1 Planctomycetota bacterium | reverse complement strand
CAACGTCGGCGTCGAAAGAAGAGTAAGGCGTCATCGTGACCCAAGCGGGAGGGTCTGTTACAATCCCCGCACCAACCTAGCGCCGCACTTTTCGACCGCCAGACGCTTCAGTTTTCGACTGCGATTTACACACGTGAAACTCGTCATGACGCGAGTAAGGCGGATTGTGGGTGATGCTGGAATGGTAACTACTGCCGACATCGACATTGAATCAGTAGAGGCAGTGCTAACTGAAATGCTCGAATCGGAGGAAATCGGCTACCGCACCTACAATCACTATGCACAGGCATTTGACTCCTTCTGCAATTGGATGGTCCCCAAACGCATCACCAACAATCCGTTGCACGGCATGAAGCGATTGAATGCCCAGGAAGACATCCGCCATGAGCGGCGAGCCTTGCTTCCTGATGAGTTTGGAAAGCTGGTGCAATCGGCCCGCTCCAGCGGAATATCTATTCAATGTTATGATGGAGAACAGCGAGCCCGCATCTATATTCTGTCCTATATGACGGGGCTTCGACGCAAGGAAATAGGCAGCTTAACTCCGAGAAGTTTCGATCTTGAGCACGATACACCAACAGTTACCCTCCAAGCGGCGTGCTCGAAACATCGCCGCAAGGATGTGCTGCCTCTGCACGCGAACCTTGTAAGACTGCTCCCAAATTGGCTGGAGGGACTGGCAGCGGATGAGGTACTGTTCCCCCGGCTGGGGAAACGACGAACGTGGCTGATGGTCAAGAAAGACCTGGAACGTGTCGGAATCCCCTACCGGGACGATCAGGGGCGTGTGGCTGATTTTCATGCGGCAGGAAGGCACACCCATATCACTGAGCTTCTCCGCAACGGTGTATCCGTACCGGAAGCGAAAGAGCTTGCCCGGCATACCGACGTTCGGATGACCATGAAGTACGCTCACATTGGCCTGGATGACCAAGCGAAGGCCATCGCCAAGCTGCCCTCAGCGGAAAGTTGGCTGCACTATGGCTGCAGTTCAGAGCACTCTGATAGTCACAATGTGACATCTGGTGGCACAACGAAGGCTGAGAAAGGTGGTGAAGAAAGGGATGTAAACCCTTATGCTGAAAGGGATTTGGCACAAAAAAACACCGGCTGTCCCTTGGTGGCACAACCGGCGTTAAGTGGAGGGCGTCACTAGGACTCGCAACGGGTCTAGGAATTTCGGTGGCATGCACTCGTCAACGCAGTGATTTTCCGGGCCACTCACCGCAAAGGCTATTGGTTGTCCGATACCGCAATACAATTGAGTACGAAACGCTCAAGCGGCTCCGGATTCCCGTTACGGTGCTGGATGATAAGGTCGGTATACGGTGGATCGGGCGGCCTCGGTTCCAGAGTCCAACGGTGCGGCCAATGGCCAAAACGTCCCAGTATTGCCCAAATGACAAAACGAGCCATATGCCCATTACCATTGGCGTAAGGGTGAATCCTCAAAAGGAGTTCAAATATGCGACACGCCGCGGCCACCGTGTAGAGGAGTTTATCCGCTGGAGAAACTTGTGAATTCGGAAGAGAATGCCCCTGATCAAGCGCCTGAAGCGTGCTATCGACGAGATTGCCCAATTCGTCCATCCAGCCAATGACTGTTCCCGAGTCGTAGCCAACCTGAGGGTCATTTCCGACTGTCACTTGGTAGTGCTTTAAACATCGAAAGAACTCGCCGCGATAATGGCCAGCAAAATACTCGCAACCATCGGGCACAAGCCTTTTGAACACGTGAAAATGAATCGGACGTGTGTCCGATGAAACTGCCTGAGTATCTAGTCCTCCCGTACGGAGCCGAAGCAATACGTCAGCGCTCTGCTCAAGAACAACTTGCGCATGATTGCTAAAGTCCTCGTAGTCCCAATTGGGACAGTCAGCTGGGTGTGCCGCCATTTCAGCCATCGATTACTAGTCTGTAGCTTGTGCAATGTCACTCGCCAACCTTCTTGCCCACTCAGCTATGTCGACGTCGCTCGACGCTTCTTTTTGATCAATGATTCGATCTGCAATGTCTCGAAGCTCAGTTGGTACCAAAACGGAACGACCGTGAACAAAATTGGACAACAGCGAAGACAATTGCTCACGTACCTCGGAAAAATGCTCACCGTATGTCGTGCCGCAAAACCAGCCTCGCCAGCTAGGAACTATCCATTCACCTTCTTGAAGAACAAATCCTCTTTCAAATGATTCTTCGAATACATGATGTGTTCCACACGAATCCCTACTCCAGCTCGGTTTCAACTCATGAGCATAGAGAGGTTTCACCATACTTATGACCTCTGCATTCTCGTCGACGTAAGCAAGCAACAGCATGAACCGCTCTTGGCCACCAGCATTACGTGTATCGGCTGTGTGGACGCCAGATTGCCGTGAATCGCCAAAGACCCTTCTCGCAACCGCCGGAAAATACGCCCCTAC
Source organism: Planctomycetota bacterium (assembly GCA_024276705.1). Taxonomy (GTDB): domain Bacteria; phylum Planctomycetota; class Planctomycetia; order Pirellulales; family Lacipirellulaceae; genus JAJRWS01. The sequence continues at coordinate 11,855 of JAJRWS010000124.1, read as the reverse complement.
CGCGGTCTTGCCACTGTACTCCTCGTCGATAGAATGCCGAAAGGCAGAGCTTTGATCCGCATCCGTCGACGCCTCAAAGAACTTGACTTTGCTCATCAACCCTCGCCCTATTTTGCGTTCGGAAAATAATGTTCAAGAATACTGTCAACTTCGCTGGAAGCTGCGGCAAAGAATCGCTTCATTCTGGTCACATCATATACCTCGGGAGTCTCGTCACAAACAACAGTGTTTATGTCCTGCTCAAAAAGCACTACTGCAACCTTTCCCGGCTGGACGAAACCGGTCTTGGACCGTGCCCAAGAATTCACGTCAAACTCTTTTCCGAGCTTGAATCGCTTGTGCGCGTGGATTTCAAAACTTTCGGGGCGATTCAGTGGCTGCTGGAGCCATTCGGCCTTACAGAAGTGTTGAGCCAAGTACAACCCGGGCTGGTCCTTCTTTGCAAATCTGTTGACCAGCCCTGCAAGTCGATGCACAGGGCATTCGATGAGTTCCTGGTACATTGCGAAGAGATCAGCCACCATCTCAAAGAATGAGCCAGCGACAATGCTCGTGTCTACTTGGCGGCTCCAATGGACGTTGATCCGTGCGGTGCCTATTTCGAGCCGCCATTCTCCCGTCTTTCCGCTAAGCAAGATTCTGGGTACGTCCTTTGGCACTCCCGCCGGTAGAGGGGGGAGGACAGTTGGATCTGCGTCAAATTGACTGGCTATCTTCGGGTAAAACGCAGAGAGAATCCGAGAAACGACCAGTTCGTCACACTGAGTGAAAATCGTTGCTTGATACGAAAGCGGTTCGAAACTGCTCGCATTTAGATTTTCCACCGCTGCACAGGCCTCCTCGCTCACGGAATTTTTCAGCAAGCGTCATTAGGGTTAGGCGTTATCTCCGTACCGGAAGGTAGGTTACGTCGCCACCTGTCAATTGTCAATGCCGCCAAAGTTCTGATGTTGTGCCAGATTGCCTACGTCTTTTCAGCCAGTATCTTACTCACCGTGACAAGCAAATGCTCTCTCGCTCGTGTTGCAGCGACGTAGCGCTCGCAACGTTGGCGAATATCTGCTTCATCGAGTTGGTTCATTGGGTCGGCCGAGTTTGCGCAGGCCATGGCGACTGCACGGAATTCAAGGCCTTTGATTCGCTTCATGGTTCCCATCCGCACCCCCGCTTCATCGGAACCTGGGTCCTCCTCGCGTGGTTTGAGTTCGAACGTGGCAATGTCTGCTGATGTCAACGCTGTAACGATTTCGGGTTTGCGTGGCGTCACACAGATTTCGTGGGTTGCGAGTCCATAGTCGTTCATTAGCATTTGGACCCAGGCGACAATTGCTTCAGCCTCCGCATTCTCCGTCTTACATTTCTCAACCATCGGTTCTGGTCCTCTAAAGACTGAGTGATCGCCGATGGTTGTTACAATCCCGCCATCAAGGTCATCGATCTCCAGTCCCCTCAGGATCCCCTGGGCGAACTTGCGGATTTGCTCGCTGGTTCGGTAGTTGATTTTGAGACGTCTTGACCTCCCACGAATGTTGATCCCCGCACGGCTCATAGGGATCTTCGCGCGGTAAATCCTTTGGTGACCGTCGCCAACGGTACAGAGGGGGTCGGGGGTCTCCGCGTCGTTCGGGCTGATGGCTCGAATCAGGCGAAGTGCTTCCAAGCTAAAGTCCTGCACTTCGTCGACAAGTACATGGGCGTATTGTGTGAAATTGCCTTGGTTGACGGCGAGTCGGGCCTCGTGGATGGCACCTTCAAACGTCAGCAGGTTGCGTTTCTTGAGCCCGCGTTGGAACGCCCGAAAAACCGGCCATGCGGCTTTTCTTTGCTTGCGACTAATTCGTGGACGACCGGAACGTACCGTACCGAGATAGGTTTCTTCGTCATCGATACCGTTGGGGTCGATGACCATCTCGTACTCAAGCTGCATTTCCTGTTTGGAAAGTGGCAGTTCTTCCGAATAGCTCAGCCACACCTCCGCCCAGATTTGAGCCAGCTCTTCATCTTCGGCGATTCGGCCCTTCCAGCCTGCACGATTGCAAATGGTTCGCGCCAGGGCGTGCAGGTTGGTCACTTCAATGCGACCTGCTACATCCGGTGCGAGACGCTGCATGTGATGCTTGATTGTTACCGAAAGATTGGTGGTGAACGTCGTTACCAGGATTCGCTCGGATTCGTTCTCGAGCAGCCGAGCCAAATACACGGCACGGTGCATCAGAGCAACGGTCTTGCCGGTGCCTGCCGAGCCGGTGATGTTCATCGGCCCCTTTGTCTTCCACTTGACGAGCTTCCGCTGATAGGGATGGAGGAAGATGCGCCATTCTTCCAGTGTGCCTTCCAGGATCTGCTTCAGCTCTTCTTCGCCCGCGACCAGAACCAGATCGAAGTTCGGCGTTTCCTGAATCTTCGTAAAGTCGCCGGGGCTTTCGGGAGCGACCTCAGCCGGTCCAGCAACAACACCGAGCATCTCGTCGATTGCCTGCTGGAGGGTCATGCCTGCAGCTAAGCCAAACAGCACGTCCCGACAATCGGGAGGCAGGTAATCACTGAGTGCCTCAAGTCCCGTGTCGCTGCGGATCGACTTAACCGCCGGTACGAGTGGCTTGGGTACGCCAGCTTCAAACAGTTCATCATCTGACAGACGAGCAAGTGGATAGTCAGACAATGTCGGCTGCACCGGCGCGGTTTCCTGAGCGACAGTTTGGACTTCCTCGGCGTCGAACACCTGAAAAACACCGGTCATCCCGTGGACTTCGAACCGTTTGTTCTTCGCCCAGTCATAAGCCTTGTCGTGGGCGTCGATGTGAACCAGCAGGTATGTGTCTCCCTTCTCAGGAGCAATCACTATCGCTCGGTACCCGTCAGGCAGTTTCTTAACGCCACGAACCTTCGGGTCCAGCATCGTTCCTGGCAATGGATGCAGACCGATGGCGAGCGAATGCGGGTCATGCTGAAACTCAGCAATTAGCTCTGAGACTCGCTTTTGCACCTTGCTCGGGAGCTTGTGAAAGGACTTCAGTATGTTCCGGTGGACCATCAATTTGGCCATGATCAAGCTCCTGAGATTCCCTTGGCAATCAGATCGATCAAGTGTGCAACGCCTTTTGCCTGCAGGTCGTCGGGAGTGACGACCTTCCAGTCCTGCTGCTGCCAAGCCGACGCGAAATCGGCCTGATCTCCCGCGAGGAGTGCAACTGGTGGCGAACAGTTGGGCCAGGCCAACTCGGCAAACGCATCGTCTTCGATCTGTTCGTTGAAGTATTCGACTTGTGGTAGAGCCGCAGGCAACTGCAAAGCGGCGGATGCCAACTCCTGCACGTATGGCTGCAGGCTAGGGAGTACATCTTCCATCACTGGCTGCCAATCATCCGAGACCGCCTCCACAGCTTCGAGTGGTATTTCGGGAGCCGTTGTGTCGCTTTCCGAGGCTGCCCAGAACCGGAAGTTCTCGCTGAACTGGTACATGTTCAGACAGGCCAGGAATCGTCTCCATCGCTCGCCAAAATCGCTGCCCGTTGTCTCGGCTTCACTGTCGCCAAGCCTCGCAAGCGTGATGACCTGGTTCTGACGGTTGCTCACAGCGGCGCCAACGGTGATGTAACTAACCAGGTCCTGATTCAAGCTGGCCTTATCGTTGAAGACCCATTCCCCATTTTCCTGGACTGCGACCTGAGGGAGTGCTGCACCCGATCGCCACGTACTCAATGCTGCTCGCAGTTCCTGGGCGTTCACGGTCCGCTGGCCCGCCAACATCTGCAGTGGGAAATACGATGCAAAAGTTGCCAGCTGAGCCCAGCCGGGAGCATGCGGTGCGGCGATGAACGCTTTGAGCTGAACCAACCCATTGCAGATCATTTTCCGGGCATCGGGGACAATCTTGCCCTGTCTCTTCGCAGCGTTGGCGTACTGCTGCAGCATCTGGGCAACAGGTGCATGGCAGACCATCACATGATCGGCGTTTTCAGGATTGAGGTCGTCCCAGGTGATGCTCCAGACGTGGTACTTGCCGCTGTCGAGGATCGAACGCCGCTTGTTCAGGTCGTCCGCCAGTCGATTGACCGGGTGGCAGTGGTACTGGAATCCGTCGGTAAAAATCGCAATCGGCTTGATGCGATCATCATCCGTCCGCAACACAAAGTCTGGCTGCGATTGAACCGAAACACCCTGCGCGGAACCAAGTGTGGGTTGTAACTCCAGCTCCCAAAGTCGCTCGATGCTGGGCAACGAGAAACGGAACCCCTGGTTACCACGAATAATGGTTTGTTCCCAGGTGCCGTTTTGTTGTTCGACGAATGACTCCAGGATGTCAACGAACTTCTTTTCCAACATGCTGCCGAACAGCGAGTTCGGCTTGATCGCCGCAAGGGCCTGTTGTGAAATCCGTTTTTCGCCAGCGCCGATCAACTTGTTCAGCAGTGTGATTCCCCGCTCGCGGCTGATTGTGTCGGACTTGTATTGCAAGTGATAGGTGCGGATACAGCGGTAGCAACCATCAGTATCCTGGCGGTCCGGATCCTGTCTCATTTGGCGGCAAACACATGTCTCCAAAGCGTTTCGCGCCAAACGCAGCACCTGCATGATACCTTCACCGTCTCGATTCTGGCCGTCTTTCTCTTGGTAGAGCGTCTTCAGGTAACCGGTTCCACCTGGCACACCGTCCAGCAGGACCACGTAGTAACGTTTCATTCCGGTAGCAGGGTCCGGCATGATCTGCGGAGACACAATCAAATGGGCGGGATTGCCCTCGAATCGCAGACGTAGCCCCAGGTGAACACAGGCTGTCAGCGTGTCGATGTCATCATCGTCCGCGATGGGAAGAAGCAGGCGGATCGCTTCCGATTTCAGTTCGCGATACAGGTAGACCGGTTCCCAGTTGTACGGCAATTCGTTTCGCGACTCTTGCCGACGCTTGTCATTCGCACGTCGACGTGAACAGCTGCGACGGTGTCGGATGTCACCAAGTGGCGTTCCTGGCGTGACCACGATGCCGCAGTCTCGGCAAACACGGAAACCGTCCTCCGGTGCCTCCTGATCGACTCCAAACGGAACGATACCCGGTTCGCCCTGGTACCCGACGTTGACCTCTCGCATGATCACCGAGGCACGGTACTCAATACCAAAGGGCAATCCTTCATCACCGACGGCACCTGCCGGTGTATCTTGTGTCAGATCGAAGCTGCGAATGGTCTGGTAGTACTCGCGATTCCGTTCGTCACTGCGATCGCCGGAAAGACTGTCGTAGTGCTCCATGTACGACAGTGCCTGAGAACGTGAAAACTCGATGAACTTGCGATGCTGTCCCTGATCGAGTTGGCTGTTCGAGTCGCCGTCATGCCCGCATTGTGGACACGCGGGCTGGGTTTCCGGTTTATCTAAATCCTCTTTGGGACGCATGTGGCCGCAGGCACCACAGATGGCCCAGGTGAAGACCAATGGATCCTGCTGGTTGCCAATGGCAATTTGCTGAATGTCGAAAACGCGGCTATGCGTATAGAAGTGATTCGCCGGTGCCAACTCCTTCAGTGCCACGCCTGCGGGACGCGTGATTTCGATCGGCTTATGTTCCTGATCTGACTTGCGATGCTTGTTGTAAATCGCCCCGTAAAAACGGACGCCCCGTTCCGGGAACGCATAGTTGGGGAGCAGGCCGTTATCGGTCAGGATCTCCAGAGCGGTGGTTCTGCTTAGGCTTTGTAATCGACCCTGTAAAATTCGCAGCTCCTGCTCGATTTCCAGTCGCGTTTCCTTCTCCTCCTCGTCCAGCTTGGTGAGTTGATCCCGAAGTCGTTTTCGGGCATTCTCCAGGTCGCGGGTCATTCGCTCAAACTCACCGGTCGCCAGGTGCATCCGTTGTAGTAACAAATCGGACGACGTTTCGGTGACGAATCGCTCTCGCGTATCAGATTGAACATCGCTCTGGAATCGCTTCAGAAACTGGCCTCGCAATTCCGCTTCGTTCTTTGTGACCCACTGCATCATCTTGGGGATGTGACCTTCCGGTTTTGCCATGTCCTCGACGAGTTGCTTTCCTGACTTCGGTAGCTCAGTCAGTTCGCCGATCTTTGTCGCGGAATCAAATCCGTAGGCAAGGTATTGGCGTACCAAGACGGCGGAAGCATCGAGCCAACACCCGGGGGGATCGACTTTCCCACGCAGCATCTCAGACGGACGGCCGTAGAAGAAAAGGTCATGCGGACGTTGATTAACAACTGAAACGATCAATGCCGTTCCCGTCGATCGGCCAGCACGACCGATACGCTGCAAATAGCTGGCGGTCGTCGGTGGAATCGAACACAGCATCGTGCTTGATAAATCGCCAATGTCGATCCCCATTTCCAGCGTGCTGGTACAGGTCAAGACATTGGGGTCGTCCGTGTGTTTGGTCCTGGAAAACTCCAGCTCTAGCCGCTCACGATCCTCGGTCGCCAATAGACCAGTATGCTCGCTGGCAACGACCCGCCTGAGTGCTCCTTTACGATAACGATCCTGATAGTACTGCTGACGCGGTGAGTAATCAGCTTCGACGTACCGGCCTTTGTCCGAGTAATACTCCCAGCTTGGAGCACCCTTCCATAATTCCGCTTCCGCAGCCGGCCGAATTAGTGGCTTGCCGCTCGCGCTGCAAATCAAATTGACACGATCTGAGGTCAACAGCGCGGCGTGGGCCGAGATGGCATAGAAGTTCTTAGTTCCATCCTGATGAAGCCTTGTGAATAATCCGGCTTCTGTACCGCAGGTCAGCAAAGCGGCGATCAGATCCAACAGGCTTGCTTCATCAGCGTTTGGCTTTCCCAGCGAACGTCTTGCCCAAACCAGTTGCCACGGCAGCCGGCCTTTTTTCGACGTAGCCAAAACATGATCGTGAGTCCCCTGTGACTGCGTCACCATCAGGTGCGGCTTGTAATGGCCGCCGCTGGGATAGGTCTCACGACCGGGAATCGTTCGTCCGAACGGATATTTGCCCCAGAAGTTGTTCTTCGCAAAACTCTCCAGATACGAATGAGCGATGGCCCCGCGAACTCGTGCACGATGCAGGAACCCGTAGATCCACAGCTTGATGGCTTTGTCCGACAGGTCAGCCAGTGAGGGATCAATGCCGGGGATTCGTTCCCGAAGACTCTTCAGCGTCGATTCGATCCGCCTGGTATCCCAGGCAATACAGGAGCTGCCAGCAGGTTCCATGGTTCGACCATGCGTCTGCATCAAACCGAATTCGCTGGTCACTTCCCAGGTCAGTCGCCGATCAATCTCTTCTCGCAAACGCTTCGGTGGATCTGTCGCTGATGTGTTGTCTCGATAGTTGACGAAGTCGGCATACTCGTGCAAATCAGGTGGCAACAGCGAAGCCATGGCTTCACGAATACTCCCTGGCCAACCGGGACGAGGTTGGGACCACCAATCCAGCAGTGCCGGTCCCGCGTCGCTCAAGCGGATGCCGCCAATACCGATGTCATCAACCACATGCTGAAGTGCAGTGCGGAACGTGAATTGATAGGTTCGAGATGAGAAAAACCCGGCACGGTGTGAAGCATCCTGCACGCTGTCGGTAAACGCCAGCAGTTTCGGATCGTCGTTTAGTACCGAACCAAATAGCTCATCGATCGCCACGCTGGACAGCGTCGCCGATTGACTACCGATAAAGAACACGCCGTCTTTCGATTGGCAGTTGGGGCAGCCTTGATCGCCGACCGTGTTTTGTTTCTTGTCGATCCGAGTTTCGTGGTTCACGCGCACACGAAAGCGTTTGGGGTCGTTCGTCAGCGGGCACGGACCGTCTTCCAGTCGCAGCACTAGGCTCTTGGGACACATGTACCACTGCTTGAAACAAAACTCCTGTTGGGAAAAGCCCTCAGTCTGAGCCCCCTCTCCGTCAGAGATTGGGTCGCCACTTGCCACGTCCGTGTCCGGCGATATCACGACAATGTTGGGATTCCGCATTCCCTTAAACCCGAACCAGCCACGATAGATCTTGGTCGGGTCGCTCTCGAGTTGAAAGCCGGTAACACCTTTAGCTCCAATCTGCGTTTCTGAATTCGGATCCGCAAGTCCAACCCAGCCCGATTCGCCACACTCGCTGCAATGAAACGTCGGCAGGCTGGGAAATTCCTGGGTCGGTTCATCCAGCCAACTGAAGACCGGCTTGTCATGCACCAATCGGCCCAACCGACGTAGCTCACGAATCCACAGCTGCACCTGAGTTGGCACCAGTGGAAATGCGTGACCGCTACGGATCTCTTTGGCTTGGGCAACTAAAGCGAAGAACGATGCGCAGATGAATCCTCGGTCGGTCGTTTTCGGGTAGTCGTTGAAGCCCAGTTCTTCACGGGCCATTAAATCGACCAAGTTCTGCCAGGTGAGCGGACCTGAGCCATCCGCTTCCGACTTTTCAAAGATGTTCAGCAGGTACTTGAACAGCATCCGGCCCTTCAGCCAGCCGCCGAGTTGGACGGACCACTCTTCGATCGCGTCCAGGGTCGTGTTTTCTTCGTCGCTCAGCTTGTGGTCATCTTTCGAGAACAGCTGATTTGGAATGTCGGGGCCGGAGTACTCCGGGCCGCCCCACAGCACCGACTGACGCAGCGCGTACTGGAGCGCGTCCTCATCTTCCAGCGGCTGACAACCCGTTGGATTTGGCAGTGTCACTTCCTCCGGTTCTAGCACTACCATCTCGGCCACGTCGACCCGGTCTTCGCCGATCACCGCCTCCGCATCAATGTCCTCCTCGAATAGAGTGCTGGCGAACTTGGCGAGTCGATCGCTGCCGGTCTCCTTGGCATCGACGCTGCCATCCGCCATTTTGCTTGCACTGTCTTTGGCGGGTGCGCGATCATCCAGCGTGGCACTGGTACCCACAACACACAGGTCGCCCTTGGCAATGTCCAGCCGTTCCTTCAATCGACGGATCAAACAGGCAACGTCGGCTCCTTGCGCACCGTCGTACGTGTGCAATTCGTCGAGCACCAAATACTGCAACACGCCGTGATCGTTGAATCGCCACAACCGCTGGTCCTGGGGACGCAGCAGCAGGTAGTCGAGCATCTTGTAGTTGGTCAGAAGGATGTCGGGCGGATTATCCTGTTGCGCCTCGTGATTGCTGATACCGTGGTCTTCGCCCATCGCTTTGGTGCCGCTGCTTGCCGACGCGCCGGGGTCGGATGGATCGTAGCGGCCGGTGTAGTTGCCGACTCGGATACCAGCTTTTCGCAGTTCGCGCGTGCGCCAGATCACTTTGGCGAAGCGTTTTTCCTGGTCAGCGGCAAGGGCATTCATCGGGTAGAGGATGATCGCCTTGATGCCCTTCTGGCCATCTTTGCGAGCTCGCAGGCAATGATCGAGGATCGGAAACAGGAAGCATTCGGTCTTACCGCTGCCGGTGCCTGTCGTCACAATCGTTGGCTTTGGTTTCTGCGACTTGCTAGTCAGCCTGCGCCACGATCGGTTCTGGTGTTTGAAAGGGTGGAATTCAACCGGGAAATCAAACGGGACGCGTTCATCGGCGTCGGCCGGCCGGTAGGGCCTGCGCAGCTGGACCCACGGGCCTTTAAACAGCCCGTTATCTGGGTCAGTCAGAAACCGTTCAAACGCCTTCTCGACCGCCTTGTCGCGGAAGTCGAAGGTCGACTGCAGGTAAAATAGCACCTGCTTGCGGATGTTCTCGGCTAGATGGGCTGGCAGCACAGTATCTTCTCCCTCCAGTCAAAACGCCCGGTCGTCAATAACGTGCACCTGATCAACGACTCTTTTGAACGCCGTCTCCCAGCGATCTAATAGCTGCCGTGGCGTTGGACGGTCGTGCGGATTCATGGAGAGCATGTCCTTGATGATAGGCGCAATGAGTCCACCCATCGAGCTTGGTATCTGGCCAAGCGGATTCAATTCCAGTGAATCTGTAAAGTTTTGATAGGGCTTCGTCGGGTTTTTCCCTGTGAATAGTTCGGAAATCACTAGGCCAAGCTGAAATACATCAGATTTGGAGGTGAGCTTGGCGTCTCCGCGAAGATAGGAGACTAGATCCGGAGTTCGGTACCGGCGGGGCATACCAACGCCAAGACTCTCCTTGAGGATCTCCTTGTCTTGTTCATCATCATTGTCAAGCCGCTTTATCAATCCGAAGTCACCCAATACACACGATTGCCCCTTAATGAAAATGTTTTCAGGTTTAATATCCCGATGAACGACCGGAGGATCGAGCTCGCCCAAGTAGTCAAGTGCCGAAAGAAGTTGCATTGCGTAAGATATCTTCCACGCGAGAAAAATGGGGGACTTCATCGCAGTTCGAAGAGTTTGAGGAAGATACTCCATTACGATGAATGGATTCTTGTCGTAATAGATTCCCTCGTCGAACACTCGCAGAATCGATGGGTGATCACAATTCCGCAAGAATTGCAATTCATCCTTGAAACTCTCAAGCCTTTCCGGCTTCGACAGCTTCCGAAATACTTTAATCGCGTAAAGCACACCCTTTTGTGGCGATGTCGAGTAAGCCAAAAATGTTGCCGCGTTTCCTCCGGCTCCCAGCAGCTCAATGGCATTGAACCACTGGCCAGAATTGGACTGCACACTTTTCCATGAATCTAACTCAAAATGATCGCTCATGACTGCCCTCCATATCTCTCTTTAAACTCTTCCCACGCGCGGGCGTAGTCGGCTTCGCGGTCGACTTTGGTGAAGGGGGGATAAAACGTCTTGGTGACGGTTTGCAGGCCGTCGTCGATTTCCCAGCTCACATCGAGCGACAAGGGAACTCGGCCTTTGCCGTACACGTCGTCCCACTTCTCTTGTTCGTTGGGGTCGTAGCTGGTGCAGAGTCCGGCGGCCTGGGCTTTGGACAGGTCCTCCAGCGGGATGGAGGTTTCGTCCGCGAAGGGCCAGTCGGGGCTGAGGGCGTCTTCGGCGGGGCGAGTTTTGTAGGCCTCGGGGTATTCTTCGAGGGCTTCTTCGCGGGCTGTGCGGAACTGGGTTCCACCTTGATTTTTTCGGACGGTGTTGGGGAGGTGGCGACCACGGGCGTCGTACTCGTCGGCCAGTTCATACATCCGCATCACGGGAAACTGAACTCGGTATATCGTCAGCAGCTCGTCGAGCGTCAGTCCCATCGCCATCGACACCAACACGTCAATTTCCAGTAGTGCCTGACGACGTGCAAAGTCACTCCGCAGCGGCGTTTCCCAAGTCCACTCGCCTTTTGTCAATTCGCTCCAAGGTAGCTCTATAAGTCTTCCATTCTCCGTATCAGCGGTACGCAGTCGCCGGTTCTTTGTTGCCCAAGATTGCTTGCTGACTTGACCGTCGTAGCATTCCGCCCACAAGTCAGCGTAGTCGTCGGTGAGACAATTCCGTCTCAAAGTGCGAGAGCCTGCAATCCTGGCTAGAGGTCCTTGCAATAATGGTAGGCGCCTGACCGTATCATGTTGGCAATTGCCCTTTCCAATCACGCGAATCACAAAATCAAGTGGCAGGGAGTGTGTGCCAGTTGTGAACGAAACAAGATCGTCAATATTCTTGAACGCGATTCCAAAAGCCGCAGTATCGAGATGCGTTACTCTTGGCGGAATTATGCATGTAGTAAGTGTTCGCTCCCACTGTGGAGCGATCATCGCGCGGTTAACGTATCGGTAAAACTCCGTGTATTTCCTCCCTAAGCTCGGAAAATCAGGTATGGCTTTCACAAACGCATCCTCGTTACCTTGAGCATCTCCCGGTCGATATACTGACTGAGGATAAAAACTTGCCGATATGTGCAATAAATCCAGCTTATGGTAAGCCCTGTGAGTCTGGCTTCGAGTATTTGCGGCCTGATAGAACGGTGTCGCAATTGAGTAGTGGGGTCCCGATAGAATCCATTCTTCAGCTTTGTT
>JAJRWS010000123.1 GCA_024276705.1 Planctomycetota bacterium | reverse complement strand
GCAAAGGTCGTGAAATCACCACGGCCTTGTCGCAAGCGCAACATATAACACGGCAACAACTTAACGCCATCGCCGCTTGACAACTTTGTCAAAAAATTAACGATGTTTGAGGTTAGTAGTCTAGGGTTTTTCGAGAAGTGAGTGACTAGCCTCATAACCTCGAGGTCATCGCGTGAGGCGGTAAATAATTCTTGATAGAAGCGTTGTTTAAGCGATCCAATAATTCTACAATGGATTAAATGGAAAAAAGCGAGTTGATTAAAACATCCTTTTTTTGAAGGCTGAATTCAAACTCTAATTGCAACGCTTGCCTTCGTCGCACACTAGGATGTCGAGGAAAAAGCAACTTCTCCACCGAACCTCGCCCGTAAAGAAGCGTTACTACAGGCGTTTAGCTCAATCGACGCTTCCTTACGGGCGCGGTTCGGAGTTTCGCTACGTGTCGCATTTGAAGTTTGAATTCGCCGAAACCATTCGACCCTGCTCCGAGCGAATTAAACAAAATATGGCCACGATATCAACTATCGAAGAACTCGAGGAAAACCTGAGCACACCTACCGAGAGTGTGGTACGTACGCTTGCCGAAATGGAGGGCGACCTACTAATCCTTGGTGCAGGCGGAAAAATGGGGCCATCGTTGACCCACATGGCGGCCCGAGCAATTCAACAGGCAGGGGGCAAACAACGAGTATTAGCAGTAAGCCGATTTTCAAATCAGCAGGTAGCCGAGCAACTGGAAGGCTGGGGCATAGACATTATCCGTGGCGATTTGCTGGAACCAGAATTTATCGAGTCGCTGCCAAAGACTCCCAATGTGATCTACATGGCTGGAAGAAAGTTTGGCACCGAGGGGGCCGAGTCGATGACTTGGGCTACCAATGCCTACCTGCCATCGCTTATCTGTCGTCAGTTTCGCAACAGCCGGATGGTCGCTTTTTCGACCGGCAATGTTTATCCGTTCATGCCGACCGATGGCCCTGGGGCGAAAGAAACCGATTCGCTCGGACCGTGCGGCGAGTACGCCATGAGCTGTCTCGGCAGGGAGCGCATATTCGAGTACTTCAGCCGCAAATTCCAAACGCCGATGGTTATTGTCCGCTTGAACTATGCTACCGAGCTACGTTATGGAGTGCTTGTCGACTTAGCACAGAAAGTGTATCGCGGCGAAGAGATTCCGTTGACGGTCGGCTATTTCAACGCAATTTGGCAGACCGACGCCAATGCTGTGGCCTTGTGTGCTTTGAAAGACGTTCAATCACCGCCGTTCTTTTTGAACACAACCGGGGCTGATCTGCTCAGTTGCCGCCAGGTGGCAGAGTGTTTCGGTGAGCTGATGAACAAGCCGGTGAGCTTCACCGGGACCGAGTCGCCGGTAGCGCTACACAGTTGCTCAGAAATCGCTTTTGGACGGTATGGCAAGCCTCAAGTTGAACTCGACGCGATGCTCGATATGACAGCCGATTGGGTCATGCGTGGTGGCGAGTCGTACGGAAAATCAACACATTTTGAGGTAGCCGATGGGAAATTCTGACTCATCTCTTAGCGAACTCCGGCCAGAAGTTCTCCGTGCTTTGCAACAAGGTACCGTCATCCCGGCGCATCCGTTGGCGCTGGACGCCAATCGACATCTTGATGAACGGAGGCAACGGGCGCTCAGTAGATACTATCTTGCTTCGGGTGCAGGTGGTCTGGCTGTTGGGGTACACACGACGCAATTTCAGATTCATGACCCAAAAGTCGGCCTGCTCGAGCCGGTCTGGACACTTGCTGCCGAAGAAATGGATCGCGCTGATGTCGATCGAGACAAGCCACTGATTCGCGTCGCGGGCCTTTGTGGCCAAACGGAACAAGCCGTGCGCGAAGCAACATTGGCGCGCGACCTGGGCTATCATCTCGGCTTGCTGAATCTCAACGCTCTGGCTGGCCAGTCGGTTGAACAACTCGTTGCGCATTGTCGATCCGTGGCTGATGAGATTGACCTTTTTGGTTTCTATCTCCAACCGGCAGCAGGGGGGATGCCCTTGTCGCTTTCGTTTTGGAAGAGTTTCTGCGAAATCGAAAATGTTCGTGCCATCAAAATCGCTCCTTTCAATCGCTATCAAACAATCGACGTCGTTCGTGCAGTCGCTGAAAGCGGACGCGACGACATTACGCTCTATACGGGCAACGACGACAACATCGTACTCGACCTCTTGACCCCTTATCGCTTCAGGGTAGGCGACCAATCGGTGGAGCGGCGCATCGTTGGCGGTTTACTGGGCCATTGGTCGGTCTGGACTTCCAAGGCAGTTCAGCTACTTGAAAGTTGCCACGAAGTATTACGCGGCAACAACCATGGCGTATCACTCGACATCCTCCAGCTCAGTATCTCGGTGACCGACTCCAACGCGGTTTTGTTCGATGCCGCAAACGGATTTTCTGGCTGTATACCAGGCATTCATGAGGTTTTGCGCCGACAAGGATTACTCGAAGGCACATGGTGCCTTGACGAAGATGAAGTGCTTAGTCCCGGTCAAGCAGACGAGCTTGATCGAATCGAAGCGGCGTATCCCGATTTAGTTGACAACGATTTTGTTACCGAACATCGGGAGGAATGGTTGAATGGTTAGCGTTGTTTGCAACGCATGCAAAATCGCAAACTGTAACACTTCAGCCGAATGTAGTAAATTAGCCACCGATGAACACGGATAAAGAAGGGGTTTTCATGTGAATTCGATGGTTTGGAAAAGAGACGTAAAACGCCAAGCAGATCCAACATAATCCGTGCACATCGGTGTTCATCGGTGGCTTTTCTCCTCGGTACTCTCTGTGGTACAAGTATTTTCCGGGGAAATGACTCTTGGTTTGCTGCAGATGGCTGAACCGTTACCGCAAACTGAATCCTCACAACGACTTGCAACGAGCTAATTCAGGCGGCTGAACGGTTACTATGCAGTAGAATACGCTTGTGCAATGATTGGGTAATACACATTTCGCCCTTGATCTATCAATCTTGGGACGACCACAAAGGGGAAACCACTTGATTACGGCAAAGCTTTCGCAGGAACGTCTTGCTGAGTTGATAGAGAAATTCCCGCACGCACGGATTGCCGTCGTCGGCGATTTTTTTCTGGACAAATATCTCGATTGCGATCCAACCATCGAGGAACGCAGCGTCGAAACGGGTCGGGCCGCCCATCAAGTGGTCAGCGTGCGCACTTCGCCCGGGTGTGCTGGCGTGGTGGTTGCCAATCTCGCCTCATTGGGTGTTGAGACTGCGAGTGTTGGGACTGCGAGCGTTGGTAAGCTTTCGGCGATCGGGATGATTGGCGATGACGGAGAAGGCTACGATTTGCGCAACCGCCTCAACGAACTCGGCTGCAATACCGACCATCTTCACACAGCGCCCGATCGGATGACGCCGACGTATCTCAAACCCAGAAACCTCCGCGATGCTTCACTCGCAGGCGAACACGACCGGTACGACACGAAAAGCCGATCGGTGTTAACCGAAGCCGCCGAAGTACGGATTATTCAATCGATTGATGCGTTGCTTCCAGAAATTGATGCCCTCGTGATTATGGACCAAATCGAGGATCGCAACTGTGGCTGTATTACCGACACGGTACGTCATGCGATCGCCGAGCGTGCCGCGAAATGGAAAGACCAAGTCATTTTTTGGGCAGACAGCCGACGGCGAATTTGCGAATATCGTCATGTCATCATCAAGCCTAACGAGTTCGAAGCACTCGGTCGCCAAGAATGGCTGCCCGGCGAAGAAGTGGCGATAGAAACATTGCAACAAAACATCGAAAAGCTTCGCCGAGAAGTGGAAGCACCGATCGTCGTGACTCGAGGGTCGCAGGGAATGTGCGTCTCCGACCCCGATTGGACCCTCGTGCCCGCTGTGCTGGTCGAAGGCGAAATCGATGCCACTGGTGCCGGCGACAGCACCAGCGCCGGTACAGTTGCGGCTTTGTGTGCCGGAGCAACTCTGGCGGAGGCAGCGGTTGTGGCAAATCTGGTCGCTTCGATTACAATTCAGCAACTCGCCACGACTGGCGTAGCTCGCGCAGACCAACTGCCAGAGCAACTCGCCCTGTGGCACAAACAACAAACCACGAAGGAGTCCCCCTGATGTCCGATTTTGCAAAAAACTACCTGAACGAATTGGCTGGAGTGATCCAAGAAATCGATCCCGAACCACTTGAGCGCGTAATCGAGTGCATGCGTGAGGCTCGCGACAACCAACGAACGATCTTTTCTTGCGGCAACGGCGGCAGCGCCAGTATTGCTTCTGAGATGGTCGTCGACATCAACAAAGGCGCCTCCTACGGCAAAGAAAAACGCTTTCGCATGATCGGCCTCTCCGACAGCATCGCCACAATCACCGCCTACGCAAACGACGTGGACTACGAATCGGTCTTTGTCGAGCAGCTCAAAAATTGGGTCCAAGCGGACGACATCCTCATTGCGATCAGCGGCAGTGGCAATAGTCCCAACATTCTACGCGCAGTCGAATACGCAAACTCCGTAGGCTGTACGACAGTAGGTTGCACCACTTCCAAAAGTGGCCAGCTGCGCGAAATCGCAAAACTGCCGCTGCTAGTCCCCTCGGGCCACATGGGACACCTCGAAGACTGCTTTTACATGATGACCCATGTTTTGTGCTACGCCTTTATCGACGAATAATGAATAATCCTGACACTTGCAAGTCAAAAGCGAGCAGGCGTTCCGTCCAAACGGCGCAGGACGATGTAGCCGAGGCGGGTTAACGTCATATCGTGCGACTTGTTAGGCGGCTACTATAGCAGTCTACCAACCAGCCAATGGCACTGCCAAAGAATGCACCAACGAATGGCATTATGAAGTTGCTGCCATCGCAAGGATAGCAGGTAAAGAACTGCAAACCGAATAACGTGCCTAGAGCAGCTCCGGCGAATTCAAAATTTGTGCGATCCAGGATTAGGAGTATGCCTAAAACAGCACCAATTGCTGTTCCAGCCCAAGCGATAAAAGGATCCGCACCTTGGACTCTTGATGCATGCAAGGTTAATAACCCAGCAATAAGTGCCATCGAAATAATTACCAAGCTGTGGTGAATTCGACCTGATAGCGATGGGTTCGTAGAAAACAGGCTCTTATCAACGGGAACTAATTAGATAATAACCACGGAGTCACGGAGAACACTGAGAAACACCATCGGTTAGAAAATAGGGAACAGCCGGTAATTCCGAGCTTTCTTCTCAGTGCTCTCCGTGACTCTGTGATAATGTTGCTTGTTTTTTAGGTGGATATAGTTTTGGGGTAGGCACTTAGGCAGCAGCGGGTAAATGGTCTACCTGCAACCTGTGGAGTTTGCTATACGCTTAGTATTTTATTTTCAGATGGTATCTCAAGGACGAGATGATGGACAGCCAACTCACGGAATCGGTCCTGGTAACAATCAAGTCCGCAGCGGCGAAGTTGACTGGAATTAAGCGTCGCGAGTATATGGCCGAG
>JAJRWS010000122.1 GCA_024276705.1 Planctomycetota bacterium | reverse complement strand
CTCCTCCTTGAAATTGTCTCAATGTTGATCGGATTGATTCAAGCCAATTCCTCAAGTCGAGACGTGTGACGCGCCATGGCAAAAAGGCTGTGGCCGAAAGAGATTAGGATTAAGATTAGGATTAAGATTAGGAACTAGATCGCCGTTCACGGCCAAGGCCGTGAACGGTTACAAGTCTTTGCTGGAGCGATGTACACGGAAGTAGGCGGCAAACTGGGTTGGGCATCGATCGTGCCTGCCGGAAGGTAGAACGATCGTGATCGATGACCCTTCGCAATTCCTGGCGTTCGGCCTTCGATCATTGCTTCGGGGGCTGGCAACCCTCGTCCCATTTTGACTACCGTGATGGTGGGAGAAGCTAGATCCTGTCGGCACTTGTAATCCAATCGAACTCGACTGCACACCGTGACGGTGCTGAATTCCTCGGCCTGACGCTCGACACTCTGCTGGCATACTGCGAGTTGCCGGACCGCGATCGGCCATCGCAGTGTCCTTCTCGGGAGCTCGGCTTGATAGATCGCCATTGATTGTGACGTAAGACAACAGAAGATGTCCACATGGATAATTCATCCCGAAAGCTCTACATGAAGGGCACCACCGTGACAAATAGACGCAGATTTTGTTTCAGCCTGAGCTCACTACACGCTAGATCGTTGTTCAAAACACAAAAAAGTATTTGTTGGGTTATGTTAAGAAACTACTTTCATGTTATTGTGCTCGTCTTTTCGATGGGCTTATCTGCTAATGCCGCTGAAATTAGGATAATATTCGATTTCGATATGCTGACCGACTGCGATGATGCGGGATTGTTGGCAATGGCGCATGCATTTGCCGACGATGGTGAAATAGACATTCTTGCAACCCTTCTAAATGGCCGTGACAACAATGACAAACACGGCGCAGTGGTTAGCGCCATCAACTATTACTATGGCCGAAAAGACATTCCTATTGGGGTGAGTAAACGCCCGGATTCAAAGATCCAAAATAAATCAAGTAGTTACTCGAAGCAGGTTTGGGATGAATTTCCACATGACGGTATACTGGATGTTGACAGGCCGGATGCCATTGATGTCTTTCGGACAGCGCTGTCGAAAGCCCCGGACAGAAGTGTTGTAATTATAGCCGTGGGTTTCATGATAAATCTTGAAGACTTGCTCAAATCACCTGCCGATGAGATTGACAGTAGAAATGGCTTGGAACTCGTAAAGGCTAAAGTAATAAGCGCAGTGATCACGGGTGGTACGTTTCCAAGCGGTAATGGGGCATACAACTTTAATTTCGATAATCCCGGCGAGAACGCATCTGATAATGCAACAAAGTATGTAATGGAAAACTGGCCGGACAGCGAGGCGCCCATAATGTTCTCTGGAGAAGAAATAGGAATACAAATAATCACGGGAAAAGTATTCAATGAGCGTCGCACGGACAGCCCTGTGAAACGCACCTATGAGTTGGCTTACAATGCGCTTGTCAAGGGTCGGCCCAGTTGGGACCAAACAGCATTGCTTTACGCTGTGCGCGGCTTGTCTCATAACAACATTACTTACTGGACAGCCCAAACCACCGGGCACATTTCCATTGGGTCGGCGGGTTCAAATACATGGGAGCCCTGGCCGGACAAAAACCATAGCTATTTGATAAAGTCCGCGGAACCATCCGTGATTGCCAAAATCAGTGACGATTACATGACTAAGCCGCCTCGACGACGTGGCCTGCATCGCTAGGATATGGAGGTGGCGGTTGCCTTTGTCGCTCACGGCGATGAGCGACCCGTTCCAGCCGGCCCGTCTGCACGACACCGCTTGCGACCATCGAGGACTGGAAGCCTTGTATGTGCGAGCTGGAATGCGTGGGCTTCGACAAGGGCCGCAATCGCTGGGTTTGACAAGGGCTGGAATCGCTGGGTTTGACATTTCGACGCCGAAGCCAGTTCGCTTGAGTTAACGGAGGCAGGCGTCGATTCCCCCTGGACGCGGAGTGATCATTTCCTGCTCCATTGCACTGGTTCACAGTCGGCCGACATCGGGAGATTCCACGCGGCGATTGGCAAGGAGGCGATCGGAGTCGGGCTTCGCAGAACGATCCGCACGAGCAGGCGCTCGTCGAGCGGCTGGAACGTGACTTTGGCTTCCACCGCGTCCAGGTTGACCATGCGGACACGTGTTCTCGCTTTGCGAGACGACCGATGAAAGGCGTGAGACGCTGGATTGAGTCGGTCGGGTGACAAGACTCAGGTGAGCGACGGCCGCGACATTCACCGCTGGCTTCGCTTCACTGTCGCCGCATGGCGCGACGGGAGCACAATTAACAGGATCGCATATGAAAGTCATACTCGCAGAAAAACCGTCCGTTGCCCGAGAGATCGCCGGATTCGTCGGTGCGCGGTCCCGGCGAAATTCGTACCTGGAAGGGGGCGGATATCAGGTCACGTGGGCCTACGGGCATCTGGTCGAGCTCAAGGAGCCGGAAGACTACGATCCGGTGCTAAAGCGCTGGTCACTTGAAACGTTACCGTTTGTCCCTGAGCATTTTGGATTGAAGCTGGTCAAAGACAAGCGGTCCCGCCAGCAATTTAGCGTTATCAAGCGGCTGTTTCGCGGTGCCGACGAGATCATCTGCGCCACCGATGCGGGACGAGAAGGCGAGCTGATCTTTCGCTACATCCTGGCCATGGCCGGTTGCGAGAAGAAGCCATTGTGGCGGCTGTGGCTCAGCTCACTAACGGCCGTGGCACTTCGCGAAGCGTTTGACCGGCTACGACCCGGAAGTGAGTACGACAAGTTGTACGCCGCGGCCAAGTGCCGCAGCGAGGCGGATTGGATCGTCGGCCTTAACGCCACGCGAAACTACACCGTGCGTCACGGAACAAGCGGATTGCTTTGGAGTGTGGGCCGAGTCCAGACGCCGGTGTTGGCCATGATCGTCAGGCGGGACGATGGAATTCGAACTTTCAAGAAAGAGCCGTTCTGGGAACTGATGACCCGCTATCG
>JAJRWS010000121.1 GCA_024276705.1 Planctomycetota bacterium | reverse complement strand
CGGAGCGACGGCTATGCGAGGAAGTAAAGCTGAACTTGGCCTATCGCTGGTTTTGCCGCCTGAGCATTGAGGACAGGGTGCCGGATCACTCGACCTTCTCCAAGAACCGCCATGGCCGTTTCCGCGAAGCCGAGACCTTGCGCTTTGTGTTCGAGAAAGTTCTGCAGAGTTGCATTGATGCCGGACTGGTCGGTGGCGAGGGCTTTGCGGTGGATGCCAGCGTGGTCAAGGCTGATGCCAGTCGCCAGCGCCATCACGAAGACGATGATGAGTGGGGCGGTGGGCCAGCGATCCGGGAGTATCTCGATGGGTTGGCCGAAGACGACCCGATCCCGGTGGCACCGCCGAAGAAGGTTTCACATAGCGATCCCCAGGCACGCTGGACGGCGGCACCAGGTGGTCCCGCCTTCTATGCTTACTCCACCAACTACCTGGTCGATACCGATGCCGGCATCATTGTCGATGTGGAAGCGACACCGGCTCACCGTACGTTAGAAGTCCGTTCCACCCGTACCATGATCGAACGGTTAGAAGAACGCTTCACATTGAAGACTCAGAAGCTGATCGGTGACACCGCTTACGGAACCGCTGAGTTCCTGGGCTGGATGGTTAACGAGAAGGCCATCGAACCGCATGTACCCGTGTGGGAGAAAGGTGAACGCAGAGATGGCACCTTCAGTCGCTCGGACTTCGACTTCAATGAAGAAGCCGATCACTACAGCTGCCCGAACGGCAAACAGCTCAAACGTTACCGGCGATCCTTTACGCTGCCACGCAGCGGTATCGGCAAGGACAACACGATCCGCTATCGTGCCGAGCAGCATGACTGTGAAGCTTGTTCTTACAAGGAACAGTGCTGTCCCAATACGTTGCGGCGTACCGTGCCCCGAAGCATTCACGAATCGGCTCGCGATGTAGCCCGGGCGGTGGCCAAGACCGAAGGCTATCGACGCACCCGGCGCCAGCGTAAGCAGGTTGAAATGCTGTTCGCCCACATGAAACGCATACTGAAGGTGGATCGTTTGCGCCTACGCGGGCTGAGCAGTGCTCAGGATGAGTTCCTGCTGACCGCGACAGCGCAAAATCTCAGACGAATGGCCAAATACCTGGGGACAGATCCGCCTGCCGCACCTGGAATGGCCTGAAAGCGACCAAAAAACATGAAATAAACGAACAAAAATCAAAATCCGGCATCAGCCGGAACGCAAACCTCGCATCGAAACTCGAGCCACAGAATCACTCGCCTCAACATCGAGTTTTTCAACAGAATAGACCCATAGCCGAACTTGGCCTGAATTACTCTCGTATCTCTGGAACCAACAGCAGTCCTTCAATAATTGGATACATCCAGCCTCATCGGCTGATTGGGACTTTACGTTTACCCCGCCTGGGCGGTGTCACCCTTGCGCGATACTTACTATTGGGCGCAACCAGCCGGGCAACAAAATCCTCCGTAGTTAAATCGTGGGCGGATCAGAATCGACCGCCGCCCTCGCGAGCAATCCTGTCGCGAATTCGATCATGATGTTTTTTCCAAAATAGATCAGCGTCCAGGTTGATAAATATCCCAATTGCGCCACTGTAAAAGCCCCCTAGAACTGGCAACATAGAAACCGCCTCCTGCAGCAGGGGCAGCCCCAAGGCATCCACGGCATCCCAATTCCTCCTGTACCGGAGATCAGCGTATTTAGTTGCGACAGAATGAATCTTATCAAACGCGTCCGTGTATTTAAAAACCGCACCCGCAGAATTCTTTACAGAGTCGGGCGCCAAAAACATCCAGGGCTTAACCTTTTTCTCCAGCTTCTGGATTTCCGCAGATGCAGCACCAAACGCCTCCCAATTTTGCCCGTCACTGGCGTTTTTCGCTTCCTGCATAACGGATGACATCCTCACAAAGGAACTAGCGCCACTCTTCGCCTGACTCTCCATCGTATCGAGGAAATTGACACAGCACTTTGGTCCACTGACGTTCCAGTCGAACATGCCATGGGATTTTTTCACATTGTAATGTTCGGTCGTGGCGTCAGACCAGTCCCTCCTGGGATTGCAATCAGAGTAGTGCCTAAACCCGTCTACCAAGTCATCGACACCCGTGCCCCAGCCATCAGTCCGAGCGGTCCTGATCGCCTTCCAAAGTTTGTCGTAGGCTTTTGGATCGTCCAAGAGGCGGTCCAAATGCTTCGACGCACGAAAATACACCCCGAAAGCGGTATTCGCCAAACGCACTGAGTGATGGTTCTTACCCCACTCGGCCGATATTCGATTAGAACGGAGCCTGACAAGATTTCCGCCGGACATGAGCCAGTCTGCGTGTGCGTGTGCGTGTGAGATGGGTGATCTCCCGATCTGGTGTTGTGAATTTTAAGTATAGGGCAGATAAAAGGGCTATGCTTGCATTGGTCTACTTGCAGTTGCTTTGGGGGCGTTTTCAGGTGTCGGGAAGCTCACAAAAAATATGTACCTGCCTCGTTCCTGTGGGCCACCACACGCTAGCGCAATAGCATCAAAAAATCTGCCGGTGCGGGAGTTTCAAATACCAGCGACTTACTCGTTCCCGGTTTGGTGATACTCAGCCGCAAGGCGTGCAGGCCCATTCGCGTACCAGCCGTGCCGTATCGTTGGTCGCCTACGACCGCGTGTCCCAGCCATGCCAGGTGGGCTCGTATTTGATGCTGGCGGCCGGTTTCCAGTTCTACCCGTAACAGAGTTCGCTGACCAACGCTACGTTCGGTGGTGAAATGGGTCACCGCGCGCTTGGCGTCTGGGTGAGGCCCGACATGCATCTGGTAGATTACCGGGTCGAGGCGCAGCGGTTGGTCGATGGTACCCCCCGCAGGTTTTGGGCAACCCTCCACGAT
>JAJRWS010000120.1 GCA_024276705.1 Planctomycetota bacterium | reverse complement strand
TTGGCACGGCGCAGATGCTGATTCCGCGCGGCCGTGTCGACCACGGCTCGAAGCTGCTTCAAGTCCAACGGCTTCAGCAGATAATTGAATGCCCCCAGTTGCATGGCCTCGACGGCAGACTGGATCGTGCCATGGCCCGTGACCAGGATGACCTCAGCGTCAGGCAAGACTTCTTTCGCTTTGGCCAGAATTTCCAGGCCGTCCACGTCGTTCATCCGCAAATCGGTTACGACAATTTCATAGGCATCCCGCTCGAGCATGGCCGCCCCCTCGCACCCCGAGGTGGCTACCGTGCAGTCGTAACCCACGCGGCGCAGGCTATCTCCCACGGCCTCGCCATGGGCTGCTTCGTCGTCGATGATCAAGGCCTTGATCGGTGGCCCCGTTTTGGCCAGGCTCGCTTTGGTAGTGGCAAGAGTTGTTGTCACGCTGGTTCCTTTCCTTGTTGATCCAGCCGTGCGGGCACCGGCAACTCCACGGTAAATTGAGTACCCCGTCCAATTTCACTCTGTACCGTAATCCGGCCGCCATGGGATTCAATAATTTTCGCCGTGGTTGGCAACCCCAGCCCCGATCCCCCGGGCTTGGTCGAAAAGAAAGCATCGAACATCCGCGAAGCCGTTCGCTCGTCCATACCACAACCCGTATCGATCAGATAAAGGGCCACACTGCCGCCCACTTCCAAAGTCCGCACGACCAGCTCCCCCCCGCCCGACATCGCCTGCATGGCATTGAGGATCAAGTTCAACAAAGCCCCGCGAAACGCTTCGCGATCCAGCATCACGGAGGGCAGCTCCGGGTCCAGGTAACGAACGATCTCGACATTCGCATCCCGAGCCTGAGGTAGTATGAAGTCCAAAATATCATTGATCTCCCGATTCAAATCGGTGGGGATCGGTTCCAGATGGCGGACTTTGGCAAACTGCAGGAAATCGTCCAGCAGATCCTGCAGCCGCTGACATTCACGTTGCATCACCCCGATTCGTTTCAAGGATCGGTGCCCGGCAGGGGATTGGATATCTTCCAGGTCTTCAGCCAGCAACTGCATATTCAAACGAATGGTCGAAAGAGGATTTTTTATCTCATGCGCCAGGCCACCCGCCAATCGGGCCATCTCCGTGTACTGTTCCACCAGGCGACGATGGGAATCTTCGGCAGTGGGCTGAGTTGTCATGGCAAGCTGAATCCCACTTCTATCCGTGTCAAGCCGTGCGAATCGTGATTTATTTGATTTCTAGTGTGAGTAAAAAGAGGGCCCCACTTCCGCGGGCCCTCTTCGCATCGTCGAATCAACCGTGTTGCGCGGACCGCGCACTTTAAGCACTCGTCTCGGCCGGTGCTCCCAGTTCTTCCATCGCTGCCCTGCGGCTGAGTTTCACGCGGTCTTGCTCGTCGACGGCAATCACTTTGACCTTCATCTTGTCGCCCACCGAACAAATATCCGCCACACTGGAAACGTATTCGTTCGATAATTCGCTGATGTGGCAAAGCCCATCGCGCCCAGGCAAAATCTCCACGAAAGCGCCAAAATCCTTCACGCTCGATACCGTGCCATCGTAAATCCGGCCTACTTGAACGCTGGCCGTCAGCATGTCGACACGATCCAAGCCTGCCTTGGCGGATTCTTCATCGGCTCCGGCCACGGTCACGGTTCCATCCTCCTGAACATCGATCGTCACATTCAATTCATCTTGAATGCCCCGAATCGTCTTGCCGCCAGGTCCAATCAGCAAGCCAATCTTTTCTGGATCGATCGAGGTACGCAACAACCGGGGGGCACATTCCGAGGTATTTTCTCGTGGCCGGGGAATGGCCGTCAACATGGCCCGCAGGATTTCAATCCGCGCTTCACGCGATTGGACAAGCGTGGCGCGAATGATTTCTTCGCTAATCCCATTGGTCTTCAGATCCAACTGAATACCCGTGATCCCATTCTGCGTGCCGGCGATCTTGAAATCCATGTCACCGTAATGATCTTCGTCGCCCAGGATATCAGTCAGCAGGACCCACTGGTCTTCCTTCTTCACCAATCCCGTGGAAATACCAGCGACCGGATTGGTAATGGGTACGCCCGCCGCCATCAACCCCAACGTGGCCGCACAAACACTTGCCATGGAACTGGAACCGTTGGACTCCAAAATGTCGGAGATGATTCGAATCGTGTAAGGAAAATCGTCGTGCGGTGGCAATACCGGATTGACACTCCGCTCGGCCAGGGCCCCATGGCCAATTTCGCGCCGGCCCGGTCCACGGATGGGACGACACTCGCCAACCGAAAACGAGGGGAAATTGTAGTCGAGCATGAACCGCTTGGAGTACTCTTCAAACAGGCCGTCCACGCGTTGCTCGTCGCGTCCCGTCCCCAGCGTGACCGTCACCAGGGCCTGGGTCTCTCCGCGTTGGAAAAGAGACGAACCATGCACGCGCGGCAGCAGGTCGATGTCGCAGTGGAGCTCGCGCAAATCTTTATTACCACGGCCATCGGGCCGTGTGCCAGCCAAAATCCCATCCCGCACGATACACTGTTCCAGGTCGTGCCAACCTTTGCGGAATGAGCTCACCGCATAAGCTCCCTCCGCCTCTTCGTCGGGAATCAACTCAGCCTGAACCCGGTCGCGCAACTCACGAACGGCCTCGGCCCGTGCCTGTTTTCCTTCGACATGCTTAGCCTGTTTCAGGTCTTCGTAGTACCGCTCCCTGAGCACATCGAACAATCCGTCTGATTCAGGCGTCTGGAAATCGATCTTTTGAGGCGCTACTTTATCGATCAACTCTTGTTGCAGATCACAAAGTTCCTGAATCACCCCGTGCGCGAACTGGATCGCCTCGGCCATCTGCTCTTCTGGCATCTCACGAGCGAACCCTTCGATCATCAGCACGGCATCCTTCGTGCCCGAGACGATCAGGTCCAGGGTACTGGCTTCCAAATCGTCCTGCGTTGGAAAAGGCACGAACTGGCCATCGATCGAACCGATACGGATCGAAGCCAGCGGTCCCAGGAAAGGCATGGATGAAATACCCAATGCCGCACAGGCACCATTCATGGCCAGAATGTCACCATCGGTCTGACGATCGCTGGCAAGTACGAAATTCTGAATTTGCACTTCGTCCGCAAACCCTTCGGCGAACATGGGCCGGATGGGCCGATCGATCAGCCGGGCCGTGAGTGTCTCCTTCATCGTCGGGCGACCTTCTCGCTTGAGAAAACCGCCGGGAAATTTTCCCGCCGCGGCATGCCGCTCACGGTAGTCGCACATCAACGGAAAAAAATCGATTCCGGGACGCGGGCTGCCTGTGGCCGCCGCGCTGAGTACCACGGTATCGCCATACTGCACAAGGACACTTCCGGCTGCTTGTTTGGCGAGCAAACCCGTTTCCAGCGAAAAAGTACCTTGACCAATTTTCTTCTCAACTCGAATTTTGTTTCTATTCAATTTACCGTTCCCTTATTCTTTCATTTCTTTACTACCATCAATTTCTTGTTTGGACGACCGCCAATCAGAACTCCATACTGATTCGCTCCGATTTCTCTGGACAAAAAATTACGACGAAAAATCACCACCCAAATGAAGTATCTTTGCGGGATTCCTGCCAGTTTTAACGGCGCAGAGATTGAACCCGCGCCGATTTTGAACCTGCGCCATGCTGTCGCACAGAGCCCTGCTAAGCGCAGGCGAAGCCCTTCAAATAGGGTTCCTGCCATCTGTGCGGAGCCGGCATGTTTGCAAAATGAACCTGAATATCACTTGCGGATATCCAGTCGGCGCAGCAAATCAAGATACAGTTGCGGATTCTTACGCTTCACATAATCCAGCAAACGCCGTCGCTGGCTTACCATCCGCAGCAGACCTCGTCGGCTGGAATAATCCTTCTTGTGCATCTTCAGGTGCTGGGTCATCTCCGCAATACGTGTGGTCAGGATCGAAATTTGTACTTCAGGAGACCCGGTATCCGAGTCATTTCGACCGAATTCGCCTATTAATTCACGTTTACGTTCTTTTGTGACCGACATCTGCTTCCAAATTCTACGTTTTTAGTTGACTGGGTTTAGGGCAAACCCACAGTGTAGCATGCTAATAACCACCCGCAACCGCCAGCACCACGAAATTCAGTAGTTCCAAGCTGTGGCCGATGAAGCCGACCCGAATAACGTGCTTGCAGCCAAAAACGTCGGCCTCCGGGCGGCTTAGCAACGTCCAATCATTTAATGTCATTTCGTGTTTTTCGTGGTTGTCATTGAATCTCTCAAGCCGAAAAGTGACTTCCGCGTCCAAAAACGACAGCTATCGATTGACTGACCCTTATCGCCCTGGCCCAGGTGGGACCATGTGGCAATTTGGAAGTAGCGAAATTCCAGCGTTCCACAAGGCTACGAATTCTGGTTCAGCCTGGAAATATCCTTGAGCCGGACAATATCCCACGCCAGCCCGACTTTTTCCATTAGTAGAATCACCCAGTAAGTAACGTCAATTTCCCACCAGCGGTGGCCCTGACTGGCTACTTGCTGGTAAGCGTGATGATTGTTGTGCCACCCCTCCCCAAAGGTAGCCAGACTGACCCACCACAAATTACGGCTATTATCCGTAGTGTCGTAATTACGATAGCCCCACATATGCGTGACCGAATTAACAAACCAGGTGGTGTGCAGCACATAGACCATCCGTACCCCCAATCCCCAAAACAACATCGACAAACCACCTTGGGTTCCACCGAGCCCCCAGAAGTTACAAAAGTAGCCAATCGCGAATAAAAACCCTCCCATGAGAAAGTGTGACGGCAAAAACATACGGTGAATCCACACCATCACTCGGTCCTTCATGATGTCCGGCGCATACCTGGTTAGCAGATCCTGGTGCCACTTGTGCCCATAGTCAGGTAGAAACCAAAACATATGGCTCCACCAGGAGCCATCATTCGGCGAGTGGGGATCCCCTTCATGGTCGCTGTAGACATGGTGCCGGCGGTGCTGGGCCACCCAGGTCAGGGCAGATCCTTCCCCCGACAACCCTCCCAGAATTGCTAATAGCCAGCGAATGGGGCGGTAGGTCTTGAAGCTTCGATGGGTCAATAAACGATGGTATCCCATGCAGACGCCGATACTGGCCGTGATAAAGCTCAGGATAGCGCACGTGGCCAGAGCCGGCCAGGTAAAATAAAAGGGGGCAATCAAGGCCAGAAGATGCACTACGCCGATCCAGACCGCGATGGGCCAATTCGTACCCAACTTGGCAAAAGCGGAGACACCGGTCAACGTGGCGTCCACAGGGTTCTTCAAGTTCGAGCTGGCAACACGCGCCGATTCCCCCAAACTTATTACCTTGGCCTTGGCGGCTGTAGCGAACTCGCGAATATCCTGCGGTACATAAAAACTTTCCACTGAATCGGCTGCACTAAGGGCCTTATCTCCGGAGCAAGTATCCAATCTCCCCGACTTCAACTCTTGCTCAGAGTACGCGGCTGCAAACGATTTTTCTAGTTTCATAGTACGCGAAGCCATTTTACTTGATGAGCGTGTAGTATGGGCCATAATGTCAAGTTTCCTATGCAAATCAATCGCGGACGACCGTTTCCCAATCGTCACCATTTCCTGGGTTTCCTGGGGATGGGTTTCATGGGAACAACCCCAACATGATGCCACGGATTCCTCTGCATCATTCCCCCGAATGGGTGGCTGGGCCCCGAATGGGTGACAGGGCGAATCAAGATACCTTGAAAGGACTCCCAATTGCTAGATCGGATAGGTAAAACTTCTGTGAATCCTGCCCGAGAACCAGAACGATAGCACCATACCTCCATTCTCTCACGGGTCAAAGTAAAGCGTATCGCTCCCTGAATGGCCGTGCACACCACCCGAGCCCCCTGCCGCCGGTAAGCCAAGGCCGTCGAAGCAGACGTATCCCGCCGCTCACCGCTGATGACAACCCATTCGGGTGTACACCAGGCAGCAAACCCTTCCGGATCGCTCATGGTGCGGCCATGATGCGGAGCCAGCAACACATTGCAGTGGTAGGGGCTGCCAGCCACCACTGTCTCCAGCCCGGGTGATTCCAAATCGCCCGGGAGGAGTATTCGCCAATGGTCCTGCTCCACTGCCAACAAGATGCTATTGGCGTTGTCATGGCCCACCACACCCTGGCGATCGGGATGGAGCACTTGCAAGCGGATACGCGGGTCGCCAGTTGGCAACTGTTCAGGCAAAGAGACTTCATGCAGCGGGATACCGCGTGCCTGGATGACCGACTGCAAGTACTCCGGGGCGGAACCTTGCGTGTCGTCTTGCACCCGCTCCGAGTAGCGAGAATCGCCCCCCTGCCCTTGAGCGTTACGGCTGCTGGTCAAGCTGCTAAACATGTGCGGTGACACGTAGATGCCTGCTACAGGAAATCGTTCCAGCAGACCAGGGACCGCATTAAAATGATCGACATCAGCGTGCGAGAGCACGATTGCGTCGATTTGGGTAGTCCCTCGAGACCATAAATACGATGCCACCGAGCGACTGGCTCCTTCCGGAGAGCCGATACTGCCCGCATCGTACAAAACCGTACGCCCCCCGGGTAATTCGAGCACGACGCATGTACCATGCCCCATGGCTAAAAAAGTGCAAGCCAACTGGCCACGACCAGCGGTACGAGTGGTCGCCAGCCACGCCCCCCATCCCAGCCAACAGATAACCAGCCCAATGGGACCCACCATCGCCCAACGGCCTGACCGTGGCTGCCAGCCGGCAACATGCTCTCGTCCGGACTGCCAGGGGCCCCACCAGGACAACAGGGCCAATCCTCCGTAAAACGACAGCAACCACCACCCTGGAGGACCGGGAACATACAAGTGGCCAAACTCCAACCCTTGGGCCCATTGCACCATTTCCTGCAAGGCCCGAAGACAGACGGCACAACTTAGCCCAAGCAAACTAGCCACCGGTGGCAACCAACCCACCAGCAGGGTCCCCAGGCCGGCGACCAGAGCCACGGTAAACAAAGGCCAAACAATTGGACTGATCAGCACCCCGATCGGGGCAAGGATATGAAAATGATACGCCACCAGAGGCATCGTGATGAACCAGATCAGAGCCGAAACGGCCAGCACATGCCAGAGAGCATACCGCATCGATCGCAATCCCCGCTGGTACCAGGGTGCAGCGTCCAGTAACAGGCGGTCGAGTGGATCGAGGGGGCCTTGACGCGTCACCCAACGAGCATAGGCGGCCAAGGCGGCCACGGATAGAAAACTTAATTGCGTACCACCTCGAAACAATTCGTTTGGATTCCAAGCCAATACCACCAGCGCCGCAGCAGCCAGAATATTTACCCCGGACGGTCTGCGGCCCAACGCGATCGCCACCAGCCACAGGACAACAATTACCGCGGCACGAACCACCGGTGGGCGGCTGCCAACCAGGACGGCGTATGCGACTACAACCACAATGGTCCCTAGCAGCACGCGTCGACGAGGCAGCAAACCCAACCGGACAATCGACCAGAGAAGACTGGCCACGATACCGACATGCAGGCCGGAGACCACCAGCAAATGAACCGTACCGGTCTGCAAATAGGAAGTACTCACGCGCGGATCAAGCCCTTCGCGGGCACCAAGCAGGATTGCCGTGGCCAGACTGCCCATTTCGGGCCCCACATAGCGCAGCAACATTTGCTGGCACCAACTACGCCACTGGTCGACCCAGTACTCGAGCGGCCATCGGGCACGAGCTTGGAGCACCGTAACGCATTCGATCGCAGAACAAAATATTTGGCAAACGCGTCCCTCTCCCCGTTCTCTGCTTTGCCAATCGTACTGTCCTGGATTCTTTCTGGGCGGCAGCCTGCCCAATTGGCCAAAAACAAGCACGCGGTCGCCCGCATGAACGCTCGATAAAACGCCCGCCACTCGCAGTTTGCTGTAGCCACCCGCTGATTGCCACTGGCGGCCAGCGCGAATCCGTTCAATCCTCAGCATCACTTCACTGCGTGGCCCCATTTCCATGGCCCGCAGCGGATTTGCCGGCGGGGCAGGTCTCACCAAGGGTCGAGTCAGGGCCACCGCCTCGACACAAACGGGACCGCCCGACTCACGCGCATACAATCCCAGATCATTTCCGGGAAAATAATTCCAGCGAGTATGTTGCCACAGCCCTCCCAGACATACCGCCGAAGCCAGCAACAACCAGCTTGCCAAACGCCACCACCCCACTCCTCGTGAACCTTTGACTTCCCAGGAACCAATTCGCCCACACAGAATGGCCAATCCAAGAGTCACAACAGCCGAAATAACCCAGCAGGCCAATCCGTAAGGCCAGGCAACGGGCAGCACCATACGATCCAACGCGATCCCACCCCCGACACTAGCGGCCACTGCCAGCAGGGGCCGGTAACGTGGTACGCGACCGCTTGGAAAAAACGGCTCGGAGAATAATTTCATCCTGAGTGGCCGCCTTCCAGAAAAGGATCTACCAGCCATTGGGAAAAGAGTTGCCTGAACACTTCGCGAAGGACCGGCAAGCGGACTCATTTTAACGGAGCTGTAGGCTGGAACAAGCTCCACGCAGGCATCTGGATTTCGGGCATCTGCCAGAACAGCAAACCCAACACCCGAACCCCAACACCTGAATCCTGAACCCAGCCCTTTTTACTAGCGTTTATCAACATCCTGCATTTTCGGAAAAACAGAGGAACCTTTCTTAACTACGAGTACTTACTCATCGGGATCGGGATCGGGATCGGGACTCGGGGATCGGGACTCGGGATCGGGACTCGGGATCGCTATCGAAATCCGCGAATTCATAAGGAACGGAATCTTCTTCGACCGGGTGGCCTCTGCCCCTAACGCTACAGCACCAGGCAAATCTGACAAGGAACAAAGAAAAAACCGCGAATGGACACGAATGGACGCTAATCCTTGGAAATATAAAGTTGCAGTATTGGGAGGAAGAGCCACTGCCCCCATCGAACCTAACCACGCCCTGGTGCAAGGCGTATTCTTGTTAATGATCTCTACCCTATTAGCGTTTATTGGCGTTTATTCGCGGTTCCTTTGTGACCTGACTTAACGCTGTCGTACTAAGCGACTAAGTCTGGCGACAATACGGTCCCTTTTTCGTTGTTGATTTTCTGCTTCATCGAGAGGCGGTAAACAGCCAGTTTTTCGTGTCTCAGACCCATGTTATTTCGATCCCGATCCCGATCCCGATCCCGATCCCGATAGCGATAGCGATAGCGATCCTGACACCTGACACCTGACACCTGACACCTGACACCTGACACCCGACACCTGACACCCGACACCTGACACCCGACACCTCACACCCGACACCTCACACCTGACACCCGACACCCGACATACCTTGAAACGCAGCCCAATCCGGGTGACAATGGGCCGCTTCCCTGGACTGCCGGCTACCTATATGGAGTATGGAGATTTCAAACCATGACGAAACGGACCGAACCTTGCAGGAGCTCAATCTGGCCTACCGTCATCCGGGTTGGCCATAGCGGATGGCTACTGGTAGCCGTAATGGTTGCAGTGGCCGGTTGCCAGCAAAGTACCAAACCGCCCCAAACCCCAGCGTCGACTCCCCCCACGACATCTTCAACCGCGACTTCGAGGGAAACTGGGGCCAATTCCGACCAGGCTAAAGACCCGGCACCCCTCAACACCGCCGCGACAGCCAAGACCCCAGCAACGACCAAGGAGTTCAAGTTGATTCCCAGAAAAGTATTGTTTGGCAACCCGCAGAAGGCCTCCGCCCGAATCAGCCCGAATGGAAAATGGCTCAGCTACCTGGCCCCAGTGGATGGCATTCTCAATGTGTGGGTCAGTCCGGTCGGCGACCTGGCAGCGGCCAAACCGGTCACCCATGACAAGCTTCGCAATATCCGTGGCCACCGATGGGCCTACACTGGCAAGCACATCCTCTATACCCAGGACAAGGAGGGGGATGAAAACTGGCACGTCTACGCCACCAACGTCGAAACGGGAGAAACCAAAGATTTAACGCCACTGGACAACGTCCACGCCACCATCCAAGACATCAGTCAGCGGCAACCCGAGGAAATTCTGGTGGGACTCAACGATCGAGTACCTCAGTTACACGACATTTATCGGGTGAATATTGAAACGGGAGAGCGAAAACTGGTCCAGGAGAACGAAGGCATGGTCGGCTACATCACGGACGAGGATTTTCGTGTTCGCTTTGCCATCCAGTTCACGCCAGATGCCAATCAGGTCGTTCTTGAAGCCGTGCCGGCTACGGATCCACCAGCCGACAAGGGAGATCCAGCAAACGGCAAGGGCATTACCGACTGGAAAGAATTCATGCGGACCGGCCCCGAGGATGCAATGACAACCAGTCCGATCGGCTTCGACATAACGGGCAACACGCTCTATCTGCTCGACAGCCGCAACCGGGACACAACGGCCCTGTTTGCGGTCGACCTGACCCTCGGCGATCAGGCTCTCGAAAAAGCCCGGCTACTTGCCGAGGATCCGCGTGCCGACGTGGACGAAGTTCTCATCCACCCGACCGAATTGACCATCCAAGCGGTGGGAGTGACCTACTCCCGTCGAGAATGGGAGATCCTGGATGAAGCGATTCGCGCTGATTTGCAATATCTGGATACGGTGGAAGATGGCGAGCTGATCGTGACCAGTCGC
>JAJRWS010000119.1 GCA_024276705.1 Planctomycetota bacterium | reverse complement strand
CGTCTCCAGGCATGGTACGCAGCGCGCAAACTCCTTGTGCGAAGCCGACTTACAGCGGTCCGTAATCAAGCTACCTTACTAGGCGATCAGGGGGCATGTCAAGCGGCCCGGGCCGTAACCTGCCATGAATCCGAGAAAGTCCGACCGCGAAAGAGCCAGCCGACGCGACTGGTGAAATGGGGCAGGGGTGAACGATAAGTTTCTTGCGGACAAGCATTCCCGATGACGATACTGGAATCCAGAGCTGATACCGGGCCTCCTTTTCGGAGTCGATCTAAACTACCGCTCCTCGGGTTTTACCAGGCCAATGTATAAGGCTGCCGCCTGGCCTTGGGGAGTGACACTCAATTTTAGAAAGCTTTGCCCCGCGGGCGTATGGTTGTCCGTGGTAACCGGCAGTGGGCAATCAGGGTCGGGAGTCTCATAATTGAGCGTTCGGAACAACTTCCCTTCCCGAAGTGCCAGCAGGCTGGCAATCAGTTCCACAATCCCACTGGCGGCCCCCAGATTGCCGAAATAACTCTTGGCGGCAACAACGGGAATCGCGGAGGTTTGTTTGCCAAAGAGTTCGTGGATGGCTCTTGCTTCCTCCCTATCGCACTTAGGAGTGCCCAGGCCGTGGGCATTGAGATGGCCAATTTTTTCAGCCTGCAATTCGAGAGATTCGCAATCTTGCTGGCTGTGGCAATTTGCCAAATTCTGCTTGGAGGCCGACAGGGCGGATCGCATCGCACTTGTCAGGGCACTCTGCCTCCTGCTGCGGAGGTTGGAGGAAGTGACGGTGTTGCTACCGGTGCCTAGAATTTCGGCGTAAATCGTTGCTCCTCGCGAGCGTGCCGACTCGAGCTCCTCCAAGACCAGGGCAGCAGCGCCTTCACCCAGCACCATGCCCGTACGGTGTTGATCGAAAGGCCTTGCGGCCCGTTCGGGGGGGAGTGCGGGATCGGCCAGTTGCTCGGAAAGGATGGCGTGAATCGTTTTGAAAGGATGGATGCGTGTTCCCGTGGCTCCGGCAACCATGCAGTCCGCACTGTTGCGCTGGATGGTTAGGGTCGCTTCGCGGATTGCCATGATGCCAGCAATCTCTCGTAATGTGAGCGAGTTGTTGGGCCCGCGCAGGTCATTGAAAATGGCAATGTGGCTGCCTGGCATATTCGGCAAATACTTCAGCATCCAGAGTGGATTCATCTCGCGTAAGCCGTCGCTACCCCAGTTGGCGAAATGGAAATCGTTTTGGCCAACGCCACAGCGGAGCATCCCGTCACGAAAATCTTGCGGCATGCTAAGCATGTAGTCGCTGCCGAATACCACCCCTGCTCGTTCGGGGGCTTGAGGGCCGAGGGCCAAAGTGGTGGAATCGGCCGATTCGTAGCCCGCGTGGGAAACCGCATGCTGAGCTGCGGCAACGGCCATCATGGTCTCGCGGCACATGACTTTGAGACTTTTGCGGATGGCCTTTTTGCGGCTCTTATCGAGCTGGCCAAATTCGTCGATGTGGCCGGTGAACTGGCTGGCTTCGCCCCCATAGCGCAGCAGCGATTCAAGCTCGGGGAAATGGCGCAACCTGGCGATCCCACTGTGGCCCTTACGCAGATTTTCCCACAGTTTTTCGGGAGAGTCTCCCAGGGGGCAGATAACGCCGAGCCCGGTGATGACGACACGACGGCGACGTTGGGAGGTAGCTGGAGGCATCGGCAGCCGGAAAATGTGTGAAGGAACGAGTGAATTATATTCCGCATTCCGCAATCCGCAATCCGCAATTTAATACCGTCCATGGAAGGTTTGTTGGGGCCGATTGGCGGTGGCGGGGGCCGTGCCTGGGGCTGCGGCAGTCGGACTGAAATTCCCCCGGCTTTCGATCATGACCAACGCGTCGGCGCGGGGAGCCGATTTAGGCAGGGGCAGCGCGTCGGTCCACGGATTGGATTTGGGCGGTCCTGGGGTGGCGACGACACCCAGGCTCAAGAGGAGTACCTGGTCGGTTGGCCAGCGGAATCGCTCATGGATTTGGAGCATGGTCAGTTGGGGAACTTCCACTTCGGTTTGTTGGTTGGGGGCGACAGCACTGGGGACCTCCAGGCGGACGGGAAGCATTTTTTCAACTTGCGTGAGCCGGAGTTTTACCACACCGTCGACGGTGCGGGAGTCGAGTGACAGTAAGGGAGTAAACTCTAGCGAAAAACCTTCATTGAGTTGCCCTTGTTCCAGTTGATATCCGGGCCAGGCGGTCGCTGTTTGGATGATACCCTGAATGTAAGTTCTTGGCCGCATGGAAGAAACGATCAGGGACTGACCATTGCCAACGAGCTGATTGGGAGCGCTGTGCTCTCGGTAATCGCTGCGTTGCCGCATTTTCGAAATCAACAGGGCAGCATCTTCCCGGGCGAGTAGCCAACCTTGAACTCCCGGAGATTGCACGGAAATGGGTTTCATCAGCGGCATGGCCCGAACTCGCCAGTTTGGATTGTGGATGGTTACGATCCGGAGCCCAAATCCATACTTGTCAGCTAGCGTGTTCACGAATCGATCGACGATATCGGCAACAATGGCCTGGATTTGCGGTGTATGGTAAACACGCAAGGTTCGTTTGTCGGCGCTGAGAAGTGCGACGGGAGTGGAGTGCCATGCTTCGTATCCGGTTTCGCGCAGAATCCAGTCCACGATGGTCTGCTCTGGATGCTTGGTGGTTTGGATTCGTAAAGTGTACGGGCTGATATCGTATTCGCGCCACACCTGGCCATGCTCGGCGGGTAATTTGCCCGAGCCTTCGGTGACTTGGGCACGCGTGGGGCGCGGGTTGGATGCGAGCGGAGCGGTAGTGTTACGAGCCGGTTGGCCCGGGGCGCTGTATGCGTTTCCTGGTGGAGGCGTCGATCGCTGGGTGGAGGGCGGCTGACTGGAAGGCGAGTGCCAACCACTGGCACCTGGGCGAGAGTTGGCGTTGGTTGCTGGAACGCTAGCGGGTGGGTTTTGTGCCATGGCCAGTGGGGCCAGGGTGAAACTGAGTAGCGTTGCCACCACGATGCCTGTTTGCATCGGTTTTCTCCAATGGGACCGTCTTGCCGGTTGGCGAGTTCATAGGGGCGAGGAGTATAGAAACGTCCCGGTCGGCCAGCAAGGGGAGCTGGATTGCTAGCTAGAGTCAACCCGCCCTAAGCTGGATGCCCCGCGATAATGGAAGCGTTATGGCCGCCAAAACCGAAGCTGTTGCTCATCACGTAGTGAATCTCCCGCTGCTGAGGCACTTTGGGAGTGTAGTTGAGGTCGCAATCAGGGTCGGGCGTTTCCAGATTAATCGTGGGTGGACTCACCTGGTCACGGAGAGCCAGCAGGCTTAAGGCCAATTCGACGCCGCCGCTGGCGCCCAGCATATGTCCCAGTTGGCTTTTGGTACTGGAGACATTCAAGCGGTAGGCGTGATCCCGGAAGATTTGCTTGATGGCGATGGTCTCCGCTTTATCCCCCAGTGGAGTGCTGGTGCCATGGGCATTGATGTAATCGATCTTTTCAGGTGCCAGTTGCCCATCACGCAGGGCGTTGCTTATCGCCCGGGCCGCTCCCGCCCCCTGGGCGTCTGGTTGGGTGATATGGCCTCCATCCGCGCTGGCACCATAACCGAAAATCTCGCCGTAAATTTTGGCCCCGCGCGCCTTGGCATGTTCCAATTCCTCGAACACCAGTACGCCTGCGCCTTCGGACATGACAAATCCGTCCCGGTCAGCGTCAAAAGGCCTGCTGGCGGCAGGTGGATCATCGTTGCGCATCGACAAGGCCTTCATGTTGGCGAAACCACTCATGCCAATCGGTGTGATCGCCGACTCACTGCCGCCGGTGAGCATGATGTCGGTGTCGTCATACTGGATCGACTTGAATGCGTCGCCCATGGCGTTGGTTGCACTGGCACAGGCTGTCGCCACGGCAAAATTAGGACCGCGCAGACCGTAGCGGATCGAAAGGTGGCCGCAGGCGGCGTTGACCATCAACTTGGGGATGGTAAAGGCGGAAACTTTGTCCGGTCCTTTTTCCAACAGCCGGCGTTCCTGGGTTTCGATCT
The DNA here is from genome assembly GCA_024276705.1 of Planctomycetota bacterium. Lineage (GTDB taxonomy): Bacteria > Planctomycetota > Planctomycetia > Pirellulales > Lacipirellulaceae > JAJRWS01. The sequence continues at coordinate 4,887 of JAJRWS010000119.1, read as the reverse complement.
CATGGAGACCGCCCACGCCAGAGCCCATGATCACACCACAGCGAAATTCATCCTCTTGACTGAAATCAAGCTGACTGTCTTGCACCGCATCGATGCCCGCCACCAGGGCCAGTTGGGCAAATCGATCGATGCGTTTCACTTCGCGACGTTCGATGTAATCGACCGTGGACCAATCCCGGATTTCGCCACCGAACTTTACTTTATGTTCGGTAGTGTCGAAATTATGCAGGTTGTGTATACCACTTTCGCCAGCGAGGACCTTTTGCCAAAGATCTTCCACCTGATTGCTAATCGACGAAACAATACCCAGTCCGGTTACGACAACACGCCGTTTCATGCTAACCCTTTTAGCTCTTGGCGTTTTGTTCGATGAACTCCACGGCCTGTCCAACGGTTTGGATTTTTTCAGCCGCATCGTCTGGGATGTTAATGTCGAATTCTTCTTCCAGTTCCATGACCAATTCGACCGTGTCGAGCGAATCGGCACCCAAGTCGTTGACGAAGGATGTATCGGGGGAAACCTTGTCTTTATCAACACCTAACTGTTCGGAAACAATATCCGTTACTCGTTCCATTACCGAGGCCACGTTGATGGTCCTCCTTTGTACACAGGATGATTCAGTGAAATAATCTCAGGGAAATTCTGCAAAGAAGCAGCCAACCATAGGCTGGCACCATAAGGGTCGTCAAGATATACCGTTTATCTTACGGACTGTCCAGGTCGGCTTCCTCAATTTGGGGGGGGTAAGGTTAGGCCGTGAGGCCTCCGTCCACGGTGAGTACCTGGCCGGTAATGTAAGCGGCGGATTGGCTGGCCAGGTAGAGGACGGCATCCGCGACTTCCTTGGCTTGTCCCAGGCGTCTGGCAGGGACTCGTTTTTTTACTTCTTCCTGGACCGCGGGCCCCAGGGCATCGGTCATTTCCGTGGCAATGAAGCCTGGGCAAATGGCATTGACCGTCACTTTTCGGCTGGCCAGTTCACGAGCCACCGTTTGCGTCATGCCAATGATACCCGCTTTGGAGGCTGAATAATTGGCCTGGCCCGGATTGCCCATGAGACCCGAGACGCTGGAAATATTGATGATTCTGCCACTCCGCTTTCGCATCATGGGCATCGAAGCGGTGCGGGTGAACAGGAATACCGAGCGGAGATTGGCTGCCAGGACACTGTCCCAATCCTCATCACTCATCCGGGGAATCAAAGTATCGCGAGTGATGCCAGCGTTATTGACCAGGATATCAAGCTGTCCCCAAGTGTCGATGACCGTGTCGATAACCTGAGTGACGGTCTCGGAGTCCGTGACGTCACACAGATAAACCGCAGCCGTCCCTCCGGCCTCCTGGATCTGGTCAGCGGTCGCCTGTAGTTTTTCCTGGTTGCGGGCAACGCATGCCACTTGGGCTCCCGCTTTTCCCAGTTCCAGGGCAATGGCTTTTCCAATTCCCCTTGAGGCGCCTGTGACAATAGCAGTCTGGCCTGTTAGATCGACCTGAATTCGTCGTGAGGGTTCTTCCGTCATGGGTAGTCCGTTATGTGTGGCCTGTTGTCTGAGTGGTCTGTTGTCTGAGTGGCCTGCAGGGTGGCTTTTGGCTTTCCTTAGGCGGCGATACTTTCACACGGCAGTTTGCGGGCAATCCGCTTGAGCAGTCCCCGTAACACGCGGCCAGGTCCAATCTCGTAACACTGCCGGATTCCCAGGTCGTCGATCAACCAACGCATGGAGCTTTCCCACTGTACCGGGCTGACCAGCTGCTGTACCAGGAGAGCACGGATTTTCTCTGGTTCTTCGTGCGGACGGGCGTCTACATTGGAGACAACCGGTATGCGTGGCGAGTTGATGGTTACGTGAGATAAAGCGGTGGCCAACTTGCGAACGGCCGGCTGCATGAGGGGAGTGTGAAAAGCTCCAGCCACGGTCAGTGGAATGGCCCGCATCGCACCGGCTTGTTCCGCCAACGGGCCCACCCGCCGGCATGCCGTCAGATGGCCAGAAACTACGATATTTCCGGGACATAGCAAATTGGCAATTTGCAATATTTCGTTGCTGTCAGCCCCGTTTACCAGGCCTTCTTTCAGGGCCAGCGCGCAGACTGCTGAGGTCTGTTGCTGGTCCAAGCCCAGTACGCTTACCATGCCACTGGGGACTTCATCGGCTGCTTCCTGCATGGCCTGACCCCGCAGTTGCACCAAACGCAAACCGGCTTCAAAATCGATGGCGTCCGCAAAGACCAGAGCCGTGTATTCGCCCAGGCTGAGGCCTGCGGTGGCGGTGCAGGAAGATACCAGTTCCGGCGCGGACTCCTGGAGTCCGGTCAATGCGGCCAGGCTGCAGACAAACAAGGCGGGTTGGCTATAGAGGGTGGAATCAAGCTTTTCCGCTGGTCCCTTCCGGCACAGAGCCAGCAGGTCGTAGCCTAAAATCTGATTCGCCTGGTCGAACAGATTTCGGACAGCGGGTAGCCGATCGGCCAACGACCCGACCATACCTACGGCTTGAGCACCTTGCCCGGGAAATAGAAACGCGGATTTCGTCACGTACTTAACCTGAAAATTTTATAAACTTCATGCCCAGTCGACCAATGCCACGCATCGGTGCCCGAATTGTGAAATGTTCAGGTAAAACGCTACTCTTCCATTTCAACTACGGTACGACCCATGTAATGGCCACAATTGGGGCAGGCAACATGCGAGAGCGTGGGGGTCCCACATTTTGCGCAAGCTTGCAGTTGCTTGGCTCGCAAGTGGTCATGGGAGCGACGTTTGCCGGTTCGTGAATTCGAATGTTTGCGTTTTGGTACCGCCATGGCTGGACTGGTCGTCTGGAGGCTATCGGGGGGGTGAATAATCGCTCAAGCCTACCGGCTGCTGTCCAAGGATGTCAATGGGGTAGTGAAAAAGGGTCCAGGGTTCCTGGCCCCTTTTTCACTCGAACAATGGCAGGTGGGGGTTGTGGCCATCGTTTTCGGACTCTTCGCTATCCGGCAGGGTAGGTTCCGATAGATAGGGATTGAGAAGCTCTGGAGGGGGTTGGACGCCCAGATGTTCATAGCCGGCCGTGGCCAGCATGCGGCCACGCGGAGTGCGGACGACCAGCTCAGCTCGGAGCAGGAAAGGCTCCACTTCGTCCGTCAGGGTGTCGGTGGCCGTATTGAGTGTGTGGGCCACGGCTTCTACCCCCACCGGTCCTCCCTGGAAGACGCGCAAGATCGTTTCCATGTATTTGCGATCCTGTGGATCGAGTCCCAATGGGTCGATGCCTAGCATGTCGAGTGCGGCGACGGCCACGGCCAGGGAAATGGCGCCATTTGCCCTGGTGGTGGCGTAGTCGCGTACCCAGCGGAGTCGATTGTTGGCGATGCGAGGCGTGCCACGACTGCAAACGGCCATTTTTTCGGCGGCTTTTTCCTCGACCGAAATTTTCAACTTCGCGGCGTTTCGAAGGATGATTTGGGTCAATTCGTCGTGACTGTAGAAATCGAGGTGTTCGCGAATCTGGAAGCGATCCCGGAGAGGGGCGGAGAGCAGGCCAGTCCGAGTGGTGGCGCCAATGATGGTAAAGGGGCGTAAGGCCATATTCACCGTACGTGCATTGACACCCTCGCCCAGGGTTATGTCGATTCGAAAATCCTCCATGGCTGGGTACATGAACTCCTCCACCGTTTTAGGCATCCGGTGGATCTCATCAATAAACAAAATCGAGCCGCCCTCGGCATTCGTCAGGTAGGGGAGTAAGTCCTTGGGCGAGGCCAGGGTTGCGCCGCTGGCGATTTGCAATGGTACTCCCAAGGCATGGGGAATGCAGGTCGCGAAAGTCGTTTTCCCCAATCCGGGAGGGCCATCCAGCAAGATATGTCCCAGCGGTTCGTTGCGTATTTTGGCTGCGTCCACGGCGATTTCCAGCCGTTCGTAGACACTGCGCTGGCCAATCATATCTTCCATCCGTCTCGGTCGCAGCACCAGATCTTCTTCGGGCGTGACGGTTGCATCATTGCCGGTCTGGCCCCCATCGCCAGCAGCCCCATCACTAGAGCCTGCCTGGTTTTCAGTTTCTGCCAGAAGATCACGAGCTGCGGATTCGGGGGAGGGCTGACTGTCCTCGGCGGAGAAGATCGGTTCGCGCGGCATGGTGAATATTGTTGCGTTGGAAATGCGGATGATGGAATCTGGGTGTACTATATCAGATCGGCCCCAATAGCGGAAACTGGGAATACTGGACGCCTGTCGACTTTTGGGCGATGCCGGGTTAGGATGTGCGGGCCGTAGGTTTTTGATGCGTTGGTTTCGTTATCGGTTCGTCACGAAATGAGCGTTTCCCGACCCCGATTCACATTTACCCTGGTACCTGCTTCAGCCCCCTCACCCTGGCCCTCTCCCCCAACCACTTGCCGGGAAAGTCCTGACGATAAGGAGCATCTTTCGACGGCAAGTGGCCGGGGGAGAGGGGACATTTATGACACCCCGACACCCTTTTTTCTGAATCTGGGCGTGTAGGGGCCCGCCTGGCATGAAGGGGTCTGGAACCTTTTTTCGCCGGTCACTTTATTTGAGCCGTAGGCGCTAGCCTCGGGTTTTATAGGATTTGCGTTGTCTCCAAGACACCCGAGGCTAGCGCCTTCGGCTCAGGAGGGGTACAAACCGGCGAAAAAAGGTTCCAGACCCCACCCTCCCGAGCTTGCCATCTATTATTGCCCGACACCCGATACCTAAACCCCGCACTGTTCTGGATTTTTACCAGCCCAGCCCCGATACCTGGCACTCTTTTACTTGAACCCTGGTACCCACTTCAGCCCCCTCACCCTATCCCTCTCCCCCAACCACTTGCCGGGAATGTTCATGCGGCTTGGAGCATCTTTCGGCGGCAATTGGCCGGGGGAGAGGGGACTTT
>JAJRWS010000118.1 GCA_024276705.1 Planctomycetota bacterium | reverse complement strand
GATTCAGCGCGGTTTGACTGCGAACGCCACGTAATTTTTGAATCTGCTCAGCCGTAACAGGTTGCCGGTAGGCGACAATGGCAAGGACTTCCATCGCTACCGGCGTGAGCTTGATCGCCCGACCAGGCGATCGAAAACGGTCTCGTGTCGGTGCGAACTGTTCGCGCAATTGCATCCTATATCCACTCGCGGCGGTGGCGATTTCGTAAGGACACTCTTCCTTCTGGTACAACTGGTTAAGCTGGCCGACAAATTCATCCACTTCGGCAGGCGTCACGTCACGAATGTGGGAAGAAAGTTCGTGACTGGTGAATCCCCGAGTTTCCACGGTTGGTTCGGTCTGGGAATCTTCGCTGCCAACAAACAGCATCGCTTCGATAATCATCCGTGGTGAAATGGCCGCATCACGTTCGGCAAGAATCTTGAGCTGGGGATTCAGACCGCCCGTTGCTGGTTCCACAGACGCTGAGGAGGTGGCGGCTGAAGCGGCCTCCTTAGGCGTGCTGGCCATTTGGGCAAACGCCGCGGAGAGTCGCGAAAGAGAGAATTTCTGTTGTTCTGGCGGTTGCGAATCCGTGGGCGCTGGGGGCGAGTTGGTTGGGGGGTCGTTGGTTTTCATGACTCGCGAATCATACGGTCAGCTCCCGGAGATCGCAAAGGCAGATTGTCAGGCCAGGTGCTAGCATTCACGCCCCTCGGTGTCTTTCGATTCTGCGAGCAGACGACACCGGGCCACACCCCTACGGGTTTTTGACGTCTAATCTTGGTTTGCCTCAGAGCGCGGGCAGACGAGGCCGGGAGCGAAGTGCGTTCCTGCACTTGTCAGGCCATCTGGCGAAAAGGTTGCTCTCGACAGAATCCTTGCGGAGGGGGTAGAACCGGGCTGAAGCCCGCGGCGTGGAGTGGCTGCAGCAGTGCCGACGGCATTGTTTTATGGGAACTACTGAAATTTGCCGTGATCCAACGGTATAATCCTTTAGCCCGTGTTGTCTGTCATTCCTGTTACCGTTCATCAGTCCAGGGAACTTGCCGATGCCTTTTCGTCCATTTTCCATTTTAGCCGTGGCCGCGGAGGTCGAGGTGGTACCTCCCGCCCAATCGCCCGGGGACATCATCCTGGAAAAATTCAGGCAGCTCGACTGGAATTCTTTCGGGAGCGAGCAGTGGCAGTATATCGGTATGTACTATGGTCTGCGGGCATTGTTGGTGCTGATTCTGCTATTTCTGGCCTGGACTATATCGAGTTGGTTGTCGATGGCCGTAGGTTCGACTCTGCGGCGGGTGAAATTCGATGAAACTCTGACGAAATTCATTTCCAAATTCGTTCGCTGGACCATATTAATCCTGACGGCGCTGGCTTGCCTGAGCACTTTTGGCGTGGAGACGACCAGTTTTGCGGCCGTGATTGGTGCCGCCGGCCTGGCGATTGGCCTGGCCTTCCAGGGCACGCTGTCGAATTTTGCTTCGGGAGCCATGCTGCTGATTTTTCGACCCTACAAGATAGGCGATGTAGTCAATATTGCCGGCTACCTGGGCAAGGTGTTTGAAATCGAACTGTTTACCACGGCCCTCGACACGTTTGACCATCGCCGGGTGATCATTCCCAACAGTCAGATTTTCGGATCGGTGATTGAGAATGTGACGCACCACGCGATCCGTCGTGTGGAGGTTGAAGTGGGAACCGCTTACGCGGCCGATGTGGACACCACGCGCGAGGCTCTCGAACGGGCCATAGCCACCGTGCCGGAGTTTGTCCAGGAACCTGACTCGGCTGTGGTGCTCTCCGCCCTGGGCCCTTCGAGCGTCGACTGGAAAGTGCGCGCCTGGGCTACGAACGACAACTTTCCTGCTGCTAAGCAAGCTCTGCTGCGGGCGGTGAAAATCGAATTGGACCGTGCTCACATCGACATCCCCTTCCCGCAAATGGATGTTACGGTGAAGAGTTGAGATTGTGGAGTGCTACGGCGCAGCCGCAGCTTTGGATTTTTTACCAGGGATCATTGCAGGAGCCTTGTCTTATTGGTGGCCCGGCCATTTTCGCGCTCCCACGGAGACCGATCTGTTTGTCAACACCCGCACCGGGCTTATGCATTCCGACGTGGGTCACTTGCTGGATGGGCGCAGCGGGGAAACTGTGTGGACCCGCAGCAAGGCGGCTATTCCGGACGTGTTTCGCTGGGGTAGTCCATTGCCTGGATGGTCCGGTATATTAGCATCTGGATATCGGCTTTTTCCCCTGAGGTGACCGACCATGTATGCGGCAGTTCGAACCGGTTTGTTGGCAACGTTTCTTTTGGCATGGCCTCTGACGAACTTGGCCGTGGCTGCGGATTGGCCCTGCTATGGGGCCGATGCGGCCCGGACGTCGAGCTCGGCCGAGCAGTTGGCGTTTCCCCTAAATTCCATTTGGGCTTACCACCCGATTCAAACTCCCGCACCGGCCTGGCCTGAGCCTGGCCGCGAACAACATCGGCTCGATTTCGATTATGCTTTTCAGCCGGTGGTAGCGGGCGGCATGGTGTTCTTTGCTTCTTCGGCGGATGATACGGTCCGAGCCCTGGCTCTGACCGATGGCCGGCTGAAATGGCAGTTCACCGCCGGTGGTCCCATTCGGTTTGCCCCGGCCTGGGCCGACGGCAGTCTCTACGTCGCCAGCGACGATGGCACGCTCAGCCGCTTGGATGCCAACACGGGGGCCGTGCAGTGGCGATTTCGTGCTGCCCCGGAGGGTCGCCAGATGCTCGGCAATGGTCGCATGATCTCGCGTTGGCCCTGCCGTAGTGGCGCCCTGGTGATTGATGGGGTCGTCTACGTTACCGCCGGCATGTGGCCGTCCGAGGGTATTTACATCTATGCATTGAATGCCGCAACCGGAAAGCCGATCTGGAAGAATGACACCAGCGGAGCCCTCTATCGCAACCAGCCGCACATGGGCTCGTCGGCGTTCACGGGTGTCTGCCCTCAAGGCTATCTGCTCGCCTCGAAAGACTTGTTGCTGGTCCCCTCGGGGCGAACGACGCCGGCGGCCTTGGATCGTCAAACCGGCAAACTGGTTTACTACCAACCCTATCTGTACCAACTCCCTTACGATCCCGAAGGTTGGGGCAACCGGGGTAACGGTGGTGCCTGGGCGCTGCTCGCAGGCAAATTGTTGCTGAGTCCCATGCACCAGGGGGGGGCACCGGACATTGATATTGAGTTGGGAGAATCGGGCCCGCGCGATGGTGATGGCCTGGTCGCCTACTCGCTTGGCCAGGGCCTCCGGGTGCAGAACCTGCCCAACCGGCACCGCGCGTTGGTGGCGGGCGGACGGCTATTTGCGGCAGGTAATCGCCAGCTCGAGGCTTTCGACCTGACTTTGGATCAGTGTGGAATCCAGAAAACCGCGAGGTGGTCTGCATCGATGTCGGACGAGCGCCCGTACTCGATGGCAGCCTCTCAAGGGGCTATTCTGATTGGTGGGAAGAAGTCGATTGGGGCGTTTCACGCGGACAACGGGTCACTTCTCTGGTCGAGTCCCGCCGATGGCCAGGTGCGCGGGCTGGCCATTGCCGATGGGCGATTGATGATCACGACCAGCCGAGGCACCATCGAATGTTTCGCGCCTGCGAAATCGGCTGAGGAACCCGTGGCGGAATCGGTCACGGCCACGGCAGCGGGGTCTGCTCTCGGTCCGCATGTGGACCGACTTTCGGTTCCCGTCGAACCACAGCCGACTCTCGGTAACGGCCAGCACCGATTGGCGAAAGAAATCGTGGAGCGAACGGGTATCGTGCAAGGTTACGCCTTGGTGTTGGGCCAGTCGGACTGTGAACTGGCCGCCGCGTTGGCTCGGCAGACCGACTTGCACCTGCTCAGCCTGGTGCCCTCCGTGGCGGCAGCGGAGCGAGCGCGAACAAAATTGATCAAAGCCGGCTTGTATGGAACGCGGGTCGCGGTCGATGTGATTGCCGACGACAAGCATCTGCCCTATGCATCCTACTTTGCCGACCTCGTCCTGGTCGCGGGGGATCAGGTCGACACAGTGTCGCGGGCCGACCTGTTTCGCATGGTCCACCCGTCTGGCGGTGTTCTCTGCCTGGCCGAAGTTACTGGCGAAACCGCCCGGAATCTGGGCATCGACTTCGACGCCTCGATGGTTGTGGTTGCCCGTGGTCCGTTGCCTGGCGCGGCCGATTGGCGTTATCCGTGGGCGGATGCGGGCAAGTCGGGCATCGGCAAGGATCGTCTGGTACAGCCGCCGTTTGAAATGTTGTGGTTTGGTGGTCCCGGGCCCGCCCCCATGATGTCGCGGCATTGGGGCGTCTCCGCGCCGCTTGCCGTCGGTAGCCGCTTGTTTGTCACGGGCCAGCACAGCGTGCTGGCCATCGACGCCTACAACGGCCGTCAGCTTTGGAGTCAGCCACTGCGGGGTGCCGGCCGCAAATATGCTGTCAAGAATGCCTCGAACTTTGTCGCTGACGGCAGCAGCCTCTACGTGGCTTCCGGCCCCGTCTGCCAGCGCCTGGATCAAGCCACCGGCCAGCCCAGTTCCACCTATCTTGTCCCCAAACTGGCTGGACCTGACGAATCGGCATCCGAACAAGGCTTGTGGGGATATGTGTCGGTCGCTGGCGATCTGATTCTGGGTAGCCGGTTGCGCGCTGATGTCGCCGAGGGGGGCAACGAAGGGATTGGGGTGTTTGCCTTGGATAAGGCCAGCGGTCAGCCACGCTGGACCTATCGGGCCAAACGGACGGTGGTCAATACGGCCATCACGCTCGGTCACGATCGAATGATCTTGCTCGATGCCACCGCGCCGGCCGAGGCGGGTCAGGCTCAGCGACGTGGCGGTGACGGTCAGGTGGTGCAGACCCTGGTTGCCCTGGACTTGGAGTCGGGGCAGGAAATATGGCGACAGGATGACGTGCCCGCCGGGAAATACGACATTCGTTGGAGCAAGGGCGTGGTGGTGGTGGGGGCCGTTGCCGGCTACGACGCGGCGACCGGCAAGAAACTGTGGCAGCATTCGGTTTGGCACGAGCGGCCGCCCCTGCTCCATGATGACTGGGTGATCGCCCAGCCCCATGCGTACCATCTGCGCACGGGTAAAATCCGCATGACGACCGATCTGCTGACCGATGTTACTCGGCCCTGGGCATTCGCCCGGGCTTACGGCTGCGGGCCGGTGGCCGGCTGTCAGAATATGCTCTTTTTCCGTTCCGGAACGGTCGGCGTGTTTGATTTCGCCAGCGGCGGTACGTCCACCATCGGCGGCGTGCGGCCAGGCTGTTCGGTCACTATGGTCGCGGCCGCCGGCTTGTTGCTCGTCCCCGAAGGGGCCGGCGGTTGCAGTTGTTCTTACAACTTCCAGACATGCGTCGCGTTGGCCCCGGTCAAGGAGAAAGCAGGGACCTGGTTTGCGCTGCAAGGCACGGCGCCCACCGCGCGAGTCAAACATCTTCATCTGAACCTGGGTGCGCCCGGCGACCGTCACGACGCAAACCAGAGGGCCTGGCTGGGATTCCCTCGTCCGGTGATGCAGCGAGCCGCTCCGGTTCCCGTGCGAGTCGACGGGCTGCAAACCGACGGGCTGCAAACCGACAGGCTGCAAACCGACGGCCCGGCGCCCCAATGGTACTACGAATCGGCAAGTGACAGCCTGGCATCATCGGACCGGCCTTGGCTTTACAGCTCCGGGTTGCGCGGGGCGGCGAAACTGACGATCCAATTGCAACAACATCCGCAGCTCGAGGTGCCGGTTCGGTCGGGTGAGCCAAAAATCGATGGCAAGCTGGATGATCCATTGTGGCAAAACCTGAAGCCGATCCCACTCGACCTGCACGGTTACCGGTCGATGCCACGGCTCGATCTGCAAGTCTGCCGTGACGCCGAGAATCTGTACATCGCTTACCGCCGCCAAGACGAGACCCGCCAGGGCCAGGCGGTCACCACCGCCGGCAAACCATGGGGGGCGAGCGGTGCCCGGCCGCTGAAAGACGAGTACCTGAAAGTCTACCCGACCGACGCGGGGCTCAAGCGAATCATTGAATATCGGGTGGTTCGCGATGGTGCGAGGTCCGACAATCTCTACCGTCCCCGCATCAAGGAAGCCGATACCCAGTGGCAAGGAAAATGGCGCAGCGCCGTGTCGACTCAGGACAGCCAATGGACGGCCGAACTGGCGATCCCCCTGGCGGACCTGAGCGATGTGGGGCTGGATCCGAATACGCTGCTGCTGAATGTCGCGGTAGCGAACTTCTCCGGTTTCGGTCCGCGTGAACTGTGGCTTACCGGTCACGCCCGCTGGCCTCTGGGCGGCCGTGGCGATTTCCGCCAGGTCGTCAGCCAGATGCCCGATCCGGGGCCGCCTCGTCCCTACACGGTCCGTCTCTATTTTGCCGAACCGGATGCCGCCGCTCCAGGAGAACGCCGGTTTGAAGTGCGGATTCAGGGCCAGTTGGTACTGGATGACTTTGACATCGCAGCCGAATCGGCCGGCCAGTCGGCTGGTATCGTCAAGACCTTTCCGGGTATCTTGCTGACCGATCAGTTGATCGTGGAACTGGTTCCCAAGCCCCCGGTTGCGGGCGCGGATCGGTCAGCGCCGATCCTGTGCGGCCTGGAAGTCATCGGTCCTTAATGATTCATGGTTGGGGCGGAAAACCAGGCTTTGTCCCGTTTCTGGCCATGATTCTTCCCTGATTTTTATTTCGCCACCCGAACCGGTAGTTATAATGGGGGTACGGGACTTGATTCGTATTGGCCCGTATGGGTGGATCATGTCTCCATAGTGGATTTCGTGTATTCCTCGCTGCCGCGTTGGACTCGATCCAAAGTATTGCATCAAGGCCCGTTGTCTGTTGCGCAAAGAGAACTCCGATGAGCAAACCGGATATTACACTACAGCCCAGTAAAGGCATCATTTTGGAAGCCGCTGCCCGGATTTATGCCGGGTATATCGCGGCGGGGCTCGTTAAGGACGAGGAGGTGAAACCCTGGATCCAACGATCGATCCGAGAGGCGATTGTTATTGCCAGGACGGTTGATGCGTCCATCGATAGCCACGACTCGTACACGATCGACGAATCGATCGTCGTCCATCCGAATCCAACGATCAAGCAACCGGAGCGGACGAGAAAAAATACTCCGGTGAAAAGTCCCCAGACTTCGACGCAACCCAAGCCACCCAAACGAAAAGAAACCCTCGAGGAACTGGCCGAGGAAGTCCTATTGGATGAGGCTTCCACGAATGAGACGGTGCCATTCGAACTCGATGAGGGCTCCGGCGATTCCCCAAGAGATGGTTCGACTGGCGCTGCGGCCACCGGATAGAAACGCATGCTGGAAAGCTTGGCTCCTTTCGTGGAGGAGGAAAAAGTGTTTACGGGGTGGCCTAACCTCGGCAAACTGCCTAATCGACAGGTCCTAGCCAAATTTGGTGGCTGTCACCTTTTTACCCACCTTTTTACCTCCGGCATCAGCTCTTCGGCTGCTTCCACTTTCCGCCGGTGAAGTCCGGGATTGCCTGTGCCGTGTTGCCTTCCGCGATGGACTTTCCCGATAAAGGGATGATGGAACTCCAGGCAACCGCGTCGTAGACATCGACCGGGGCGGGGCCGCCGTTGCGAACGGTTTCGAGGAAGTCGTAGATGACAAAAAAGTCGGCGCCGCCATGCCCGGAACCTTTTGCCTTCTCGGCCAGGTTGGTCCATAGCGGGTGCTCAAACTGTTTGGCAAATTTGTCTTGTGGATCCCACGCATTGGCCGCGGAGCGCCCTTCGATCCAGATGCTTTTCAAACGCGAATCGTAACTGCCCCGCACGCCCTGGATCGCGTGGTAGGGTCCCTCGGCTGGGCGGGCGGAGTACATGTCGAAACGCTGGTCAATCAGCACGCCCTTGGCCGTGCGAATCAGCACGTTGGTCGAATCGGCCAGTTGAAATCGAACCTGACGGGCCGGATGATCCTTGGCGAAATGTTGCCGGACGTAATTTTCGATCGAGTCGCTGCGGCTCTGCATGGCGGTAAGCGATACGAGCCGGTCTCCCCGATGGATGCCAAGGCACTTCGCCACGGGGCCAAGATCATGGGTCGGGTAGAGGTTGCCGGCAAAGTCGCGGGCCATCCGCCCACGCCAGGTGAGTTTCCCCTCCTGGTCGAACGCCAGGGCGCGGCAGTCATGGACATAACCGCACTGGGCATAGGTGATGTCGCCGAAGAGGCCCTCCTCGACCATCTTGCGAACCATCAATAGGTGGGGCCAGTAGCAGCAATTCTCGGCCAACATGTAGATGCGTCCGGTCTCTTCCTGGGCGTGAACCAGTCCCCAGCACTCTTTCAGAGTCATCGCGGCCGCGACCTCGCTGAGTACGTCCTTGTCCGTCCGCATGGCGGCAATGCAAATCGCCGCGTGTTCCTGCATATCGGTGGCGCAGATGACGGCATCGAGATCTTCACGTTCGAGCAGACGCCGATAATCGTGCGGGCCACGCGCGTATCCTTCGGCCGCGCTGCCTCGGGCCTTCTTGACGATCTCCATCGCGCGTTGCAAATGGTCTTCCCGGATGTCGCAAAGGGCCGGGATCTCAACGTCCATATTCAGGGCAAGCCGCAGCAGGTGGGTGCCTCGGTTGCCGACGCCAATGATTCCCAGACGTAACGAGGGTTTCCTGGGGCGGGCTAACGCCAAGGGCACCAGCCCGGCAGCCAGTCCGGCCGCGGCGCCGGCCCGCAGCAGATCGCGTCGATGAATTCGCTGGTTCATGACTATCTCTTGGTTGAGAGTACGAGTTAAAGCGACAGTACGAACTCGATCAGATCGTCCAACTCCTTGCCGGTGGGCCCCTCGCCATCGCCCCCATCGTTGCCGTGCTTGCCAGCGTCGAGCAATTCCCGCACCGTGCCGTAGTGACCGCTGTGCAGATAGGGTGCCGTTCGCCACACTTCGATCAGAGTCGGGGTGTCGAATTCGCTCTGGCGATCGTAAGGGCTCCTGGAGTCGACGTCATGTTTCTTCAAATCGGTGTAGAGGGGCTTGGGGTGGCACGTGGCGCAACCGATCCGGTCGCTGAAAAACAACTTCCGGCCGCGTCTGGCCGCTTCGCTCAATTTGCCGTCGGCAAGTGTTGGACTCGGTACCGGCCTGAGTGCCTTGAGGTAGGCATCGATGGCCAGGGCGATTTCTTCGGGATGGACGGCAAACAAGATATGCCGGATTCCCGAGCGGACAGCTTGTTCCGCTGTCGGGCGGATCCCGCTGCTCATGGCCGGCGGTGTCCGGTGCGCGAGCAGCATGCTCCTGACATTTTTTGGATTGCCAAAACCGTCGTTCATCAAGTCCCAGTTCAACCCATCGACGCGGGCGTCCGGATGGCAGCTCGCACAGCTTTGCCAGGACTGAAAGCAGAGTGTTGCATCGTGAAAAGCCATTTGGCCCCGTTGCTCGGGAGTCATGCGTTCGAGAGTCATACGCTCGGAGGTTATTTCCACTTCACGATGGAGACGTACGGTCTGAACCCGATCGTACGACTTGTTGGTGAGATCCACGACTGCCAGCAGGTCGCTGAAATAGACGGCGATGAAGATCTTGGAGCCGACCTGGGCGAAGCCGCGCGGCCCACGGATCATGGGGCTCTCGTTTCCGGCAAGTCCTCCCAGACTTCCTTTTTGTAATGGGATACGATCACGCAAGCCGACCAGAAACGTCAAGTCGTTAGGCACATCCGCGATGGTCATTGATCCGTAGGCATCTTGCGGATCGCCCTGTCCCTTCGCCTTGGCCTCTTCGGTATCTTTCGGCACGTCTTGCAGTTTTTTTAGCAGGCCCGGCGCATCGATCACGCTCAGTTCATGCGTGCCGGCATGGGTTACGAGGATCTGTTTGCCGTCGGCCGTGCTGGCCACGCCCCAGGGATTGGCGGCGCCCTGATCGATGTCGTCCAGCAGCACCGTGTTGAGCAAGCACCGGTTGGCTACGTCGATGATGCTCATGGCGTTGGTGTTCATCCAGCCGCGTTCCAATTGGGTCGTAGGCATCTGGTAGCGGGACAGGATATGAACGACCTCGGCGTACTTGCCGTCGGGCGAAACGGAGATGCCGCGGACGCTGGAACTGCCATTGGGCAGTCGTACCGAGGATGTAGTCAGATCGGCCATGTCGAGGATCGTTACTTCCGCCGCCACATCGGCCGCGTCGGCGGGGCCGGCGGGGAGCAGGTTGGCAACGAAAACCCATTTTCCATCGGGTGAGGCGGCAGCCGCGACCGGTTCTCGAATCACGGGAACGCGTGTTACCTCCGTGCGCGTCTCCACATCGATTACCGAGAGGTCATGGTCGAAGCGATTGCAGACCACAAGTCGCTGGCCGCCGGGCAGCAGCGTGGGGCCACACGGCGTGTGGCCGACGGGGATGGTCGCGACGATCTCTCCGGTAGCCGATTCGATCACGCAGACCTGCCCCTGAGGTCCTCCGCAAGTCACGTACAGCGTGTGGCCGTCCGCACTGACGACAACTCCGGACGGCCGGTCCGGGCAGGCGATGCCGCGAACCACCTTTTCGGTAGCGACGTCCAGTACGTCGATTCGTTCGGCTTCGGCCTCGACCACGTAGAGGAGTTTCTGATCGGGTGATGCCACGATGCCGATTGGCCCGATGGGTTGGCCCGTTTCGGCGGCCACGGTGCCGGGCCCTAATAAGAACGCACAGAGCAGAAAACCCACCGTTTGTCGTATTCCACGTTGCCGAATCTCTCCGAGGCACGGAACGGGGCAAAGTCTCGCGCTTCTTGGTCTTGGCGAGGTCGAGCTACGTGATAGGTGGCGCGGTCCCATGGAGGCGGCAGTTGTGCGTGGCATACGGTACATGCGACGATTCCTTCAGGCTGGCCGTTTCAGGATGGGGCTGACATCGTCCATGGAACGACACGACGAACGCAACCGAACACCGCCATCGCTCCATGCCCGATCATAGTCGACCCACCGGGAAGTTGCGAGTGCACCGGCTCAAGGTTCAGAGTTTCCGAGCAAGAGCCTCCTTGCCCTTGCGCATCGTCTCGAACGACAGGAACTCGGCGGTCTCTGGCGAGAAGCAGCCAAGACGGTTCCGGTTTGCTTGTAAGTTATTCTTTCGGTTGATCCCAAAGACGGTAGGGATCTTGCAGACGTTCCTGTTCCGCCAGCAGCAGGGCCTCGAGTTCTTGGCGTTTTCCGGCGTAACGCGGATCGTCGGCCAGATTGACCTGGTTCGGCCCTGGCGTGTTCCCGGTCAGCCCGATGACCGCCGGATCGTGGTGCTCTCTGAGCAGTTCATCCGGGTTTTCCGCCAGATTGAAAAGCTGAGTTTCCCGCACCTTGCCGTCCAGGACATCGTATTTGATCAGCTTCCACTTGCCTTTGCGCACGCACCGCATTCCTGGCTTAGTGCCACCGCAGTAGACGCCGTACAGAACATCCCGGCTGGTCTCCTGCCGGCCCTCGAGGATCGGTCGGAAACTGAGCCCGTCGTTGGTCGCTGGCGGTTTGATGCCTGCCAGGTCGCACAGCGTGGCCAGCGTATCGAGCAGGTAGATGTTACCGGGCGCCCGACTGCCCGCCACGATTCCGGGTCCCCGGACCACGTAGGGCACACGCCACGTATGTTCGTAGAGATTTTGCTTGCCGACCAACCCGTGCCGTCCCACCGCGATACCGTGGTCCGCTGTGTAAAAGATGTACGTATTGTTAAGCTCTCCGATCTCCTCAAGCTTTTTCAGCACGCGCCCTACCTGGATGTCAATGTTTTCAATGCAGGCATACTCGCGCCCCAGTTCATTGCGGATGGTGGCTTCATCGCGGCGTTTCATGACTCCCTGCACCTTCTCTTCGTCGCGCAATCCGGGATGGCCGTGGGGGAACGGATGGGCGGGGAGGTAG
Source organism: Planctomycetota bacterium (assembly GCA_024276705.1). Classification (GTDB taxonomy): domain Bacteria; phylum Planctomycetota; class Planctomycetia; order Pirellulales; family Lacipirellulaceae; genus JAJRWS01. The sequence continues at coordinate 23,182 of JAJRWS010000118.1, read as the reverse complement.
TTGACCTGCAGTGGTGGCGCCTTTGGGTTGGGCTTCGTGCTTGCCCCGCGGTTGTCAGCTTCGTATTTCCGCAGAAGTTCCGGCTTGCCGTTGCGCGGGTCATGCGGATGCGAAAAACCGAAATAGATCAAAAACGGGCTAGTCTTCTTGGTCTGCTTGCGCGTCTGCAGGTATTCCAGCACGCGCTGGGCGTGCCAGGCGCTGCCAGTCTCGTCCGTGCCGCCCCGTTTCGAGGCATCGTGACGCACGGTGAACTGCCGGTTGGCGGCTTCGTAGCTATTTCCTTTCTTGCAGGTCCGCATCGTGTCGTAGCCCGCCTGGTTGAATACGGCCGCCATCGTATGGCGAGGCAGGTCACCGGGAAAGTGGGCGGACCCATTGGAATTGGATTTATTGGATTTGGGGTTGCGCCCAGCGCCAGGAATTCGCCACACCGTCCGGCCCGTCATGATCATATGCCGGGACGGCGTGCAGACGGCCCCCGACCAGGAGCCCATGTGATAGGCGGCATCCAGCGTCATCCCCTCGGCGGAAAGTCGGTCCAGGTTGGGTGTCTGACACACGCTGTTGCCATACGCTTTCAGGGTGTACGGGGATTGGTCGTCGGTGAGGATGAAGAGAAAATTGGGCCGTTTGGAACCGCTGGCGGAAGCGCAAAACATCAAAGTGGCTACGAAGATCGCCAGGACCCCGCATGGCCACGTGTTGCGCCGCGATAAGCTACGGGTTGCCCTATCAGGTCGCTGTTGGCTGGATACTTTACTGGTCATGATTTCCCCATTATCTTGGGACCTATTCGATTTTTGGCCCTGCAATCAGGCTGCCCTGCTGTTGCCGGGCCTGATCCTTGGGGTCGAACGTGCCGTAGAACAGTGCGTTGGTGTCCATCCAGGTGATGAGTCGCTCCAGGTCGGCCGCTGAGAGGCGGACCTCCTGGTGACCTTGCAGTAGCAGCTCCATGAGACGACTGGCACGGGCGCCGAACGTGTCGGGATGTGTCAACGGTTCGCTGTTGACGATGCGGAAATCACCATCGCTGCGCGGCCAGGCTGAGTAGGGTACCCACGGCGCCAGGGCGTTGTAAGATCGGCTGAAATGCCCTTGCGGTTCGCCGGTCAGCACGATGTCGCCGTCGTGACGCTGGTCGTTATGGCACCGAACACAATGCGTGTCGAGGACCGGTTGCACCAGCCGCGGGTAGCTGAATGGTTTCGAACCTTCCGGGCCCGGTTCGATGACGGAAGGTGGGTGCTGCAGGGATGCTGCGCTGCCGTGCTGCCGAGGGGCCGAGGTCCTCGGCTCGTGACAGCCAATGCACGAAGCGGTCTCACCCGGTTGCAGGTAGGTGAGGCTGCGCATCGTCTGGACTGCGCGGCCTTGGCGGTCGAGCGCCTGGAACGAAAGGGGAATCCCCGCCGGAGCCCGAAAATAGGCCGAGCCGTCCGCTGCCACCGGGACGGTCCCCAGGACTTGCCGGCCGGGCGATGCGGGCGCAAGACCGATCGGTGGATTGTTGTAGTGGGGCGTCGATTTGGGCAGGATCTGAACAATGCGGAGGTGCGTGATCGGTTCGTCGGGCAGTGCCGGCCAGCTTGCGTGGACATTCTGCAGGAAAAAAGTCCCTTCCGGTTGTGGCGCCTTCGCCTGAATTGAGGGTATGTTCATTGGCACCGGCCGCGGAGCCAGTGGTACCGGCCATAAGCTGCCGATGTTCAAGTCCCGATAGAGCAGCTCCTTGTTGCCGAACCGGTCGACCAGGTAGATGCCGAACATATTGGGCACATTGGACGTCGGTTCACCAATCAGCGGGTCGAAGCTGTAGGCTGCCAGAAAGAAATCCTCCGCCAGCGGATAAGGCGAGCGGTAGCAATGGCCGGGCCAGCGGGCTGCTGCTGGCGGCAGGTCGGGTGTGCCGTGTACGCCGACCGGGTTGTGCCAGTAGCCTTCCGGTTTGCGCCGGACTGGAGCTTCGCTCTCCGGGAAGAGTGCGTCGGGAGTGAGGCGAGTGATGGGGGCCAATCCATCCAGGCCCCGGGTTGTGTCGATTAAAATGATCGACCCGGCCGTCATCGCATGGTGGGCCGCCGCCGTGGCCATGACCTGGTGGGAATTGGGCACGGGTCGCGCCTCCCAGACACCGATTGGGTTCAAGGTGTTGTTGCCGTAGAAGATGCGCACATCGGTTCCATCAGGCCGGGTCGACCACAACTGCTGGTAATGGACCGCATGACGGTCGACGTAGTCCCACCGCGTATAGATCACGCGGCCATCGTGCATGATGGCGGGATCCCATTCGTGCGTTTCGTGATAGGAGATGGTGTGCGGATCGGAGCCATCGGCATTGGCGACGGTCAGTGTGTAAACCGGGCACGGGCCGCGGCCGCAGCGGTGGAAACCACGCCGTCGGGTCGACAGGAACAAGATCTTGCCCGAGGGCAGATAGCGGGGCGCGAAATCGTCGTACGGACCGCTGGTCAGTTGTTTTAATTCCGTGCCATCGGCCGCCACCTGGTACAGGTGGTAATGGAGCTGGCCGTGCATCTCGCGGTCGGTCGGCGCTTTCTCAACCGGGCAGAACGCAAACAGAAGGTGGCGGCCGTCGAAGGAGACTTCCGGATGCTGATAACTGCCCAGCGGCAGCTTGCCGGTGGTAAGTTGTCGGCATTGCATCGACACGCCCGGAGACTCGAGCACGAAAAGGCCGCCACCCGGCCTGGCGTCGGAGCCATAGTATTGCGTCAACTGATGGCTGAAGGCGCTGGGGACGCGCTTGATGAAAGCCAGTGGGTTGGCACCGACTGCCGGGTTGGCCAGGGCGATGGCTCGCCGCGCTCGATGGACTTCGCGCCATAGCGACTCCCAGGTCGCGGCGTCCGTTGCAGCGTCTGCCGAAAGGTCGTGCCAGCGCTGCCGCAGGCGGAGCCAGCGATCGGGCCAGTCTCCCATCGCCACCTCCAGGGACTGGAGTCGTTCGATCAGTTTCGTGCCCCGTTCGAGGGTTTGCTTGATGGCCGCGGCATAGGTTCGTGGCTCGCGCTCGGTTTCGATTCCATCCTGCATGCGCCAGTCCCATTCGATCAGCGCTCGTTCGACCGCCGGCCGCATCGGCGGCAAGATGGGCGGTGGGTCCAGACCCAGTTCGCGGACCGGCAGAGCGAGCGGTACATCGAACGAGTGCCCACCACTCGTCAGCCGAATGGCCGACCAGCGGACCGCACCTTCCGCGTTGCCGGTGCGGGTTGACAGTCGGAGGGTCGCGCCTTGCGGACCGGCCTGGCCGGCCAGTCGCAAGGTTGTCCCGCCTTGAACCGAAACGACATGCTCCTTCCAATCGGGTCCCAGCGCCAGGCAGACTTCGGCCTGGTCGCCGGCGGTCGGTTGCACGTCGGCGGAAATCTCAAACGGTCCGGTGATTTGGCGGATCGTAATCTCAACTTGCGCCACTTCATTCGGACGAACGACCGCCAGCATCGTTACTGGTTTTGCCGTGATTACCACTTGCGGTCCATCCTCCCTGGCGGAGATCAGCGAAAAACCGCAAGAGGGCCGACTGGCCGGCGCCGCGGCCGTTTCGCCGAAGGTGACCACCGCCGGCCCAAACTGAGGTGGAACAGGATCTTGGTCGGCACTCGCGCTGACAATCAGAATGGAGAGCAAGGAAAGAATGGATAGCATGATGATGTGAAACGGGGTTCGGGTGACCGAGCGGTTCGTCGTGAGCAGGAGCTTCTCTTGTTATACACCAATATCTTCCCCTTAGTTGGACAGCGCCACTTTTCCCGCAGTACAAAGTGCGAAGCGCAAGCGAGTGAACATGTTACGGCAATTTCACTCGCTGGCGCTTCGGGCTTGTATTTCCTATGCTTCCGCGTAAAAGTGGCGCTGTCCAATTAATTCCCGTCCGTAAACCACCAGCTCTGCTGGAGAGTACCCATCAGGCTCCGCCGTTCCGTCGTGCTCGTACTCGACTGGAACCATTGCATGCAACAGAAACAAGAGCCCATGGATATTGATGATGACTGACCTTGCCGCCAAGTTGGGTTCGAGTACGAGTACCGCTTTGCTGAGTACGAGCACGATATTCTCTCCCCGGCTCCTTTGAGGAGCCTTCCTCAAGCTAGCGGCTCTGTCGGTGGTCGCTGACTAATGGTCTATCTCTTCTCTGCTCGATTGGCTGGAGCCTCTTGGTCCGTTGGGGCCTTTTGCAGCACGAATTCCAAAATGGCTCGGGCGTCGGCATAGTGGGTCGAATGGCCTTGGTCCTCGCGTTCGATGACCAAGACGTCGCGGCCAATGCGTTGCAATACTTTTGGGTTGCCCCATCCCATGACGATTGGAATGCAATATCCCGCATGTCGGCCGGAGCCGGTGCTGCCCGCAAACCGTGCCCTTGCCCTGCCAGGATCAACATCGCCACCGTGAGAATATGTTTAAGGATCAGCATCGTCGTTGTGAGAGGGTTACGCTATTGAAGCTCGGGCATCGGTACTTGTTGACCTTGTTGCTGGGCCAGTTCGGCCGCCTTGGCATACGTTCCGTAAAACGGAGCATTGCCATCGAGCCAGAGGTAGAGGGTGCGGCGTTCGCTGTCGGTCAGCAAGACTTTGCCCGCGTGCTGGGCATCGTCAAGAATGGCCATGAGCGGACTTTCGTCGGCCGGCATGTGGCCGGGTCGGGTGACGTCGCCGCCAATGCCTCCGCCCCATTCGTACCAGCGGACCCACGGTTTGAGACTTTCGTAGGAGACGGTGAAATGTGCGGCCGGCGTGCCGGTCAGGTTGGGTCCATATTCACGACACTCCAGAAGGCGGACCGAGCGTTTCAAGGTCTTGGTTCATTCGCTCCAGATCGGCTTTGCTGAGCTCGACGCCGGCCGCCGCGGCATTTTCAATCGCCTGTTGCGTATTGCGGGCCCCAACCAGCACGTGCGTGATGCCGGGTTGCGCCACGGTCCAGGCGAGGGCGAGTTGGGCCAGGCTGATGTGGTACTTTTCGGTCAATTCCTCCCATCGATCCAGCAGGGCGAGAACCCGTCTTCGGTTTTCCAGTTGGAACCATGGACTCCAATCCTCGTTGGCGCGGAATTCGTCCTGCGCAAACTCGCGATCCAGGCCGATTTTTCCGGTCAACAGCCCTTGTTCGAGGGACATGTACGTCAGGGTAGCGATATGGTGTTGCTGGCCGTAGGGCAAGATTTCTTGCTCGGCATCGCGCCATAACATGCTGTAGCGAAACTGATGGCTTGCCACGGGACCGTGCTGGACGTTCTCGGCGAGTTCGTCGAGCGAACAATTGCAGACGCCGATCATGCGGATCTTGCCCGCATCCTTCAACTTGAGCAATGCGGCCATCGTCTCTTCGATCGGTGTCTTGTCAGGTTCCACCGACGGCCAATGGGTCTGGTAGAGATCGATGGTGTCGGTGTCGAGACAGGTCAGGCTGCGTTCAATCTCCTCGACAATCGTATCGGGCCGAAGGCTGCGGCGGACCATTTTGCCGTTGAGTTCCGCAAAGGGCGAGCCCCGGTCGTCATCCCAGATCAGGCCACATTTTGTTGCGATGATCACCGAATCGCGCCTGCCCTTGATGGCCTGGCCGACCACCTGCTCGCTGCGCCCCCAGCCATAGCCGGGCGCTGTGTCGATCAGGTTCACGCCGGCATCCAGGGACGCTTGAATCGCCCGGATCGATTCCCGGTCATCCGGCTCGGTTCCCCAGACCGCGCCTCCGCCGGTCACCCAGGTTCCCAATCCGATCACCGAAGCTTCGATTCCGCTAGCTCCCAAAGGACGGGTTTGCATAATACGTTTCTCCCAATGTTGATTTCGGTGTCAAGGGAGGGTCATCAGGTACTCGAGCAGGTCCGCCATCTGCTGCTTGCTGAGCTGTTTCTCCAGCCCTTCGGGCATGATCGATTGGCCGCTACTCTCCATTTCATCGATGTCCTTGCGCAGGACCGTGTCGCTTTGGTCCTGGCCCCGTGTGAGGGTGATGCTGGTGGCCGTCTCCGCGCTGATCATGCCGCTGAGGGCGCGGCCCTTCTCGGTGAGGATCAGGTAGTTCATGTAGGTCGGGTTGACTTCCCGGTTCGGGTCGAGAATTTGCGAGAGGATGCCTTCGTAACCGCGGCTCTTGACCGTTGCCAAAGGCAGTCCCAGGTCGAAACCGACCCCTTCGAGCCGATGGCAGATGGAGCATTCCTTTTTGAACACTGCCTTGCCTTGAACTCGATCCCCTGGCATGGCGAGGACGTCGCGATAAGCTTCCACCACATTCGCGCGCGGCGTATGCTGTACGCTCCCCAGGATCGTCTTGGCCCGGTTGCGGAGCGACGTTTCGGGGTAGGCCAACAGGAAATCGATGCGCGCCCGGGGCAAGTCGCTGGCCCGGACCTGCCGCTGTTCGATCGCATCGAGCAGGCAGGCCAGGCGTTGCGGGCGGGCAAAGAGAGCTTCGATCGCCACCGTTCGGACCTGGGGACTGAAACTGGGCCAGGCTTCGACGATCATCGGTCCCACGCGGTTGTCCTGGAACTGGCCCAGCGTGGCCAGGGCCGCGATCTGGATTTGCTGCGGCTGGCGGCTGTCGAGCCCTTCAGGCAGGATGACCGCGGCGTCCTGGAAAGGAGCCAGGCTCAACGAACGAATCGCCTCGACCCGCTGCCCGATCGGCTGCGACGGGTCGCTGGCCACTTTTTTTGCTTGTTCCATCAGGTTCGCCAGGATCTCTTTTACCTTGCTGGCCGTGCCCAGCCCGGTCGGCAATTTGCCGCCCGACTTTTTCAGGCCTTCGCTTAAGCCGTGAACGATGCGTTCGGCCAGGGTGCTCTCTTGGGCGGGCAGGCCCGCCAGAACCTGGAGGACTTCGGCGACTTGCGCGGACTGGTTTTGCAGGCCGGCCTGGTCGGCCAGTTGGGCCAACATTTTTTGCCCTTCCCCGGTGGCCCGCCATGACCGGTCGGCGGCCATGGCGGCCAGCAGCGAACCGGCCCGGCCGAGTGACGAACTGAGGATGGCCAGCCGAACCCAGCGGTCGGCTGAGTCGTGCTGGGCAATGGTTGCCAGCGTGCCGGTGGCTTGGGGACCGGGAATATTTCCCACCGTCAGTGCCAACTGGTAGCGGACCCGGGGATCCTCGTCGCCAGCCATCGCGTAAAGCCGGCTGCGGATTAGCGGCGAATCGGCCAGGATGCTTTCCGTCAGACGGACGGCATGTTCACGAACTCGCGGATGGCTATCTTCGAGTCGGGCCAGGAGGAGCGTCTCGTCCAGAGCGTCCATGTCAGCAAGTACGTGCATGGCGTGCATGCGACCGAGGGGCGACGGCGATTTGGTCGCCAGTTGGCGCATGGGGCCGATGGCGGCACGGTCTTGCCGCTCGAACAGCAGGCGGCTGGCCGTGTTGCGGTGCCAGCCGTTGGGGTGGGCCAGCAGGGCGACCAGTTCGGTCGTGGTCAACGTGCCGAGCCGAGGCGCAGGAGGCGGCTTGAAACCTTTGGGGGCGATCCGGTAGATGCGGCCCCGGTCATTGCCGCGGGTCAGATCGAGATATTTTTTGGCCGACGGCGGGATCGCATCGGGATGCTCGATGATCTCGCGGTACATATCCGCCACGTACATCGTGCCATCGGGCGCGCCGGACAGTTGGATCGGCCGGAACCAGATTTCGTCGCTGGTGATGAATTCGCTTTTTGTTTCGGTGCGGTGGGCGGTGAAGCCGATGCCATGGGGTTCCAGCCGCATCCGGTGGATCAGATGGCCAGCCGGTTCGCAAACCAGCGCGCTGTCGCGATACGCTTCGGGCCAGGCGTTCCCCTGGTAAATCCTCAGGCCGCAAGCGGCCGTGAAATACCCCGAGGCGGTCCCGCCCCCTTCCACCGGACCGGAAAAACTACCGCCCACGCGCATCTCGGTGCGAATAATCCGCCACGGTTCGACGGGACTGGTCGGGTAGACCGTGTTACCATCGACCCAGATGGGCATCCGGGGCGAGGGGGCCGCCAGATAAGGATTCCGGGCCAGGTAGCGGTCTTCGATCATGATCATTTCGATCGGCGCGCTGTTGCTCGATTCAAATTTGTTCCCCCAGCGGTCGTAGGTCATGCCGAACTGGCCGCCGCCACTCTCCAGCTCGAATTGCCCGGTCCGCGGATCAATGCGGAAGTCGCGGCCACGCGCTTGGATCGCTGGCACCTGAGCCTCGGGATGTTGGCGATTCCACTTGACGGCCTCGATCTGGCCTCCCGCGGTACTGGTCATGCCATGGATGTGCTGGTCCAGGCCCCAACGCAGGCTGTTGGGCATGGCGTTCGGGCTGGAAGTTTCGAACCCGGTCAGCACCACCTCGCGCACATCCGCTTTGCCGTCGCCATCGGTATCCTTGCAATAGAGAATGTCGGGGGTCGCGGCGACGTAGAGTCCGCCGTTGTAGCAGGCGACGCCGGTGGGCCAGACCAGGTTGTCGACGAAGACCACGCTGGTATCGAACGTGCCATCTCCGTCGGTGTCTTTCAGTAAGGCGATGCGTCCTCTGGGCGAGCCATATTTCGACGAATTGTCTTCGGCGTAGGGAATGATTTCGGCAACGTAGAGGAATCCGTTTTCGTCAAATGCCAGATCCACCGCGTCGCGTACCAGGGGTTCCGCCGCGACGCAGTCGAGTTGGAACCCGGGGACCACATGAAAGGCGCTCGCCGAATCGGCCGGCGGGCGGGGAGGCGTGCTCGGCAGACGGTCCTTGTAGTCGACATGGGGGTCGACCTTTTCGACATAACCACCCTGGCGGATTTCCGTCACTCCTTGGGTGGTCGTGTTCGCTGGCTTCGGGCCTTGGTCGGCTGGTTGCGCTTTGACGGTCCCGATCCGACAGCGGGCCGACAGTAAGCAGGTCAGGAAAAGCAAAAGAAGAAAGGAGCAGTTGAATCGAAACTTGGATGTTTTCATCGATGTTGGGGCAAGGGGTGTCGATAGCTTAGGAATGCTTCAAAAACAACTTCCTGCTTTGGGATAACCCTGGAGAAGCAGGCATACGGATGTTTGAAGTGTGATCGATGATCGATGAACTGCAAAAGGAGCTATCCTTCAGATCCTCAATCAAGCATCACTCATTCTCTTCCTCACCAGAATGAAGGGTGCCGCGACTTTGCACGGAGATGCCGAAGTTATTGATGAGCCGTCCCTTAGCCGTCGCTCGTTACCACTTCAAACCAAATTTTTCGCCCCCACTGGGGCCGCCGATGCCGCCCTTGAGGTTTTTCTCCTGCTCCTTCCGGCGTTCTCTGGCCTGCTTGTCGGCTTCGGTCTCGGGAGGAGGGTCGGCCGGTTTCTCGCGGGCCGGTTTCTCGGGGGCAGCCAGCAACGCTTTGAGCGACAGGCCGATACGTTGGGCGTCGGTGTCGACCGACAGTACTTTCACTTCCACCTCTTGATTCTCGCTGACCACGTCAGCCGTGCGGTGGACCCGGCCGTGGCCCAGCTCGGAAATGTGGATCAGGCCCTCGACTCCCGGCTCGAGTTTGACGAACGCGCCAAACTGCATGAGCTTGGTGACGTTGCCCTTCACCCGCGCGCCTACCGGGTATTTTGTGGCGGCGTCGGTCCATGGGTTTTCGCCCAGATCGCGGTAAGCCAGGCCGATCTTGCCCGTCTCCCGGTTGACCTTGGCCACCCGAACCTGGATTGCCTGGCCCACCTCGAGCACTTCGCGCGGGTGGCCAATGCGGTCCCAACTGAGCTGGCTGATGTGGATCAAACCATCGATGCCGCCCAGGTCGACAAATGCGCCAAAATCTTGCAGGCTGCGAACGGTGCCGTCGCGGATTTGCCCCGGCTCCAACTCAGCCAGAAGCTTTTCGCGTTGTTCCCGGCGTTCCCGTTCCATCACGCCGCGATGGCTGAGTACCAGGTTGCGGCGGTCCCGATTCGCCTCCATGATCACGCAGGTCATCCGTTGCCCCACCAGCTCCTCGACATTCTCGACACGGTAGATCGAGATTTGCCCCATCGGGATAAATCCCTTGATGCCGGCAATCTGGCATTCCAGACCGCCCTTGTTGGAGCCGCTGATGGTGACTTCGATGATTTGCCCTTCCTCGACTTCGTCCCAGTTGCCGACCGACACGGCCGCGGTTGGGAGCGAGACTTCGTACAGGCCTTGATCGGCGTTGAAGCGGACGACCATCAGTTCCAGCTCGGCACCCATTTCGGGCGCTCCCTCGGGAAATTGCTTGACCGGCAGGATGCCCTGGGTGCGGCTGCCCAGGTCGACAAACACATCCTCTCGATGAACACTCACCACCCGGCCGGTGACTCTCGACTCGGGGGCCAGTTCCACGGTGGCACTTTCGCTCGACGCCGCGCTGTCGATCAGCGAATCGAGCGATTCATCTCCCAGGGCGGCTTCCAGTTCCTGCTGCAGTTCGGGAGAAAGCTGGGTGCGCGTATTGGGCGGCGGGTAATGTTTGCGATCGGCTTCCGGAGCGGCAATATTCTGGCTGACCGGCGTTGTCGGTTGCGGCTTGGCAACTTCCTGTTCATCGCCGGTGCGCTGTGTGCCGATTTGCAAACGCTGGCTCGGTGGCGGCGCGTTGGGCGGCTGTGCGGGAGTTGCCTCGGGCGAATTTTCCGCGGCAGTAGTTTCAGTGTTGGAGGATTCCACCAGGCTGGATTCCGCTGTGGGGGTGGGCTGTCCCGTCGGTTTGCTTTGTGCGGGTACACATTGCGCCGACTCACTTTGAACCGGCTCACAGTGGGTCGGTTCGGGGGTGGCCACTGCCACACCGTTCCCCTCCGTACCCTTTCGCTCGGGTTCCTTCGGAAGCGTTCCGTTGGGTTCCGCCGCCTCGTAACCTTTATCCTTGGAGGGGTCCGTGTCGTTGGATCCGGTGTCGTTGGACCCACTACTGTTAGAGGTGCCAGGAGCCGTTTCCATTGTAGGAGCCCCTTCCATTGCAGGAGCCCCTTCCATTGCAGGAGCCCCTTCCATTGCAGGAGCCCCTTCCATTGCAGGAGCCCCTTCCATTGCAGGAGCCCTTTCCATTGCAGGAGATTGGGCCGGGTCTTGCCCCACCATGTTGTCGTTGGGCGTATCGGGCCGAGTCACCTCGGCTGGCGACGCGTGCGACTCAGTAACCCCAGGAGAAGTAATTCCGGAAGAATGCTCCTGGCTGGGTTCGGTTGGGACAGGGTCTGATGGGTTTTGTTCGGCGGTCATCGATCTTGCGATCCTACTCAGGGTCGTGATATGTCAATTGGGCTCAGATAAGTGTACCAGCGAGGCGATAGGACGTGCAACTGCTTTGCGCAAAACGCGTTATGGCCTCCCTTGGGTCCGAATCGACGGTCCTCTTGCCAATCGCGACCCAGGAGCCCGGATAAACTACTTTCATGCCAGCAATTCGCGGAGGTGGAAGTGAAACTTCCCCAGTTTGCCACCGTAGTTGCCTCCGCCGATGGCCAGTACCCCTTCTCCGGCCGTGACTCGCAGGGCATCGCGCATTGCCTGGCCTACCGCCAATTCGTCCGTGCCGTCGATGACGATTTCGTAGACGCACTGGGCGTCTTCGACCAGTTCGCTTTCGACCCGACCCCGGAGCGTGGGGCAGAGGGCATCGTTGGTCGAGGCGACCAGTCCCTTATATTTTGCTCCGACTTTGCTGCCGCTACGGACGACGCCGGCGGGAAAAGGAGTCATCACGTTCGGTAGCCGTGCGATTGCCGTCGTGGCCCGGCGTGCTGCTTCGAGGCCATCCTGCTGCGTGCGAGCTTGCAGAATGATATTCCCTCCAGCCACTCCCTTGGCCACGCCGGCGGTCTCTTCGACCAGGAACTCACCATCCATGACCGGTATCCGCCAATACCTCGGATCAGCAAATTTTTTACTTTTCTGATAGCCGTCGCCAAAATATCGCAGTCGTTTTCCCAATGGGATCGTTTCCTGGCTGGAGGGCAAACCATTGAAGACAGCCGTCGTTGGGCAAGTCATCACGCATTGGCCTACTCGGTTTGGCACCGCCCGGGCGAGCGCGTCGGTCGAAAAGCCAAACAGGAGCACCGCCGCGCCGGGCCTTCCGTCGGGCGTTTCCTCGGCTGGCAACATGCGTTCGACCCCTACCTCCGCATCGCAGGCAATGACCGAGGAGCCATAACCGGTTGATTCGCGCAGGGCCGCATCGAGCCAATAGTCGTCGTGGGCCGTGATCAGCAGCCGTACGTAACGCATCCGAAACGCTTCAGCAAAAGAATCGAGGATGAGTGTGGGGCCTAGATGCATGGGAAAGGCCTGGATGCATGGAAAAGGGAGTGGGCCTTGGTGTTCTTACTCTTACTCTTAATCTTACTCTTAATCTTACTCCAAATCAGGGCCAAACCTCGATTCGAATAATTTTCCGTAAACTACCAACTCCGCTGATGAGTACCCATCAGGCTCTGCCGTTCTGACGTACTCGTACTCGAATAGAACCATTGGATGCAAACGAAACAGGAGGCCATGGATGTTGATGATGACCGACCTTGCCTTGGGCTTGGATTCGAGTACGAGTACCGCTGGGCTGAGTACGAGTACGATATTTTTTCCAGCCCCTTTTAGTTGGGCTGCGTCACTTTCACGTAAAAGTATACGAAATACGAGGTGCGAAGCGCTAGCGAGTGAAATTGCCGTAACGTGTTCACTCGCTTACGCGTCGAACCTTGTATTAGGAAAAGTGGCGGTGTCGAATTGTGTCGAATTAGAGACTTTCCTCGCCATCCGCTGCGGGTGGTACGTGACTTTCCCGAGAAACCTCCTGCTCTGCCGGAGGAAGCTATCACTGAACCATGCCCTGCCCCTGCCCACTTCTCCCTCACGCCGACCGGCTGGCAAGTTGCACGAATCGGCCACCGCTTGTGTAGTCGCCCTGGCGACAAAAATGGCACCAGGAGAGATCAACTTCGACCACAAACCGGCCAATCGCGGGACTTTCGATGCTGACCAGGATCCGGCGATCGTGTAGCGGACGGCGATGGGAAAATGCGATGCCATGGCGATCGAACCGTTTGATCCGGATCGCATGCGTTGGCCCCGGGGTGCCGCCCGCATCGAGGGTGGTGATCCGGGCATGAATCTGTGTGAGGCCTCCAGGCTGGCAAGTCGAGTCGATGCTTGCCCGCTGGCGTAAATGGGCGACCATCGTGGTCAGACGATTTCGCAATTCGGTGCGGTTGGTCAGGTGGTTGGTCATGGCAAGCAGTGTACGAGTGGAACGCATGAGGCATTTTCCCGGGGTTGCTCGATTCGACTAGAATGGGGTATCGATACGGCTGCCCACAAATCTCAGACAGCCAGGTTGCTTGCAGGGTTCACCACTGGGCGAATTGTTAGGGGAAGGGGCATCGTTGGGGCCACACAACTCTACCCGATCCTTGCACCCGGTGAGTGTGAGACGCAGCACGTCCGAAACCTTTTATGGCGGGTTTGGGCCGCAAGAATCCTACCGCTGGCAGAGTTTCACAGGCGACCGATTCACCTGCGTGGACCGGGGGGACTGTGGCGGTTATTTCAGTCCGAAACGGGGAAAAAGGGCTGCTCGGATGGCAGCCGCCACGCGGCGTACCTCGGCGTCAATTTCGACGCGGCCGTCCAGTTCCATGGTCCGGGCCGGGTCGCGCAGACCGCCTGCCCAGTCGGTGTTTTGCAACATCGAACCGCCCATGCCGATCATCAGTTCCTGGTGCAGTTGGTCATCACCGCACAGGACGCTCCAGCAGAGTGTCCATGCGCGTACGGTGTTGGGTACGTTGTAACCGCCCCCCCCGGTGGCCAGAATCGGCTTGCCCAACGCCAGAACCAGGTCGAGGCAATCGGCCGGCGTATTGTTCGTCAGCCGGAGATGGGCCAGCGGATCGCCCGCCAGGGTGTCCATGCCCAGCTCCAGAAGGATCACATCCGGATCGAAGGCGCGCAGCAACGGCAGAACGGTCTCGCCGAAGGCTTCCTGGTAAATGGCGTCATGGGTGCCCCTGGGCAGGGGCAAATTTGCGGTGAATCCTTCGCCGGGACCGGTGCCGATTTCGTCTTCGAAACCGGTGCCAGGAAAAAACCCTTTTCCGCCTTCATGCATGGAGACCGTCATCACATCCGCCCGCTCGTAGAAGGCCTCTTGCACGCCCTCGCAGTGATGTACGTCGATGTCGAGCACGAGCACCCGTTTTCCGGCCCGGGCAAGCTCGTCGGCCGCAATGACCACGTCGTTCACGTAACAGAAGCCGGCGGCGGACCCGGCGGCCGCATGATGGAAACCGCCCGAAGGGTTGAAAACGATGTCCGCTTCACCTTGCAGAATCAGACGAGCCCCGGTCAATGTGCCTCCGGCGGCAAGACGAACGTAGTCGTACATGCCTGGGAAGAGTGGGCAGTCCGCGGTGCCGAGCCCCATGGCGAGGGCCGCAAGATCGTGTTTTCCTTCCTGGGCGGCCTGGAGCGCGTCAAGATAGGCAGGTGTGTGAAAACTTTCCAGTTCCTCGCGAGTCAAGGCGACGGGAAGGGCCTGGCAACGATCGGGTTCGTCGAAAAGGCCCATGTTTTGGCTCAACTTGCATGTTTTTCCGGCGCGGGAGGTATTGAATGGGCATTCCTGTGGGTACCCGCCCTTGTCCAGTTCCTGGTCATGGATGAAAATGCGCTGCTTGCCCGATGCCACTTGCGGTGCGTATTGTTTGCCGGATTGCATAAACATCAGGTTTACCAGAAACGGCCATTTCCCTCAAATGCACCGTTTATCTCAAGTAAGTTAAAGTCGAACACTCAAGGCGAGTTGCAGAAATAAACCATCCGCGCGCGGATATGGAGGTTTGGAATGCTTGATAAATTGTTGCGGCCAAAGGCCGTGGCCGTGATTGGGGCCTCCCGATCACCCGGGAAAGTGGGCCATGAAATCCTGGCCAACTTGATCGAATCGGGTTTCGAAGGCACGCTCATCCCGGTGAACCCAACCGTCGACCAGGTCCTGGGTCTGCCCTGTTACGGATCGGTCCAAGAAGCGAAGACGCCGGTCGATCTGTCGATTTTGGCCATTCCCCGCAGTGCGGTGGAAGGGGCGGTGGACGATTCGATTGCGGCCGGGGCCAAAGCGATTGTGATTATTACGGCCGGCTTCAAGGAAGTGGGTGAGGAAGGCGCCGCTCTGGAACGTCATCTTGCCTCGCGCTGCGCGTCTCGTGGAGTGCGTCTGCTGGGGCCCAACTGCCTCGGCCTGATTAATGCCCACCATAAGATGAATGCCTCTTTCGCCAAGCACATGCCGAAACCGGGCGGCATTTCGGTCATCTCCCAATCCGGTGCGCTTTGCACGGCAATTCTCGATTGGGCAATGGCCCGGCATCTCGGGATGTCGAAACTGATCAGCATGGGAAACAAGGCCGACCTGTCGGAAACCGATTTTCTACAAGAATTTGCCGACGACGACGAAACCCGGGTGATCGTGGGATATCTCGAAAGCATCGCCCAAGGGAATGCGTTCCTCAAGGCGGGGGAAATCGCGGCCACGAAAAAGCCGGTCGTCATTTTCAAGTCGGGTGTCACCGAAGCGGGCGGCAGGGCGGCCTCGTCGCACACCGGCAGCCTGGCGGGAGCCGATATCGGCTACGCGGCTGCGTTTCGCCGCTGTGGGGTAATTCGGGCGGAAACGTTCGAAGCCATGTTCGATTATGCCACGGCTTTCGCCATGCAGCCACTACCCAAAGGTGATCGCGTCGCAATCATCACCAACGCGGGTGGCCCTGGGATCATGGCGGCCGACGCGGTGGAACTGAGTGGTCTGAAGGTGGCTCCCCTGGCCGGCAGCACCGCCAGTGCGTTGCGGGCGAAACTCCCGGCGGCCGCCAGTGTCGGCAATCCCATCGACGTATTGGGCGATGCCGACCCCGAACGTTACGTGTCGGCTTTGAATGCCGCCCAGGATGACGAGACGGTCGATGCCATCGTGGTGATTCTGACACCACAGGCCATGACCAATCCACTGGAAACGGCCCGCGCGATCGTCGCGAACGCGCGCAATGAAAAGCCGGTTCTGGTTTCCTTCATGGGGGGCGCGGATGTTACCCCGGGACGCGACGAGCTGGTCGCGGCCAACGTGCCAGACTATCCATCGCCTGAGCGGGCGGTCGCGGCTCTGCGGGCGATGGTCAGTTACAACGAGTGGCGACATCGTCCGCCGCGGGTGATTACCCGTTTTCCCGTCAACCATCGGCGCGTGGGGCGTATCCTCAATCGTCACCTCCGGACCGGTCAGATGCAGGTGGGAGAGGCGGATGCCAAGGAAATATTGCGGGCCTACGATTTTAATGTTCCTGCGGGGAGTCTTGCCCTGAATGCCGAGGAAGCGATTGAAATTTCAGAGCGTATCGGCTACCCGACGGCCATGAAAATTGCCTCACCCGACGTCATCCACAAGTCGGACATGGGTGGCGTGCGGCTGAATCTGGCATCGGCGGAAGCCGTTCGCGATGCGTACGACCTGATGATGTTGCGTATCGGCCAGCGGGCACCGGATGCACAGATCCAAGGAGTCTACGTGGAAAGGATGTGCAGCCGGGGGCGAGAAGTCATCCTGGGCATGACCCGCGACCCGCAGTTTGGCCCCATGCTGATGTTCGGTTTGGGCGGCATCTTCGTGGAAGTGATGAAGGATGTGACGTTCCACATCGCTCCGATCACCGAAGACGAGGCAATGCAGATGCTTCGCGGTACCAAATCGTTCGAGTTACTCACGGGGGTGCGCGGGCAGGTGAGCGTCGATCTCTCGGCGATCGCCAACGCCTTGCAGCGAATCAGCCAGCTTGCGCAGGATTTTCCCCAGATCAAGGAAATGGATATCAACCCGTACATTGTCGGGGTCGTTGGCAAGGAATCCGTGGCGGCCGACGCCCGCATTACGCTTTCACCGAAGGAGGCATAGATCATGAGCAATACATCCCCCACGTGGGACGAAAACTGGCAGGAGACTTACGCGGACCAGATTGTGACGGCGGCAGTCGCCGTTTTGCAAATCCGCCCCGGACATCGAGTTTTCGTTGGCACGGGTTGCGCCCAGCCGCAAACGCTCGTCCGCGCCCTGACGGCACGCAGTCGTGATCTGGTCGACACGGAAATCGTTCATCTGTTGACGCTGGGCGATGCGCCGTATGCCAGTCGTGATCTGGTGGAGAGCTTCCGGGTCAACAGCTTCTTTATATCGAGCAACGTCCGTGAGACGATTCAGGAGGGGCTGGGCGACTACACGCCCATTTTTCTGTCGGATATCCCTAAACTTTTTGAATCGGGCCAGTTGCCACTCGACGTGGCGCTGATTCAGGTCTCCCCCCCCGACGCCCAAGGCTACTGCAGTTTCGGCATTTCGGTCGATATCGTCAAAAGCGCGGCCGAGAATGCCCGCGTGGTGATCGCCGAAGTGAATCCGAACATGCCACGCACCCACGGGGACAGCCTGATCAGTATCTACGACATCGACCATGTGGTCCCCGTCGAGACAGCGCTCATCGAAATTGAACCGCTGGTACCGGCTGAAGATGTCACGAAAATCGGCCAATACGTCGCCGCGCTGGTCGAAGACGAGTCGACCGTAGAGCTTGGGATCGGTGAAATCCCTCAATCGGTAATTGAATTCCTCATGCACAAGAAAGACCTGGGGATTCATACCGAAATGCTGACCGATGCGATCATTCCTTTGATTCAATCGGGTGTGATCACGGGGGAGCGCAAGACGGTCGATCGGCGCAAAGTGGTGGCCAGTTTCTGCATCGGCACGCGCAAGTTGTATGATTACATCGACAACAATCCGACTTTTGCCTTTCATCCGACCGAGTACGTCAACGATCTTTTCGTCATCGCCCAGCAGCACAAGCAGGTGGCGATCAACGTGGCCTTGGAAATCGATCTCACCGGCCAGGTCTGCGCCGATTCGCTCGGCACCAAGTTTTACTCAGGGATCGGCGGCCAGGTTGATTTCAATCGGGGTGCTGCCCGCTCGCATGGCGGTAAGGCGATCATCGCCCTGCCGGCCACCGCGAAGAAAGGCACTATTTCCCGTATCGTGACGCGGCTCAGTCCGGGTGCCGGAGTGGTCACGACACGAGGCGATGTGCACTATGTGGTGACCGAATATGGGGTCGCTTACCTGCATGGCAAGAGTGTCCAGGACCGGGCGATTGCCCTGATCTCGGTCGCCCATCCCGATTTCCGCGGCCAGCTTCTCAAAGATGCCATCGAAGCGAAGTACCTGCGGGCTGACCTGGCCGCGGTCGAGGGCAAGCTGGTCATCGGGCCGGCCGAGTTCCGCACCTCCTACGTGATGCAGGACGGTACTCAGTTGAATCTGCGTCCCATCCATCCGACCGACGAGCCGGCGATGAAAGAGCTCTTTTACGCCCTTTCCCAGGAAACGATCTACTACCGTTTCATGTCGCACCTGAAACATCTACCACGGAAGGAAATCCATAACTTCGTTTTTATCAACCATCGCAGCGACGTCGCGATCGTGGCCACTCTGCCGGCCGCGCAAGGAGAAGAGATGGTCGCCGTCGGCCGTTACTATCTCGATGAGAGCACCAACCTGGCCGAGGTTGCCTTCGTGGTGCGTGACGAATGGCAGAATCGGGGCATTGGCAGTTTCCTGCTGCGGCATCTGGCCACCATCGCCAAACGCAACGGCATCAGTGGCTTCACGGCGGAGGTGCTGCGC
Source organism: Planctomycetota bacterium (assembly GCA_024276705.1). Taxonomy (GTDB): domain Bacteria; phylum Planctomycetota; class Planctomycetia; order Pirellulales; family Lacipirellulaceae; genus JAJRWS01. The sequence goes on along the minus strand of JAJRWS010000118.1, from coordinate 4,470 downwards.
GAGAATCGCGCCATGCAGCGAGTCTTCCAGAAAAGCCACTACCGCGTACAAAGCAAGCCAACCGACGAAGTGGTCAGCTTCCGCATCGATCTGTCGTGAAAAAAGGGGGGGAAAAAAGGGAAAAAAGGGGTCAGGAGCCTATTTGGCTGTTTGGGTAAACTTGCGAGGGCGACCGAGAGGCCGTAGAGTCGATTCGAGGTTCAGCCGTTTGGCTGTCGTTTTAGTCCATTGCTCGTCTCCGAAGGGACTGCCGCGTCGAACGCATTGCCGCAATTTATTTACTTCCTTATCACCGATCGCTTGATTGACTCGTTCAATCCAACCTGATGGTCTCGGTATTGGCCAGGGGGTAAGTTGGATTATCGATTGCTCTCCATACCAATTCCACAAACTGCCCCAACGCCATCGCTCCGCTTGTTCAACCAGTCCAGCAGTCAAGGCGTTGCGCTCGACGTATCGACAAACCACGAAAAAATGGTCATCGTCCTGGATCGGAAAACTTTTGAACCTACCTTGGAACAGATGGCCATTGCCTACGGTGTGGTAGTGAGCGTGATAACGTTGTGCGTAGGTCATTGTTATCCAATAGAGAAGAAGGGACATTGCGCCGTCTTCTCGCGGTGAAAGGACCATGTGCCAGTGGTTTGGCATCCACTCGTAAGAGAACAGGCTAACGGGAAATTTCTCCAAGCCTTCGGCAACTACCAGTTCAAATGCCCTGTAGTCAGCCTCTTTGTTGAAGATCTCCCGCCGGGAGTTCCCTCGGTTCAGTGCGTGATAAGTATCTCCGGCGAAATCAGCGCGTGGTGGTCTGGGCATTTTCGAAGCCCTTTGTGAGGGAGGGAGTGAAGTAACCTGATCCCACCTTAGCATGCCAATCATATGGTGTCCATATGTACCCCATTCGATCTTGCCTAAACAGCCATTAAGGCTCCTGGCACCTTTTTCGATCCACGTGGGCCTTCTCATTGCTGGCAGCACACACCGTGCCGAACACTATTGGCTGCGTCTCCTTTTCTGTCCCCTTTTTTCGCCGGTTCTTTACTGCCCGCTTCTTGGCCGCGGATTTCTTGATAGTACGGTCAGATACGCTTGAGAGAAATCTTGCCAATATGCAAAATCCGGTGGCAACGAAGACTCGAATCGTGTGCATGCTAAATGAAAAATCCCTTCCGGGATCGAATTCGCAAAGTGGCGAATTACCTTGGCAAGACCAGCGTATTCTGCCGATGCACTCGGTGATCTGCTTTGTGTCTCATGTACTGCCAAGCGGGCAGAGGGTGTTACCACCAATTGACAATTCATCGCATCCCACTGTTTTCTGATTACGGGTAAGCCTATTCGAGAGGCATTTCATCTTCATCCAAAGGGGCTTGACCTGGCCCGCGGATCCGAAGGATGCGGATCTGGTCATTAACGATTGCAAAGACTCCTCGATAAGTTCTTCCACGTCGAGTTTTGAAGAGAAATTGCCGAAGGTCAAAATGAGAAAGGCTATTCTCGGGTGCGTAGCCGTAGCCCTGAGGATTCTCGGTTATTTTCCATGCCGCTTGCTGTAAGGCATCCCACCAACGCAAGGCTCCTTCAGGAGAGCGGTTTGCAATGTAGTCAAAGATATGTTGCGCGTCGTTCTCAGCGCGAGGGAGAATTCGCAGGCTGAATCTCATCGATCGTCCGTGAGTTTGTTCTGTCTGGCAAAGTCAGAGGCAAACTCATCGAAAGGTCTACCGATCTCTCCACTGTCCATATCACGGAGCGAGGCCTGCACGGCGAGCGCATCCTCGGCAGCGGGATGGCCTTCCCGCCAGCGATCATAGAGTTCATCTATCGAAAATGCGGCACCCTTCGACAGTTGCTTCTTTGCAAAGCAGGTGAAGTCCTCAATATCCTTTTCAAGTTGAGGCATGGCAGTTTCTCCAGAATTTGTTTCAGTACTTCCCAATTGTCACGTTGCCTTACGTGGAGCAGGGCGATAAGCCGCCCGGAAACCAACGCTATTAGCAGCTAGCACATTGCCCAGGTCGGCTTCATCGGCCATTCTTGGAACTACTGTGTTTATGTTAGAAATCAGCTAAGGGGCCTACCTACGTGGCCGCATGTTCTATTCTAACGAGAAAATAATAAACCTGCTTTAGCAGCCTTAAACCGATGGCAATGTTTTTCGTCAGTGGAGCTGTACGCAAAATGGCTGCTCAGGTCGCGCCAAAGTGCCAATCGTAGTCAGCAGATGAAAATCGGCGACAATTGCGCCAGATAAGCCTGGGTACAAGCGGCCTTTTCGACTTTCTCTAAAGTCTAACACAGAAACGACTTAGGGAAATCGGGCTTCTGATTGGAATTCATGACACCACTCTTCAGAGAGGGGGGCCGGCCCTTTTCCGCGTCCATAAATGTTTAACGAAAGCGTCTGTCATGAAAATTTGAGCTTTCCGAAAAAAACTTTGACAGACCGTTTCGTTAAACCTTGGTGGAGAGGCCGAGAATGCGTGGCACGGCCTTGCATGAAATTCGAATGCTTTCACGAAAGTCCGAATTCTTGCGAATTCCGGCTACGGCGGGAATGAATGTGTGTTTTCTATTGGGGCGTGTATTTCGGGCGAAAAAAGCATGGTCCGGCGGGGTGTCAAGAAAAAAATATTTGTATCCAGCATCCGGACGGGGTAACGTGGTTTCCCCATGGGCCTGGTGAATTGGAATGGGTTGTTGCGTAAGTGGAGGAATCCCCTCCAGTGAACCCTTGGTGGACTTTTCTGCTCGACTTGGGAGTATTGTCCTTGCTCCGGCTTACTCCCCACACAGGTGACGTCGCATCCAAACCATACCGTGCGACGCGGTCTGTCCCCGGAAGGATTCCGGGGGCCAGACCCCTGTGGACCACGATGCTCTGCCTGCTGGTGGACCATGGTCTTGTTGCACCACGATTGTCCCAAGTGCCAGGAGGCGTTGCCGAAATATAAGCAGCTTGCCAGTCGACTGGAACCCGGTTTGGCGCGTATTGCCCTGATTGAAGTGCCTCCTTACGGGCCGATGCCCGGGCCTGATTCGGCCCGTGCAATTCGTGGCCACCTGAGCGATCGGCACGAATGGTTTGTTCAGGCGCCGTTGGAAATCACGCTCGTGCGGGGGATCGTAACACGCGTGTCGAGCGAACTGCCAAGCCTCGCTGCGCTGGCCGCCGAACCGGCACGCTCCGACGCCGTGGCGGCTCTGGCCGATGGGCAAGCCCCATCAAACCACTCTCCATGCGAGAAAGCCATGAATGACCATCAATGGCTCCTGGAAGTTGCAAAGGCTAAGTAGAATGGCGCGGCGGTTTTCTTCGGTCGTTGTTATCACCCCGGTTGCCGTCCTGCCTAAAATGCCAAATCGGTACCTGACACCTTTTCTCCTTTTTCCTACAGGGCAAGTGTATTCCGCAATGCTTTACCCACCTCTTTCATGACTGGGCATTTCCCTATCAGCTGGTCTATTTCATTCTCGAGGATCGTAGCCAGATTGTCGGTCATGATTACCGAATTAGTCCGAAGTCCCATCTGCTGGCCATTGTGTGAAGTCGAATTGATTGAAACTCGACTATTGTGGCTTGCACGCGACATATTGCTACTGATCATTGCAACGATCACCTGATGCAAACCGGTTTGCAGATTGTCCGCCTGGACGACGAGTACTGGGCGTCGCTTGGCGGTTTGAATCAGGAAAGAGAACAAGTACCACGTCTCCACGATCAGCTTGCATCGTACACATCCATTTCTGGTCGATTCCAATCTTCGCTGAAAGTCTGCAACCGATGCCGAAGAGACGCTGCATGTTGCTCGTCGATGTCGCGTTCCGATAGGCTGATGGACTTTGCGCCGAGGAAAGTAATGATCACTCGCCCGGATGCATCGTTGGGTGCATCTTCAAGAAGTTCGACAATTCCGTTTCGATAAATTCCTTCAACAGATTGCAACATGGCATGACCTCCATTGGCAATAGTTTGTTATCTATCAGAATTATACCCTGATGGGTGGAGATACCGCAATTCGTTCGACTACCAGGAATTTGTCGGCAACAAACAGATCGTCCTCGATATTCGAGCCCGCGACTGCACGGGCCGATGGCTGATCCCGAACTTGAAAAACTTGACCTTGATGAGTTGAACCGTTTGTGTGCCGACCTGCGGCAGTGTCTCCGATCACGGGGCAACAGCCAGGCCTGAAATACCGGAACGGAATGGTTCTGGTATGATTGGCATCGTTACGCCCGGTGCCCATGGCCTGGATCGGCCGTCCATTCCTTCAATCGGCCGTTTGTGGCCTAAATCGGCCGTCTGTTCCCAAGGTTGCCAAAGAAAAGGGTTTCCAGCGGTTTTCGTGTTATTCCAGGAATCGGGTTCGCCAGAAGTTGGTGGTGCCGTTTTCATTGAAGACTCCGTACAGGCCGATCGCTTTGCCGGTTTGGTCCGGGCTGGGAACGGCCTGGCCATCCAGG
>JAJRWS010000117.1 GCA_024276705.1 Planctomycetota bacterium | reverse complement strand
GTCAGCCAAAGCCTGGAACATTCAGCAGCGCAAAGACATCGGGCATGCCAAACCTAGCGATCCACCAGCCTACGTCGATTACGACCTGTGGGTGGGCCCTGCCTCGTGGCTGCCCTACCAGGAAAACCGATTTCATTACAACTGGCATTGGTGGAGGAATTTCGGCACGGGCGGTTCCGGCGGTGACGGGCCTCATGAGATCGATTATGCCCGCTGGGGCCTCGGGGTCACGACGCATCCGTCCCGGGTCGTCGCCCTGGGTGATAAATTTTATTTTGACGACGACCGCGACTTTTGCGATACCCAAACGGCCGTCTTCGAGTATCCAGGCGATGGCAAGGTTGGGAGCAAACGCCAGTTAATCTACGAGCAGCGGCTTTGGTCTACCAACTACCCTCACAACGTCGACTCTGGAGTGGAATTCTACGGCACTGAAGGACAAATGTTCCTCAGCAAACGAGGCAAACTGGAAATTCTCGGTGAGCGAAATCGCAAGATCGACAGCCAACGGGTCAAACCGCGGCCCGATCCTCTCGGGGCGCACATCCAGAACTTTTTCGATACGATCCGTACCGGCAATCGGCCTCACGCGGATATTGAAATCGGTCACCGTTCCGCCACGCTTGGCCACCTGGCCAATCTGGCGACCCGCATCGGGCGTTCGCTCGATTTCAATCCGGAAACCGAAACGATAGCCGGCGACGAGCAGGCCAGCGCCCTGCTCTCACGCAAATACCGCGAGGAAGGCTACTGGGCGATTCCCAAAGGAGTGATGGATTCGTGAACGCAAAAAAGATTTTGATGTTGGTCGGCGATTTCGTCGAAGATTACGAAGCGATGGTGCCGCTGCAGATTCTGCAAACGTGCGGGCACCAGGTCGACACGGCCTGCCCGGATAAACAGGCCGGAGATACCGTGGTGACAGCCATCCACGATTTCGAAGGACAGCAGACCTATAGCGAAAAACGAGGCCACAACTTTGCGATCGGTATCGATTGGGACGAAGTGCAGCCGGACCGTTACGACGGGCTCGTGATTCCCGGGGGCCGCAGTCCGGAATACTTGCAACTCGATGAGCGCGTCTTGACCGCCGTGCGACACTTTGCCGACGCCGGAAAGCCAATTGCAGCCACCTGCCATGGACCGCAGATTCTTACGGCAGCGGGCGTCGTCCGTGGACGCCACTGCCAGGCTTATCCGAGTCTGCGCCCCGAACTCGTCCGGGCGGGAGCCACCTGGGACGAACCCAGTCCTGGCCTCGATAGCGTTTGCGTCGACGGCAACCTGGTGACCGCCCCGGCCTGGCCAGCCAATGCTGCCTGGATGCGCGAATTCCTGAAGCTGTTGGGGTCGGTAGGGGGTGGCCAGTAACCGATCAATTCATTCAGTCGAGTATTCATTCAGCTTCTCCATGACTTGTTGACGCAATTCAGGAACCGCGGCTAGAAAACGGGCGGCGATGGATCGCAGCGATTCACTGCCGGCCTTTTCAAACCGAAAGGTGATGACAGGCTCGGTAATGGAAACGCGGGCCAATGCCCAACTGCCCGCGTCATACTCAGCCCGGACGCCGTCCAGCCGAGAAACTTTGCCACCACAGCTTGCGGCGATGCGCTCGATAAGCGTGGCGGGATCACCCTGGCAGGGAATCCGTAGATCGGGTGTGATGGCGGGCCAGCCAAACGGCTGTAATAAATCGGCCAGCGACGCACCTGACGCTTGCAGCAATTGCAGCACGATCAGGGCCGTCAACAGGCCGTCGTCGCCGCCTCCCAGCGCGCCATAAAAATGATGGCCACATTGGGGCACTTCGAGTGCCTGGCAAAATAGTAAACCACGGGCGTGGGCAATTGGCCCACATCCAAAACATCGATTCCTTCCTCCCGAAGTCCGGCCACCAGGGCCGCCTTGAGCTCCAGTGTGGAGCGGCGGAAATCGCCCCCCACCACCATCGTTCGTTCGCCACGTCGACGGGCCATTTGTCCCAGAGAATGGCCGATACGACGGGTGCAGGAACGGGCTTGTCGCGTTTGCCGCGAGTGGGGTCGAGGGCAAGCCCCCCCCATTGTGTGGCACGCTCTGGAGCCAGGGCAAGAGATGATGAGAAGATCAACAGACGCGAGCCCCCTGGCGAAGGGCGTGCCACACAAGGCTGGGTGCGAAGTGCGTTCCTGCACCCCGATACGACCGGCTTCGGTCGGGCCCCATTCGACCCCCACCACCCCCCGAACATCGCACGATTTGAAGATACTCAATAGTGCCTCCTGCTGTCCGGCCCTGCTGTTCCGATATAATCGTATCGTACTCGAATGGAACCCGTTGGATGCAAACGAAACAAGAGGCCATAGATGTTGCTGATGACTGAGGTGGCCTCTCACTTGAATTCGAGTACGAGTACCGCTTTGCTGAGTACGAGTACGATATTCTCTTCCCGGCTCCTTTGAGGAGCTTTCCTCAAGCCACCCGCGATGCAGGTGGCCTCGGACGGTAACGCACTACGTCCCTCCGCGACGATGTGGCCAGTAAAATCCACCGCCACGGCTCGGGCCCCGCTCGTACCCAGATCCAATCCCACGGCCAATTCTTGCCGATCCGTCATCTCATGGCCCCCATTCCCTTAGCGGCTTTGGTACCCACTCACCGTGGCTCGATTTCTGGCCGGGAGTTGCCAACACGGTCAGCGTCAGCGACCCTGTTTGCGGGGCGGTCGCTTCGAACGCCAGCATGCGAGTGCCTGGGTTCGGAGAATCCCAGGAGTTTCGTGGGGTTGCGGTGTCGACTTCCTGCCAGACCATGCGATTGGGATTGACGATGTGCATGGTAAGCTGCGCATCGGCCTGACGCAACTCGACCTTGGCTTGGCCAAGACTCTCGGCAACCGCCCGGGTGATCATGGCCCAGCGAACCTGGCTGCCTGGCTTGAGTCCGGTCAGTTCGTCCTGAATCAGCACCTCACGCGTTGGCAACAGGGCGAATCCACGCCGCACCGATTCGGCTTGCCCCTGATAAACGGAACTCATATCGACAACCGTGTGCGAAAATGGGAGCTGGTCCGAGAAGCTTATGACTTGGCCATGGCCGTCCGCACGTTGCAACTGTCCGTCAATCATCAGCGTGTTGTGCCCCATGCTATTGAGACGAAAGATGGTCCAGCGGTCCGAATCCTGACCACGCTCCCATAAGCTCATGCCCAGCGATTCGATTTTGTGGTAGCCTTCCGCGCCCAGATCCATGGCCCAGCGCTGGCCGTCGGCATCCAGGACGAATGAGCCGATATCCATGTGACCATGATTGGCGGACGGCGACCCACCTTTGACACCAACGTAGGTGGCTTCTCGATCGCTCCATGCACTGCGATGGACGGTGATGGGAGTTATGCCCTCGCTACTCCAGTTGAGCGGCATCCGGATCTTCTCTTGTTCGGGTTTCGGCACCAGCCAGAGGAGCACCAGTGGTAGCAGCCGACCTCCCGCGGATGCCGATTTCTTGGCCAGGAGCGTATCGACTTGTCGCTGCAGCAAGTCGTATTCTCCCAGCAGCCAGTCGGGACGCTGGTAACGCGCTGCAAACCAGAACAAAATCGGCTGGGGAACACGCTGGTCACCACCGTCGCAGAAATTGAAAAACAGGCTGGTTGGACCGCAGGCCAGACTGGGGAATTGGCCCGTTTCGCTGAATCCGGGCGCCTGGGAAAGGCCGAAGTCGGTCCCCAAAACACTTTCCAATACGCCAATAAGCAGTCCGTTGAAGCCTGTGCCATACGCCCAGTAGCCTGGGCCCTCGGGGTACGAACCGTGCGGAGCGTAGGCGGCCATGGAGTAAGTTACGTTCCGCAGCCCGTTGTGGAGAGTGCGGGCAGCCCGTTCGGGCTCATCCTCCATCACCGCCAGCGCGCCCGCGACCATGCCGGCATGGCAGACTTGCCCCCAGTTGTTCTTGGAACGCTGCCAGCCCATGGGGTGTGTCAGGGGTAAATTCACCCCCTTTCGTACAATCGCCTGACGAATCTCGCGCCGGGCCTGATCGTCCAACTGATCGTAGAGCCAGTCGTAACCGAGCGCCAGGGCAAACGTCATTTCGGCCACGTCGAGAAAATGGCTCGGATTCCAATCGCGAAAGCGGGCCGCAGCCAGCATTTCCTGCTGGCAGCGGCTGGCATGTAGCTGGTTGCCGGTCAAGTGGTAGGCCATCGCCAGCGTGGTAACGCGTTTCAGGCACAACCGGGATTGAGCCAGCAACCTTTTACCTTGCATGATGCGGGAGACCGGTTTTTCGTTGCGCATCCCGGTAGCCTGCTGGACCACCAGGTCGGCAATCGAACGTGCCAGTGGGTCGCTCTCAGTTTTCCGCCGGATAGCCGCCAGCGTTTCACGGTTGGCCAGCAGTCGAGGGTGCGGCGTCTTGCAAGCCTCGATCCGCTGCCGTAACTGCTGTAATGTGACCGCCGGAAGGTAGGAGTCGTTTTCACCCTGAGCTCCAGCGGCATGGAGCCCACCACCACAGGCTGACAGGACCAAGGCCGTTGCGACGCGCAAGGCAACATATTTCCGCAGGTTCCTGGTGGATGTTTTCATGATGAAACTTGGATGTTAGGACTTCGAGCCCGATAGCGATTTCGATTTCGATTTCGATTTCGATTTCGATTTCGATTTCGATTTCGATTTCGATTTCGATTTCGATGATTGTTTTCGACTTTCCGTGGTAAATTCATACGTACCCGACCCGATTTGCATGACCGCGCAATCCTCTTCCATGCCGATGAATTGGATCCCGCCCTGGGCGGTGATCGGTTGGCCCGACTCGGATATCTGTTCGAGGTTCGAGGCGGGCAGATAGACGGTGGCCATGGTGTTGGCCGGGATGGTCACGTTGTAATAGAACCGTCGCTGCTTGTCTTTTCGCCAACTGCTGCGGATGGTTCCGTACATCGTCTCAGTGTGGGCACGCACCCAGTTCAGATCGCCCGCGGGCCGGGGCCGCAGAAGAATGTGCTTGAAGCCTGGCGACTCTGGGTCCGGAGTGATGCCAGCCAGCTTCTGGTAGAACCAGGCACTGATGTCGCCAAACATGATATGAATCCGCGACCCTTTGCCCTGCCAGGTTTCCCACAGCGTGGTAGCGCCTCGACCGACCCAATCGCCATACCCGGGCGGCGTGGTCTGGGTGGCAACGCGATAAGCCAGTTCGTGGGCGCCGTTCTCACTCAACGAATGAAACAGATATTTCGCTCCCAGGATCCCCACATCGAGATGGTCGTTCGCCGCCTGTACGTTGGCGGTCAATTGCCGGGCCACCCGTGACCTCTGATCTGGATCGACAAGCCCCTGAAAAAGGGCGCAGCTCAGGGCGGTTTGGCTTCCCTGCAGATAGATTCCGTCACCCCGATAAAATTGCCGGTTGAAAGCCACGCGAATTTTTTCAGCCAGCTCGGCATATTGGGCAGCTTCTTCCTGCTTGCCAAGCACGCGGGCAGCCTGGGCGACGATCCGAGCATCGACATAATAGTAGCCGGTCGACGTGATGGGGACGGGCGTTTCCGTTTTGGCGGGCACCCAGTCGCCAAGCCCAATTCGGACAATGTGCTCTTCACTGCGGCTGGTCAGATAGTCAACGTACCGGGCCATGGCATCGTAATGCTGTTCCAGCAGGCGTGTATCTCCTTCGTACAGATACAGGGTCCAGGGAATGATTAAAAAGGCGCTGTCCCAGGCGGGCCCATTACCCCAGGCGTAGCCCCAGCCGGCGGTCGGAACGATGGCCGGAATCTCACCGGAGGGCCGTTGTTCGTCCGCAATATCTTGAATCCATTTTTCATACATGGCCTCGTTTTGAAAATTGAACATCGCCTGCTCCGCGGCCAGGTGGGCGTCGCCGGTCCAACCATTCTTTTCTCGGGCGGGACAGTCGGTGGGATAGCCATGGGTGTTTCCCCGGTAGCTCCAAAGGGTCATTTCCTGCAAGTTGTTGAGCAATTCATTCGAACATTCGAATTTTCCGGCCGCGGCGAAATCGGTGTGCACGACCCGGCCTGTAATGCTCTCAAGCGTGGGTTGGCCCGGAAAGCCGCTCACTTCCACGTAGCGAAACCCGTGGTAGCTGAAGCGAGGTTCCCACGTCTCTTCCCCGTCCCCCTTGAGGACATACTGATCGGTCTGAAAGGGCCCTTCGAAGACATAGGTGAAAATGTCGGCCCGGTCGATCATGCCCTGGGCATCGATCTGTTCGCTGTAACGCATCGTCACCTTTTGTCCGGCGGGGCCCTGGACTCGCAATCGAGCCCAGCCCGCGATCAGTTGTCCCAAATCGAAAACAAACACACCCGGCCGGGGTTCGCTCACGCGTAGTGGCTTAAGAGTCCGCGTAACTCGGATAGGCGGCATTTTTTGCGGGCTGAGCTCGCCTTGGGGGCCCGGGACGGTCTCCGGAGGGCTCCAGGCGGAATCATCGTAACCGGGCCGGTCCCAGCCCGACTGCTCTCGCCGGGCATCATAGAATTCACCAGCCCGAATTCCGTCGAGGATCACCGGACCGGTGTTGGCACGCCATGACGGGTCGCTCACCACCGTTTGCGTGGACCCATCCGCCAACTCGATATGCAAGTGCAGTAGCAAAGTGGGCGGGTCCCGCCACGCCGCCTGGTCAAAATTCCAGGTGGCTCGTGTGTGCATGTTGTACCAGCCATTGCCCAGCATCACGCCGACAACATTTTCACCCAGGCGCAGTTGCCCGGTCACATCATGGGTCACGTAGAGGACGCGGCGATCGTAGCGGGTGAAGGCCGGGTCGAGAACATGATTGCCCACTTTTTGGCCGTTGAGACGCAATTCGTGATAGCCCAATCCGCAAAGGGTCGCCGTGGCGGAGCGGACCGGTTGGTCGAGATGAAATGCTTTTCTAAGGAGTGGACTGGGAGCACGCTGCGACCAGCCCACACAGGGCCCTGGCTCGGGAGTGGCCCACGGCGCGCTCCCCACGACGCGGCCCGTGTGAGCAGCGGTCCAATGGGAGTCGTCCAGCGAACGGCCGAACCAATCCGCCTCGCGCCGTAGCGACATCTTCCAGCCTTTCGCCGTGCCGAAGACCATGCGCCGATCGTCATGAAATTGAACGACCAGCCTGGCGGCCATGGCCTGCGTTTCGCCTGGGGCCGGCATGACTTCCACGGCCAGCAGGTTGGAACCGGGGGTGAGCTTTTCCGTCAACTCGACTTCATAGGCTCGTTTCCAAGGCTCCGGTTGGCTGGCGCTCACACACGCTTCCGAGCCTTGCACATACAGTCGAAAGGGTCCGGTGGCCGCGATCTGGAGGTAAGCCCATTTTACCCTGGCAGAGGCTGGCAGCTCCACCGTCCCGCGGAAATAGGCCGATTTGGCAGGCGTTCGTTTTTCGCTGGCCGGCGTTTCCAGCCACGATTCACCCTGGAGCGTAAGCTGCCGGGCCGGATCGGCCGGAGCCAGCTTGCGAGTAAGCGGTTTCGAGTAACTTAGCCACTGGGCCTGCCACAGTTCTGGTGCCAGGATGCCCATTGACCAGCGGGCCGGCTTGCTCCATGGAGAGGCCTGTCGGTTCTGGTCCCAAACACGTACCTTCCAGAAACAGTGCTGATGGGAACTTAGAGCCTGCCCGGCGTAGGGGACATGGATCGATTGGGCCGAAGAGACTTTGCCACTGTCCCACCGATCGCCCTGGTCCATAGCCAGCCGTTCAGAGCTACTGGCGACCAGCAGTTGGTAAGCCGTCTGGAGCACACCACGCCGAGAGTCGCGCAATTTCCAACTGAGACGCGGCTGGTCGACGTCGAGACCGAGTGGATTGGCAAGATACTCACAACGCAAATCATCAACGCGTAATTGGGTCTCATCCGCCAGGACCGGTGCGGCACTCCGCAGTATCAGGAAAAAGAGAATTCCAATTCTCACGATTGGCATCTCCATGTTCTTCTGTATGAATGTTTTTAAAGGTCCTACCCTATTCAGTACTTCCAAATTCCCACTCACCCTTACGTGACCCAGGTCGATAAGCCACTTGGGAACCGGCGCTTTTCAACTGCTAGCGAGCTGCCCAGATTGGCTTCATCAGCCACTGCTTGGAATTACTGATATTAACAAGTCTCGCCACCTTACCACAGGGTGGCCTGGTGCCTCGAATACGTAGTGGGCAATTTCGGGAGCTTGGGAGCAGCCATTCATTCCTTAGATCGGCCGTTTGTTCCTTAGATCGGCCGTTTGTTCCCTAGATCGGCCGTTTGTCCCCCTGTTTGGCTGTTAGCCTCCAGAGTTTCGCGTACAATGGGCGAATTCGCTAGAGTTGCGGAAAAGTGCTTTTACGGTGCACGCATTGGCAAAGAGGCTATGGAGGTTGAAGAGAATGCCTTTTCCCCGTGATCCTAAACTCTGCACCGCGGACGAGGCGGCTGCGCTCGTGAAAGCGGGCGATACGATCGCGTCGGGCGGATTTGTTGGCGCCTGCCATCCCGAGGCGATTACGTCAGCCCTGGAGCGACGCTTCCACAAGACGGGCCAGCCCCGAGATCTGACCGTGGTTTACGCCGCCGGCCAGGGTGACGGCAAGACGCGTGGTGCGAACCACTTTGCCGCGGAAGGGATGCTCAAACGCGTGATCGGCGGGCATTGGGGTCTGGCGCCTGCATTGGGGAAATTGGCGATTGAAGGGAAGATCGAGGCATACAATTTCCCTCAAGGCGTGATCTGCCAATTATTCCGCGACATCGCTGCCGGGCGCCCCGGCTGCATCACTCACATCGGCCTTCACACCTTCGTCGACCCGACGATGGAAGGTGGGCGGCTGAATTCGGCCACTCCCGAAGGCCTGGTCGAACGGGTTGAACTGGGCGGCAAAACGTGGCTATGGTACAAAACCTTCCCGATCACGGTTGGGCTCATTCGCGCCACCGGCGCCGACCCGATTGGCAATGTCATCATGAATCGCGAAGTGATCTCCGGAGAAGGACTCGCGATCGCCCAGGCGGTGCATAACTCCGGCGGCATCGTGATCGCCCAGGTGAGCGAACTGCTCGCGGAGCCCATCGAGCCGCAACAAGTAGTCGTGCCCGGAGTGCTGATCGACAAGATCGTGGTATCCGAGCCGCACGAGCATGAGCAGACATTCGCCGAGGCGTACAACTGGCGTTACTGCTCAGCCCAGCCAGCAAACGAAGCCCCGGGCGAACACCTGAAGCCGATGGAGCTGAATCAGCGCCGGATCATCTGCCGCCGAGCCTGCCAGGAACTACCCGAAAACGCCATCGTGAACCTTGGCATCGGCATGCCGGAAGGAATCGCACGCATTGCCGCGGAGCGGGGCCTTCTCAGCAAATTTACGTTGACAGTCGAAAGCGGTCCCATCGGCGGCATCCCAGCCGGCGGCATGAGCTTCGGCGCGTCGGTCCACCCCGAGGCAGTGATTGGCCAGCCCGATCAGTTCGATTTCTATGACGGCGGTGGGCTTGATTACGCTGCCCTGGGGGCGGCGCAGATCGATGAGCAGGGCAATGTCAACGTGTCGAAATTTGGCACGCGCCTACCCGGTGTCGGTGGGTTCGTGAACATCTCGCAGACGGCCAAAACCCTGGTATTCTGCGGATCTTTCACCGCGGATGGGCTACGGGTCACGGTCGAAGGTGGGCGATTGAAAATCGACCAGGAAGGCAAGGTGCGCAAGTTCGTCCATGCGGTCGAACAAATGTCCTACAACGCCGATTATGCCAGACAGCGGAAACAAAAGGTGCTGTACGTTACCGAACGGGCCGTGTTCACACTCACAGCCCAGGGGCTGGAGCTTGTAGAAGTAGCCCCCGGCATCAATATTCAGACTCAAATTCTGGACCAGATGGATTTTGCGCCGATCCTCAACAGCCCCAGGCTTATGGCCACCGAACTATTTTCTCCAGCCGGGTAGCTTTGGCCTCCTGGTGTTCGAGTAGCACGGCCATGCCCAGTGCCGAAGACGTCCAAAGCGGACTGCGGCCGGTCACAAAACGAGGCAATTCTACCCAGTGGGTCAAAATGCCCCACTTGTTCGTGGCTCCCACTCCCTAACGTTCGTGCTAAAGGCTCTTTCTTTGTGGAACATCGCTTCTTGCTGGCGATTCACAGGCTGGATGGATGGTACGCCCTTTGCTCATGAACAACATCCATGGAGAAATGGGGCGGCGTACGCCCAGTTAAAGGTCGGTTGAATACTTCAGCATGAGGATAAAGGCCGTCCGTTCAATTTACTCGATTCGTTAAAGGAGAACGTACCATGAACCAACTCAAGCCTTTTATCCAAAGTAGCAGGCAACGGCCTACCATGGCGGTAGTGCTTACGCTGGCCGTGATAGGGAGCCTTGCTTATGCGGTGCAGGCAGACACCAAGAGCAAGAACACGGTTGACACGTCGACGGCAGCAATCCGCCACTTGCGGTCCACCAGCGAAGCATTTTCCGCAATCGATAAGGCAGTCTCACCGGCGGTCGTCTCGATTCAAGTTGAACGGACACTCAACGGAATTGCCAGCAATCACCCCCTGCCGTTCAATGATCCTTTTGAAATGTTTGGCGAAGATTTCGCGAAACGATTCTTTGGCGATCGTTACGAGGAGTTCAAGGAGCGAAAAACGGTTCCCGAGCAACCCCGGCAAAAGCGTATTTCAGGCCAGGGATCTGGCTTTATCGTGACCCCGGATGGGGTCATCCTGACAAACCATCACGTTGTCGGAGAAGCCGATAAGGTCATGGTGCAACTCAAGGATGGTCGAGAATATGAGGCCAAGCTCATCGGCAGCGATCCAAGGAGCGATGTGGCTGTTATTAAAATCGACGACAAGAATCTGCCCGTCATCCCACTGGCCGACTCCGATCGTTTGGATGTGGGCGAGTGGGTACTCGCGTTTGGCAGCCCTTTCGGCCTGACCGATTCCATGACCGCTGGAATTGTGAGTGCGAAAGGCCGCACCAGCGTAGGGATCGCCGACTATGAGAACTTCATCCAGACGGATGCCGCGATCAATCCGGGCAATTCGGGAGGGCCGTTGGTGAATCTTGACGGCCAGGTGGTCGGAATCAACACGGCCATTGCCTCACGTTCCGGTGGGTACCAGGGCATCGGCTTTGCCATCCCGATCAATCTCGCCAAGAACATTCGAGATCAGTTGATCAACGAAGGTACCGTCCGGCGAGGTTTCTTGGGCATCATGATCCAGAAACTCACCCCCGATCTGGCAAAGTCGTTTGGACTCTCGGATACGAAGGGCGTCTTGATTGGCGATGTCAGCAAGGATTCTCCGAGCGGCAAAGCCGGTCTGCAGAGTGGCGATGTCATCGTTGAACTCAACGGCAAACCAGTCGTGCGGCCGGGCGTGTTCCGCAATCGGGTGGCGATGCTCGCGCCTGAAACGGACGTCACGCTGACCGTGCTGCGAAATGGCCAGCGGAAATCGATTTCCGTCACGCTGGGAGTGCTGCCCAACCAGGGCGAGGTCACGCTGCAAGGGAAGGCACAACCGGAAAACGTCGACAAGTTGGGCCTTTCGGTGCAAAACCTCAGCAAGGAACTAGCCAGCCGTCTGGGCTACTCCGCCCAGGAGTCAGGCGTAGTGGTGAATCAGGTTGCTAGCGGTTCGCTCGCAGCGCTGGCAGGCATCAAGCCGGGGATGCTGATCCGTGAAGTCGACCGCCAGTCGGTGCACACGGTGGCTGAATTTCGCCAAGCTGTGAAGAAGTCGCAGCAGGAGGGAGTCATTTTGTTGCGAGTCCAGGACAAGGAATTTTCCCGCTATCTTACGTTGCGATGGGAGGACTAACGGCTTCCCCGCCCTGGCAGGCTCGCCAACGGCAGAACCCTCCCCTCGCCGCTGGCGGCCTGCCTTTCGGACTTCTGGCTCAAGGAGGAAGCCATGTGTCATGGGTGCCATGAGCCCGCAGATTTCCACGGTAAGTTGCGAGTCCTACAAGCACACTTTCTTCACCCACGGATGGGCCACTTGACATCGAGCAGAAAGGAGGCGTTTCAACATCCTTGAGTTTCCAGTTATTGGCTCAGTTGAATGAGCGGAACTTATGTCGGCGGCGTTCAGTTACGCAAATCAAAACGACTGCACTCGTCCGACACACCAGCACACAAAGGAGGTTTATTATGCGATACGTACTATTGTCATTCTCTGTTGCCCTGGTCGGGCTTTTGGGGAACAGCGCCAACCTGGCGTTTGCGGCAACTCCGCCCACGGATACCGATATCAACTTCTGGGTTCAGGAGAGTCTGCGGGAAGATGCGAGAATCAATGAGTTTGAAATAACGTCAACAACAAACGAAGGAATTGTCACGCTGACTGGATCGGTGGACAACCTCACTGCCAAGATTTATGCGGTGCGAGAAGCAAAAAAAATTAACGGCGTGAATGGAGTGATCGACAAGCTTCTCGTTGAGCCCAATTTCAGTTCGGACACCGATATTGCCAATGCGGTAAGGCGGCGAATTCTCAACAGTTCTGTGGTCAAATCACAGTGGATTGTCGTTACTTGCAAGGATGGTGTCGTGACTCTTACCGGTTCCGTTGACAGTTACTCCGAAGAGCAACAGGCTGGTCTCCTTGCCAGCGAAGTAGGAGGAGTCAAAGCCGTAAAGAACAACCTTACGACGGAGTGGAAAGACCAACGGTCCGACAACGAAATCCAGAAAGATGTCATGACGGCCCTCGGCCGTGATGTTTACCTGACAGGTTTGCCGATTACCGTTCGTGTTTCCGATGGAATCGTCACGCTGAGTGGTGATGTCGGCAACGCGTATCAAAAAGACCGTGCCGAAGACAATGCTCGCTGGATTGCCAATGTCATCGATGTCAAGGACGACCTCCTCGTCAAATGGTATGACGAGGAAGGCACACGCAAGGAAAAAAGATGGCCAAGCGAAGAGGAGCTTCAAAAGGCCGTACGAACTTCCCTGGACCAGGATTTACGGCTCGCCGCGTACGATATCACGGTTGCGGTCCAGTACGGACACGTGACCCTGGAAGGATCTGTTTGTTCGCACTATGAAAAACGTATTGCCGAGGAGGATGCCAAGGATATCGTGGGAGTTGGCTGGGTCACCAACAACTTGATCGTACGCATAGACCAGCGCGAAGATTGGGCCATCGAAGATGACATCAATTTCAATCTGGATACGGATGCGGAATTGAAATCTTTTGACATCAACGCGTCCGTGGTCGACGGAACGGCGACCCTGAGGGGTGTTGTGAATACCTGGTATCAAAAATCCGACGCCTACGAGGTTGCGTCCCAGGTTCTTGGAGTTCATGGTGTCGTCAACAAAATCGTCATCAGCCGTGAAAGGTGGAAAACCGACGCGGAGCTGGTAAAAGACATTAAGAGCCGGCTTCACAAGAATTGGACAACCTGGTGGGTTAACAAAAAAATCGACGTGACGGTGAAGGACGAGACGGCTACGTTGGAAGGAAATGTGAACACCTGGGCCCAGCGAACCAAAGCTGGCGACCTGGCTTTGCATACCATCGGTATCCGTAAAGTCGATAATCGCCTCATGGTGAAGGGTTACGAATATCCATGGGATGAGTATCATGCGGAATAAGTTTTGGGGCTAAGGCCGGACCTCACGAGGAAAGCGTCCGTAGCCTGGCCCACAATCCACGGCCTGCCAGTTCCATGGACACATCCTGGAGCCGGCAGGCTTCTTAAGGAAGCCTCCTGTGGTGGGGGCAACGTAATAAAATCAAGGCAAGAAAGGATGGTGCGCGATGGCGATCAACGTGCATGAAATCGACCTGGCGGCGGATAGCAGCAGCAACGTGGTACGAGTCACGGTCAGTGGAAAACTGACGACCGAAGACTACGAACTGTTTGTACCGGAAGTGGAACGACTCATCGAAGAGCATGGAAAAATCCGTATTTTGTTCGAAATGGACGATTTCCATGGCTGGAAACTTGGCGCGCTATGGGAAGACCTCAAATTCGACCTCAAACATTTCCACGATATTGAGCGGCTTGCCATGATCGGCGACAAGGCCTGGGAGCATGGCATGGCCACCTTCTGCCGCCCGTTCACGAAAGCCAAGATACGGTATTTTGAGAAAGGGCAGGAGGAGCAAGCGCGCCAGTGGCTGGAAGAACAATCCTGACCAGGAAGGTGCAATCTCATGTCCACGACCCATGACTTGCCTCGGCAAATGGATGTCGATCTTTCCAAAGGACTTTCGGCTGACGAAGTCCTTCAGCGCCAGCAGCAATTCGGTTTTAATGAGCTGCCAGAAAAAAAGACCAACCCGATCCTGAAATTTCTCGGTTATTTGTGGGGCCCCATCCCCTGGATGATCGAAATCGCCGCCATCCTATCGGCCCTGGTTCAGCATTGGCCTGACTTTTGGATCATCCTGGCGATGCTGCTCTTCAACGCCAGCGTCGGCTTCTGGCAGGAATACACAGCGGGCAACGCAGTCGAAGCGTTGAAAAAACAACTGGCCCTCAAGGCACGCGTGCTACGGGATGGATCATGGCATTTCATCGACGCGAACCAGTTGGTTCCTGGCGATGTACTGCGGATTCGACTAGGGGACATCATTCCCGCCGATGTAAAGCTCCTGGAAGGGGATTACCTGACCGTCGATCAGTCCGCCCTGACCGGGGAGTCGCTGCCCGTGACAAAAGAACCCGGCGACGATGCTTTCTCGGGTACCGTGGCCAAGCAGGGGGAAATGGTGGCTCAGGTGACCAGCACCGGCCGCAATACGCAATTTGGCCAAACTGCGGGCCTGGTGGAACAAGCCACATCGGTTTCGCATTTTCAAAAGGCCGTACTAAGCATTGGCGACTATCTGATTTATGTCAGTCTGGCCCTGGTTGCTTTACTCGTGATTGTACAACTTTTTCGACACGCCGACTGGCTGGAGTTGGTCCAGTTTTCACTGATTCTCACCGTGGCTTCCATCCCCGTGGCCATGCCAGCCGTACTATCGATGACCATGGCGTTGGGAGCCATGGTGCTATCCAAACGCAAGGCGATTGTCACGCGTCTGGAGTCGATCGAAGAAATGGCGAGCATGGACATTCTTTGCTCGGATAAAACCGGCACACTGACACAAAACAAACTCACACTGGGCGAAATAACGACCTTTACGGCACCCGATCGGCAGTCGTTGTTGGAGAATGCGGCGTTGGCCTCCCGAGCGGAAGATCGCGATGCCATCGACGAGGCCATCCTCAAAGGACTGCAAAATAGCGCCCTGCCCGAGAAATACCAACAGGTTCGATTTATTCCTTTCGATCCTGTTCGCAAACGGACTGAGGCGACCATCCAGCGACAGGATGGGGCCCTGTGTCAAGTTACCAAGGGAGCCCCTCAAGTCATCATGGGACTGTGTCAACTGGGAGACAGCCAGCAGCAACGAGCCCAGCAGACGGTGGAACAATTTGCGGAGCAAGGCTACCGGGCCTTGGGCGTGGCCCACAAAAACGAGCACGACGACCATTGGGAATTTGACGGGATCCTGTCCATGTTCGATCCTCCCCGTGAGGATTCAGCGACGACCATTGCCTCAGCTCGGGAACATGGAGTGGATGTCAAAATGGTCACCGGGGACAATGTTGCCATAGGAAAACAAATTGCGGTTCAATTAGGCCTGGGCTCTAAGATCCTGCCTGCGGAATACTTGCCAGAAAAGACGGACGATCCTCAAGATCGGACGGGTTTGACAACCATCGAGCAGGCGGATGGATTTGCCCAGGTGTTTCCCGAGCACAAGTTCAATATTGTCAAAGGCCTGCAAATTGGCGGGCATGTCGTTGGCATGACCGGCGATGGCGTTAACGATGCGCCCGCCTTGAAGCAAGCGGATGTGGGGATTGCCGTGAGCGGGGCGACCGATGCGGCCCGCGCGGCTGCCGATCTGGTTCTCACCGCCCCGGGCTTGTCGGTGATCATCAACGCCATCGAGGAAGCTAGGCGTATTTTCGAGAGGATGAACAGTTATGCCATCTATCGCATCAGCGAAACCATTCGCATCATGTTCTTTGTGGTGCTGACAATGCTAGTGTTTAATTTCTACCCCATTACGGCTGTGATCATCATTCTGCTCGCTTTTCTCAACGACGTACCGATTATGAGTATTGCCTACGATCATACCCCCCTGGCCCAAAAACCTGTGCGGTGGGACATGCAGCGCGTCATCACGGTTGCAACCGCAATGGGAATTGTCGGAGTGGTTGGAAGTTTTGGAATGCTGCTCCTGGCCAAGGAATGGCTGCATCTTAGTGTGCCGCAGATACAAACCTACGTATTTCTGAAAATGGCCGTTGCCGGCCATCTGGTGTTATTCGTGGCACGGGCCAGAGGTCATTTCTGGAAACGACCTTTTCCCGCGCCGATCATGATATGGGCCTCGGTGACGACACAGACCGTCAGTACGTTGCTGGCCGCCTTTGGATTCGGCCTGCTCACGCCGATCTCCTGGTGGGATATCGGCCTGATATGGAGTTACTCGATCGCTTCGGCCTTTGTCACGGATGTGGTTAAGGTGCACGTTTATCGACATCTGGAGAGAAACGCCCCCAGGCACCGAGGTTTTCTCCAACGACTGAAACAGCCCTTGCATCCTCATTTCCAATGAATGACGTTGCCGACGGATTGGACCCTGCCAAAGGATCGGAGCAACGGAATCGTGCCGGTTGGCTGCCGGCGCTGACGGCGCTGGGGATCGTCTATGGAGATATCGGCACGAGTCCCTTGTACGCCTTGCGTGAATGCTTTCACGGTTCCGAGGCCGTGGCACTGACCCAGGCGAATCTCCTCGGCGTCCTCTCTCTGATTCTCTGGTCGCTGATTCTTGTCATCTCGATCAAATACTTGACGGTCATCATGCGAGCCGACAATCACGGCGAAGGTGGAATTCTGGTGCTGATGATGCTGGCGACCAGTTTCAGGCCAGGAGAGTCGGAGGCAGGAGAGGCTAAGGGCCGGTGGCTGGCATGGCTGGGACTCTTCGGAGCCGGTTTGCTATTGGGCGATGGAATGATCACCCCGGCGATTTCAGTCCTCAGCGCGGTGGAAGGGCTGCAATTGATCGCTCCTGCAAGTGAGCCTTACGTGGTGCCGATTTCGCTGTTGATTTTAGCCGGTTTATTTGCGATTCAGTATCGAGGCACCGCGAAGATCGGCATTCTCTTTGGGCCGGTGATGCTCCTCTGGTTTGCCGTGCTGGCTTTGCTGGGAGGGCTTGCCATCTGCAGCCAGCCAGGCGTGCTGGCAGCGGTCAGTCCCCACCATGCGGCCACCTTTCTGCTGCGGAATCGCTGGCCCGGATTTTTAATTCTGGGGCTGGTCTTTCTCGTGGTTACTGGGGGCGAGGCATTGTACGCCGACATGGGACACTTTGGTGCAAAGCCAATACGCAAGGCCTGGTATGCTTGTGTGCTGCCTGCACTGCTGTTGAACTATTTTGGCCAGGGAGCTTTGCTGCTCGAACACCCGGCCGCTAAGGTGAATCCTTTTTACCATCTTGCCCCCGCCTGGGCACAATATCCGCTGGTCCTTCTGGCCACAATCGCCGCAATCATCGCCTCGCAGGCGGTCCTTTCAGGTGCCTTTTCGCTAGGCCGTCAGGCGGTCCGTTTTGGTTACAGTCCGCGTATGAATATCCACCACACTTCGAGCGAGGAACGGGGACAAATCTATATCCCTGTGATCAATTGGATGCTATTCATCGCGGTTAGCGGATTGGTGCTTGCCTTCCGGTCATCCAGTCATCTGGCGGCGGCCTACGGCATGGCGGTCACCAGCACCATGGTCATCACGACTTTCTTGTTGTATGTAGTGGCACGGGAGCGTTGGGGCTGGCCACGGCCCTGGGCGATTGGCTGCATGTGTCTGTTCTTGGTCGTGGATCTGTCATTCTTTTCCGCCAACCTGGCGAAAATTTTCGCCGGCGGCTGGATTCCTCTCCTGGTCGGGTTCGGAGCAGGCCTGCTGATGGCAACCTGGCATCAAGGTCGACAGATTCTTCGCCGGCAATTTCGGGCGAAACTGGGGTCGCTCAAGACTTTCCATCATGCCATTCAGGAAATGAACCCCATTCGGGTGCCAGGCCACGCCCTCTATCTGTCCTCCCATCCGGAGGGGGTACCCGTGGCTCTGTTGCATAATTTGAAACACAACAAAGTATTGCACGAACATGTGGGGATTTTGACCATCCAGACGGAAAACGTGCCGCGAGTCTCCCCTTCCAATCGGATCCGTATCATGAAACTCGAATCGGGGCTCATTCACATCGTCGCCTGTTATGGTTTCATGCAGCGGCCTCAGGTTCCCCGCATCCTGCAGCTGTGTGAAAAAAAGGGGGTCCATTTTCCACTGCGCGACACGACGTTTTTCCTCGGCCGTGAGACGATCGAGGTGGGTCCCAAGCCAACGATGGCCCGTTGGCGAAAACAGCTTTTCGTCTGGATGGCTCGTAACGCACACGATGCCAGTTCGCATTTTGGCATTCCACCCAGCCATGCCATCGAAGTGGGAGTTCAATTGGAAATCTGATTCACACAATCAACTCGTCATTGCAGCTCCTTTTGTTCCCAATTTGCAGCGGTCACTCTGGTCGCCTACAATAACCACTTGCTCGATTTATCGTTGCAACCTGTCTCCTATTTCTGCTTTCCCATCGCAACCAGTACACGACTGGAAGAACTTCCGTGCTTACCCCCTGCCCTCTCAGACCGTTCGCCCAACTCCTCCTCCTTGCTACAGTCGCTCATGCCGCTTTGGCAGACGCGAAGGATTCCGTTTGCCGCGTTGCCGATCTGCCACCACTTTCCGATCGTCCGTTGACAGTCGACTGGCTCCTTGACGGCTCCCCTTACACGGCCAACGTCTATCGCACCGGGCAAGCCGATGAAATCATCCTGGACAACGGTCTGCTGCGCCGCACATTTCGTCTGACCCCCAATGCGGCGACCGTCGGTTTCGACAACCTGGCCAGCGGCCAGGCCTTGCTACGGGCCGTCAAACCGGAAGCGATCGTCACGATTGATGGGGTCCGCTACGAGGTAGGCGGCCTGAAGGGACAACCCGATCATGCCTACTTGCTACCCGAGTGGATCGACTCGATGACGGCCAATCCAGCCGCCCTCCAGTTCGCCGGTTTCGAAGTGAGCCGACCGCAAGCCCGCTTGACCTGGAAGCAAGTTCGCCACCACGCACCCGAAGCAAAGTGGCCACCGCCCGGCGTGGCGCTCCGCATGGACTACACCATGCCGCCGGTCGCCACCGATCGGTCTGCCGAAAGCCGCGCCAACCTGGCCCAACTCCAAAAAGTGCGTCTCTCGGTCCACTATGAACTCTACGACGGTGTGCCGGTGCTGAGCAAATGGATTACGGTCCACAATGGGGCCGATCGGAAGATCACGATCGATCACTTCACCAGCGAACTGCTCGCCGCGGTCGAACACAGCTCGGCGGTCGAAGATCGCGGTACTCCCAAAGCGGTACCCAATATCCACGTGCAAACCGACTACGCCTTCGGCAGCTTTGTGCCCGACCAGGCCAACCGTTATGCGGTTCATTGGCTAGCCGATCCAGAGTACTTAACTCAAGTCAATTACCTGCGGCAGACCCCCTGCCTGCTCGAAATACGACCCACCCTCGGTCCCGATCAGGATGTCGCGCCGGGCGGCACGTTCGAGTCGTTTCGCGCATTCCTGCTTCCTTACGATTCCACCGACCGTGAACGGAAGAGCCTGGCCCTGCGGCGGATGCATCGAGTTGTTGCTCCCTGGGTGACGGAAAACCCACTGATGATGCATGTTCGCTGGTCCGACCTAAAAACGGTCCACCGGGCAATCGATCAGTGTGCTGAAGTCGGCTTTGAAATGATCATCTTGACCTTCGGCAGTGGCTTCAATATCGAAAACGACAACTCCGATTACCTGGCGACGATGCAAGGCTACGCGGACGCTGCTCGCGCGAAGGGAATCGAGATCGGCGGCTACTCACTGCTTGCCTCACGCAGCGTCGGCGGAGGTAACGATGTGGTCAGCCCCCCAGGCGAGCGGCCGACGTTCGGCCACTGCCCGGCACTCACGTCCTCATGGGGCCAGGACTACTTCCACAAACTCACCCGTTTCTTTGACCAGACCGGCTTTCGGCTCTTGGAACACGACGGTTCCTACCCGGGCGATCTGGATGTCACGGTCCGACTGCCACTCCAAAAAGGGCTGCTTAACTCGCGTTGGGCCCAGTGGAAAGTGATTACCGGCTTTTACAAGCATTGCCGCGCTCAGGGCATCTATTTGAATGTCCCAGACTATTACTACCTGTCTGGCTCAAACAAGTGTGGCATGGGCTATCGAGAAACCAACTGGTCGCTGCCGCGGGCTCAGCAAGTACTCCACACGCGACAGAATATCTACGATGGGACCTGGACCAAAACCCCTTCGATGGGTTGGATGTTCGTCCCCCTGACCCAATACCAGGGGGGCGGCAGTGCGGCTACGATCGAGCCGCTCGACGCCCATCGCGACCATTACCGCCGCATGCTCGAAAGCAACCTCGCGTTCGGTGTGCAAGCTTGCTATCGAGGCCCACGACTCTACGATACCGACCGCACCCGTCAGCTCGTCAAGCATTCGGTCGACTGGTTCAAGAAATACCGCGATATCCTCGAAAGCGACGTCATCCACGGCCGCCGTGCCGATGGCCGGAGCCTCGACTGGATGCTCCACGTCAATCCCAAACTCCATCCCCGAGGCCTGCTGGTCGTCTTCAACCCAAGTCTCGAACCGATCAAAAAGACGCTTCAGATCAACCTCTACTACACCGGTCTGGCCGATAACGCCCAAATTCGCGTTGGCGAAGGTCCCCTGCAAACCTACCCGCTTGACCGTAAATACCGCGTCTCCATCCCGGTTGAAGTGGAGGGCCAAGAGATGAGCTACCTGGTGATTGAGTAGTCTCTCTTCAGCGTCTAAGCGTTCACCCGGAGGGCCCTTATTTCTTCAGCTTTTCCACTCCGGCAAGTGCGCCCTCGACGATAGACTGGCCCAGGGTCGGACCGTAAAAGCTGACACTCGCTTCGTAGCCGCCGCGCTGGTACTGTTCGGCCGAGAGGATATAGCTGATCCATTCGTTCGCCAGGCCGCCGATGGCAGGGTGGCGGGCGGCGGAGAATTTTTGGGCACGCGTTTTGATTTCCAGCCCCAGAGCCGCCTGCAGCTCACCGGGAACGCCCACAATCAGCAGATCGCCAAGCCGCAAACTGCCGCTGGTGGTTTGGCGGGGAAAGAGGAGCGGTAGCATCTTTTCGAGAAGTTTCTCGCTGAGTCCATATTCGTCGCCGCCCGTTTTCATGAAATCGGCATGCCAGCGGTTAGCGGGCAAATCGATCGGCTGCAGGCCGAAGTCAAAAAGAATGTCATACCCCGTCGAGGTCGTCGACCACTGGGCATGCGCTACCTTGGCCAGTTCCGTACCATACTGCTCGGCAGCCTCCCAACGGCTCTCCCCCGCCCCACTTCGACCGACCGGCGCTTGATCGCCTTCGGCCCCGTTGTAGTACATCACGGTCACCTCGCGACCGATCAACGCTTCCAGTCTTCTCTGCAGGTGTCCGGGCCAGCCAGCGGAGAAAAGCATCTCAGCCGCGCTCATGAAAGTTGGATGGGCCGTGAAATTGACCCAAACGGCCAGGGGCTTGCCCGAAAGCCTGTCAATTCGAGTGACCGTAAGCCCGCGATCGGTAATCCCGCCCCGTTGCCGCCGATTGCGGTTCCAGCCGTCGATGGTCTGGCCAGAAGTCCCAATCGACACGGGCACCCGCGTGCTGGCCGCCTCGGAGATGACCTTGGCACAACGGTCCAGCGTCCACTCGAACAATTTCTTGTCAAACTGACCGATCTGCTTGTTGCCGAACAAGTTCCGGGGATGGATGGCATTCATCTCGATGCTGGTGTGCGAATGGCTCGGCAAGAGCAGAATCTGCTCGGCGGCCCAATCGCCGCCGGCCAGACGTTCGAGCAGAGCCGGTTTGAAACCCGGCGGAAAACCGAGGATGTCGGCGGTCAGCAGGGCAAATCGCCGCTGGCCGTCCGACAGTACCGTCGCTTTAGCAAAGATCCGGTCATGCACACCCTCCGCCGGCCGGCTCATCCGCTCTCCGTAGCCGCCCAAGGCGGCCTTCATTTCCAGTGGCGGCGTAAGATCGACTCGCGCCACCCCGGCCGCCAGCTCCGCGGCGCAGGCGGAGAATGTGAAGCCGGACAAGAGCAGGAAAACCAGGGATGGAACAAGGTATGGAACAAGGGACAGGCACCAAAAAAACAAGCCCGATCCCGGGCGATGTTCTCGGCGTGCCAGACAATATTTTTGGAACATACGAAGTACTTGGATAGAGTTTTTGGTACTCATGGCGATCCCATTGTACCGAAAAATGTACCGAAAAAGGACAGGCAATGCGTCCCCTTGCAATGCAAGCCTGGATTGGTTAATTTACAGTCATTGACCGTAGTGTACACATGTATATTCAAGGAGATGTCCCATGACCGTCGCTCGCTCTCAAATTGTCGATCTTAAGCTAACCCATTACTACCACTGCATTTCACGCTGTGTGCGGCGTGCTTTTCTCTGCGGGGAAGGCTACGAGCACCGTAAGGACTGGATCGAAAACCGCCTGGAAGAGTTGACCAACATCTTCGCCGTCTCCATCTGTGGATTTTCAGCGATGGATAACCATCTTCACATCGTGATCCGACTGGAAGGCTCCTGTTTGGTTGACGAGTGGTCCGATCGCGAGGTGGCCGAGCGGTGGGGGCGGCTCTATCCACCGCGAGACAAGAAGCGTAAGACGATTTCAGTGAGCGAAGCGTGGATCGAGCAGAAGCT
>JAJRWS010000116.1 GCA_024276705.1 Planctomycetota bacterium | reverse complement strand
TTCCTTGATCCGCGTAGCCTGCTCCTTGATCTGCACATCGCGTTGCCGGAGTTGATCTTTGAGTTCGCGAACCGTCATGACCAAAAGCTACGCGATTACGCGATCTCGACAAAGACCAATTCTCAAAATGGACAGGTACTTTCGTACGTGTAGCATTGATTTTCGGTGGTTGTAACAACATCGGAAGTTACACCAACTTTGCTGTGACCGACGAGTCTCGTAGGCGAGCCTGACGAACAGGCAGAGCATGACCCGATGTATTGCTGTGATAAGTGGTTTGGCTCGATGGGCGAATACCAATGATTAGGTTATCGACGGGCAATCGATAGCTTAGGACGAGGCGGTTTGCTAGTGTCGCGGCG
Source organism: Planctomycetota bacterium (assembly GCA_024276705.1). Taxonomy (GTDB): domain Bacteria; phylum Planctomycetota; class Planctomycetia; order Pirellulales; family Lacipirellulaceae; genus JAJRWS01. Next base: position 2,150 of record JAJRWS010000116.1, on the reverse strand, counting down.
ACGTTGGGGCCGTTACCTGAATAGCAACGTCCGATTGACAGATAAAGGCAAAGAGATGGTTCAGTATTTCGTGACACGAAAGAGAACGCAACCACACCAACCTATTTCAAACGATACTTCAGGAGGTCCCTTAGCACTGTGCGATTACGCCCAGCAAGTCCAAGGTTGGCCGTGGCTTGTCGAAAAACGCTATCTGTAGAGATTCGTCGTGGAACCCGTTGGTCGATGCGTTAGCGAAATAAATGTGTATTTCTGAGAAAGACAGAGATAGTCCTACGCAACCAGAGTTATGACGTAAGTCCTGCCCATGTACTGATTTTGAGAAGTGCACAGACCCTGAGGCAAAAAGCCTAATCCCAAAATAATTTGTACGGTGTTCTAGTCGCGATGGTAGAATGCAGGCCACATAAATTTGACGTCATGCTTTGAACCAGTCTCTTGAGGAGGAACATCGGTGATCAAGCATTCTAAATCGCTATTCATAGTGGGCGTACATTACTTCCGAGGTATTGTGTGTGTACTGCTACTCATTGCTGCATCTCCTTTGCAGGCAGGCGACGTTTTTTGGCAACTATCGTCACCGGCCACCGGAACATGGCTTACGCCTAGCAATTGGTCAACTCTTTCTTTGCCTACTTCCGCAGACAGGGCTTTCATTATCAATGATGGCACTGCCACTATAGGCTCTGGTAGCGTCGACGTTTTGGAAATAGTCCTAGGGGCAACTTTGTCAGGCACTCTATCCCAATCGGGTGGAACGGTTGATGTCGATCAATTCAATATCGACTTGCTAGGTGTCTTGGATTTTACAAGCGGCTCTCTCACCGTTGGTTCCCAATTCAATTTGTTTGGGACATTTGATGTTACGGGAAGTAGCGGAAGTTTTGTAGCTGAGGACAATTCATTTATCGATTTTTCGCAAGGCACTTTGCTTGGCTCGGGTGGAATGTCTTTTACTGGTGGAGTTGGATCGACTTTGCTTCTCCCACAAGGCGTTGATCCTAACGTCTTTTTTAGCTCGTTTTCCACGCAGGGCGATGTTTTTAATGTGTCGGGAACCAAGCTAATTGTTCCATTCGGCTTCACGTTAGACATCACCGGCGACCGCCCCGACTTGATTCGTGTCGAGGGTATTTTACAACCCGAGGGGAGTCCCGCCTCTCCTCAGTCGTTGACGTTTGACGAAGGAGGCGTCGAAGTCGCTCCTGGCGGCTTGTTCGATATGCACGGTGCGAGCCTTACCTTGCGGACGGATAGTTCGGTCATTGGTGGCGAGCTGCGAGACGTGGGCACGTTCACGATTGCCGACCGGACTGATGACGATATAACGTTCACCCAGAGCAGCGGCACGACCGACATCAACGGCAGCGTCCGTATCGGTTACGCCACAGCTGGCTCGTCGAATCCTCACGGCACTTTCAACATGGACGGTGGCAGCTTGTCGATCGGTGGAACAATGTCGGTGGGAACGGGCAATCAACAATCTTTTACCAGCGTCTTCTCCGAAGGTACGTTCCGTCAGACAGCAGGAACGACATCCGTAGGCAGTTCGCTGATTGTTGCTAACCAGCGTTTCGCCACAGGCGGCGTAGAATTGCTAGGCGGAACCGTCTCGGTTGGAGGCAATGTGACGTTGGCCAGTGGGATGGATTCTGACGGCACCTTGATACTCGCCGGCGCAACGCTGGACGTGACTGGGGATGTGACGGTGGGTCGATCGGCAGGCAACAGCACCGGCCAACTCACCCAGAATGATGGCGACTTCTCACTTAATGCAATCACCGTTTACTCGGGTAGCCGTTACGACCTCACCGGTGGCACGTTGACCATCGGCGATCGCTTCGACTTAACGGGCATTTTCGACTTCGGTGGTGGGAATGCCACAATCACACTGGCTGATAATGGCGTGGTCGAATGGTCGACAGGCACCCTCACTGGCGTTGCCTCTAGCACCAACTACACTGCCGGTGTCGATTCGCAGTCGTTCTTTCCCGCTGGATTCAACCCTTTTACCCCGGATTATTCACCAGATCGATTTCTGGATGCGTAGGTCAGCGGAGCTTGGGACGGTTCGATCGTCGCCGCTTCGGTGCGCGCACGGCTCCCCCTTTCCCCCAGAGGGCCTTGTTGCGGTGTGATGTTTGAAGAAG
>JAJRWS010000115.1 GCA_024276705.1 Planctomycetota bacterium | reverse complement strand
AGGCAAGGTCGGTCATCATCAATATCCATGGCCTTATGTTTCTGTTGAATGCAATGGTTCCAGTCGAGTACGAGTACGAGCAATATCACTACGGAACTGTCGAACTCTGCCAGTCCCCCGGCAAAGCCGGGGGTTTTCTTAAGGGAATAATGCGCCGCCCCTAACACGCTGTCCGGGCCGGCTTCATCGGTCATTCTTGGGACTACTGTATTTCTTCACAATGGCTATACTGTAACTGTTTTCTCGATCCCTTGATTCAGGAGGTGGCTGAAATGTTGATGGCTCGAAACGTGGTGCGTGCGTGGCTTTTGCCCGCGATCCTGGCAGTTCCCCTGTTTGCCACCCTGCCTTCCGCAACGGTCGGCGCCGCCGGTGAAGATGTGCTGGCCCTGGTGCCCAAGGATGCCTTGGGCTTTGCCGTGATCAACCGACTGTCGGATGTGAGTGAAAAACTGGGTAAAGTTTCCCGAGATCTGGAACTGCCGTTCCCCGATCTTCTGATCCTGCTGAAAATGAAGCTGGGCATCACCGAGGGCCTGAATGAAAAGGGCAACATGCTGCTCGCCATGCTGCCGCCACGAGAGGGCGAACGTGAACCACAACCGCTGGTAGCGCTGCCCGTATTGAATTACAAGAATTTTTTGGAATTGTTCCAGGGCGACGCTGCCGCGGACATCAACCAGATCGAGATCGCCGGCCAGAAAATTCTGGTAGCCTCCAAGGGCACCTATGCCATCCTGGTAAACCCTGAAAACCGAGCGGGACTCGAACAACTGATTCAGGTAAAGGCAACCGCTCCGGCGGAAGTGGGATCTTTTACTGAATGGATCGGCGAGAACGATGCTGCCGTGGTCTTCTTGAATCCCGGCCTGAAACTGGTTGTTCAGATGGCGATCCAGGGACTTGAGGAAGCAAAAGAAAAGTTTGCGGGACTCGACCTTGGCGACGGCAAAAGCGCTCAAGCAACCGCGGCCATGGACCTGTATATCCAGATGTTGGAAAGCGTGCGGGACGAAGTACGCACAGCCGCCAAAGGACTGCGCTTCGATGCGGACGGAAATTTTGTTTTTGGTACTCATGTTCGCTTCACCGGGGGCGGGCGCCTTGCGGATTTGGCAAACTTTCGTGGGGCCGATAAAACCAATCTGCTGGCCGGTTTGCCGGGCGGACCGTACGTTGGCGCTTTCAGCATAGCGTGGTCCTCGGAGTGCAGCGAAGCTGTCGCCAAGTGGTCGGTTTCGATGATGCAGTACAACCCGGCCCTGATGGGCGTGAAGCTTAGCGCCGAGGAAGCTCAGGAGTATGCAAAAGCTTCCGCTCTGTCGATGGAAGGGCTCCGCCGAATGTCGATGCTGATGACACCGGGCACGGAAAATGAAAAACTCCTGGAGACGTTTCTGGGAATCTTCGACGTCGAGGACTCGCAAAAATACCTGGCCAACTATGAAAAGGCGATGCAAGTGTGGCTGAGGTTGATGGAGAAGTCCGAGTCGCCGGTCCTGATGCAAATGGAAGCGACTCAAGTGACCATCGGCGGCTTGCAAGGGTTGAAAATTTCCATGGACATGGAAAGCATGATGGCCGCCCAGGGTGCTCCGCTCGAGACCACGCGCATGCTTGAACGGATGTTTGGCAACGGCGGAAAGATGTCCGCCCATGTGCTTGCCGTGGATAAAAATACCATCCTGATGAGCTATGCACCGGTGGCAGCGATCGAGAAAACAATCACGACCTACCAAAAGAACAAGACTCACCTCGCGGATGACCCAGGCGTGGCAAAGATTGCTGCTCTGCTATTATCAGAACCGGACATGCTGGCCTGCCTGAGCCCACGTGGCACCGTCTCCTGGTTCGGACGGGTCATGAACGCGGTGATGCCTGCTGGAGTGACAGCGCCGGAACTGGCCGAATTCCCCGATACACCACCGATCGGTTTTTCAGCCAAAATGGTCACTGGCGGAATGGTGGCGAAGTGGGTCGTTCCAGCCGAACTTCCCAAGGCGGTCAAGGAGTTTGCCCAACGCGCACGGCGATAAGGGCTGAACTGATCCGCACGAACCTCGGGATTGCAAGAAATGGTCAAGGAATAAAACATAAAAGGATGACAAGAAATAGCGAAAAAATTAATTCCGTACTTCCAAATTACCACGTGGCCCTACGTGGACCAGGGCGATAAGCCGCCCGGGAACCGATGTTTTCAACCGCTAACACGCTGTCCGGGTCGGCTTCATCGGCCATTCTTGGGACTACCGTAATTCTGTTGGAAGGTGAGGAAGATCACAGATCGCCACGGTGATGAAAGCTACGATGCGGTTCACCGTGGGCAACGCATGTGGGACGCTCGATTGAGGTATCCTGAACGGCCCGACCATCAAGCTAAATTCTTGCCCATGCCTATGCGCCCTGTGGCAAGACTGGATATACTGAGGCATGGTTCTGTCTCTCAGCCCAGGAACACAATGCGATGCGAACGATTACACCGATATCACGCCGACATTTCATCCACTCGTCCGCTGCCGGATTTGCCGCCACAGTCGCCGTTTCCACGGGCGTCCAGGCCAGGCCGGTTTCGGCCGCCGAAAAGATCAACCTCGGGGTCATCGGCTGTGGCAGCATGGGCAACAGCAACATGCACGCGGTCCAAGGCCAAAAAGATGTGAACCTGGTCGCACTCGCGGACGTCGACCAAAAGCACTTGGGCCGCACCATCGACTCGCTCAAAAAGGCCAAAGCGGCCAACCACCAGCCGACCGGGTATCACGACTACCGCAAACTTCTCGACCGTCAGGACATCGACGGCGTGATTATCGCCACGCCGGACCATTGGCACGCGATCACCGCGATCCACGCCATGCAAGCCGGCAAGGATGTATATTGCCAGAAACCGCTTAGCCACAATCTCAAGGAAGGGCAGGTGATGGTGCAGGCTGCCCGAAAGCACCAATGCGTTACCCAGATGGGTAACCAGATCCATGCGACCGAAAACTATCACCGCGTGGTCGAGATTGTCCAATCGGGTGTGCTGGGCGACATCAGCCTGATTCGGATCTGGATGGCCGAGAATCGTTTTCCGCAAGGTCGAGGCACGGCTCCAGAAAAAAAACCGCCGGCCGAACTCGACTACGATTTCTGGCTTGGCCCGGCCCCGCAGCATCCCTACACCAGGCTTCGGTCTCATTCCACCTGGCGCTATTTCTGGGATTACGGTGGCGGCCATTTTCTCGATTTTGTCTGCCACCTGCACGATCTGGTCCACTGGGGCATGCAGGTCGACGCGCCGCGGACGGTTGCCGCCGCGGGCGGCAAGTACCAGGTCCAAGACGATTCGGACACGCCCAACACCCTGCTGGCCACTTATGAATACCCGGAATTTCTGGTCGAGTGGTCCATGACCGGAATCAACGCGCACGGGCTTGAGGGTCGGGGCGCGGGAGTGATGTTTCAGGGCACTCAGGCGACGCTCCATTGCCATTATAACGACTTCAAGATCCTCGCCGAAGGCAAGGACCAGCAAATCGAATTGCCCGCGAAAACGTTAGCCCGTTCGCCCGGTCATGAACGGCAATGGCTCGACCGGATCAAGACACGCCAGTTGTGCGACTGCGATTTCGAATATGGCCATCGACTCACCAGCGTCGGCCATCTGGGCAATATCGCCTACCGTACCGGCGAAAAACTCAAGTGGGATTCCCAGGCGGAACGCATCACCAACCATCCCCAAGCCAACGATTTCCTGACGCGTGAATACCGTACGCCCTATACGTTGCCTGAAGTTTAACCTGCACCCGTGGAGGTCCTCATGCCCAACGCTCGAATTCGTAGCCTGGCAGAATCGGTACCAAGGTCGGCCGTAAGTCCGAGAAGTAGCCATGCTGGTCCTTGCCAGGAGATTTCCCGGCGCCGCGCTTTGAAAAATTTAACCGCGGGAGCAATCGCCCCTTACGTCATCACTTCGACAGCTCTGGGCAACGACCAGACGCCGGCGGCGAGCGAGCGCATCACGCTCGGACACATCGGCATCGGTAACCGGGGCCGCAGCCTGCTCCGAGGCTTTTTTAACTGCCACGGGGCTCAGAGCGTCGCCGTCGCCGACGCCTACAAGAGCCGGCGTAAAGCGGCGGCGACCATGATCAAAGGCCAGGCTTACGCCGACTTTCGCGAGCTTCTGGCCAGCGACGATATCGATGCCGTGGTCATTGCCACGCCCGACCATTGGCACGTGCCGATCGCCAACCGGGCGGCCCGGGCGGGGAAAGATGCCTACGTGGAAAAGCCGCTTGGCGTAACGATCGAAGAAGACCTCCTTTGCCGCCGCACCTTCCAGGAGAACAAGAAGATTTTTCAATACGGGACGCAGCAGCGCAGCAGTAAGCATTGCCGCTTCGGCTGCGAACTGGTCCGCAGCGGCCGGATCGGCAAAATTCAGGCGATTGAAGTGGTCGCACCCAACGGTGGCTCGGGCGGCTCGACCGAACCGATTCCGGCCCCAGCCGATCTCGATTACGAAATGTGGAACGGTCCCGCCCCGCTGAAGCCGTACTCGGCCGGCCGCTGCGAGCCACCTGCCACGTACTGGATCTACGACTACTCGATCGGCTATCTGGGCGGCTGGGGCGCGCATCCGCTGGACATCATGGTATGGGGGAGCGATGCCGACCTGTCGGGTCCCATCGTACTGGAAGGAACGGGCGTAATCCCCGAGACGGGCCTGTACGACACGGTCTATGACTGGCATATCCGGGGCAAACTTGGCACGGTCGACTTCACTTTCACGCCGGGCCCCAATTCGACCAAATTCATCGGCACGGAAGGCTGGGTGGAGGTTCGTCGCAGCGGGTTGGATGCCCAGCCGAAGTCGCTGCTGCAGACAACAATCGCAGCGGACGACTACCAGCTTGTCGCCAGTGCCCGTCAGGATCAGAACTTCCTCGATGCGATCAAGTCGCGCCGGCAACCGGTCAGTCCCATCGTGGACGCCGTCCGTTCGGACCTGATCAGCCTGCTTTGCGATATCGCCGTCCGCACCGGCAGGCCGATCACCTGGGACGGCCGGCAGGAGCGGATCGTGGGCGACGAAGAAGCCGCGAAGATGGCCCGGGCCCGGCCGATGCGCGACCCATGGACGCTGTGAGAAATACAGGAGTCCGTTTGTTGATGAGTCGCCAGCAATTACGGACCGAAATCGAGAAAGGCATAGAACGAATTTGACGGTGGGCAAGGAATTGACGGCGAGGAGAAAGCGAAATGTCGCCCTCTGGATTGGGAAAGATCTCGGGGTTCGCCCATTGCCCAACCACCTTCTTCTTGTCCACATCGTAGAGGATCTGCTTCTTCCCCTGCCGGCCAATCAGTAGGCTACCTTCAGCCCATT
>JAJRWS010000114.1 GCA_024276705.1 Planctomycetota bacterium | reverse complement strand
CACTTGGTCGAGCCGGGCTCGATCGATGCGCATATCCTTGGCGTGGGTGTGGAAGATCTTTTCGCCAAAATCATGGATCGGCCCGATCGGATCCATCAACTGCATGACCAGGTGCGACGGATCGTAATTGAGCCCGAAATGGTCCGAGGGGATGGTCTCGAACATCCGCCGCCAGATCGCCGGCGTCCGGGCCAGGTTCAAGCCTTGCGGCCAGGTGTCGGCAAAGAGCATCGGGCAGTTTTCGATACCAATCCGCACGCCGCGCTCTTCGGCGTGGCGGATCAGGTCCGGCCACACCTGTTCGAAACGCTGCATGTTTTCTTCCAGCGACAGTGTATGGTTGGCGCCGATGAAGGTATTGACGCAGTCCAAGCCGAGCCGGGGGGCCGCATCGATCACCTTGCGCAGATGGGCTTGGGCGACCTCGGCCTGTTCGCGGTCGGCCGAGAGGGGAATGGAATAATACCCCAGCGCGGAGAGGCTCACACCATGCTTTTCGCACAGTCCCAGAACGTTGTCGGCGTCCGCTTGCTGAAAATCGGTACAGTCGATGTGGGTCACGCCGCCATACTTGCGGTCGGGGCCGCCGGGTGGCCAGCACATCACCTCGACGCAGTCGTAGCCGATCTCGGCGGCCGACGCCAAGACGCCGTCCAAGTCCAAATACGCGAGTATCGCACTGACAAATCCTAGTTTCATGGTCCAGACCAAATTGGGGGTTCGGGGCAGGGGAGGGCTAAGGGAAAAGTTCCATCATGACCGACCCGATGCGGCTTGAAAAGCCTGCTTATTTTCCTTTTACATCTGACTGAAAACGTCGTCGATGGCATTCAAGTCGGTCAGAATCATCGGGCCATCGATTTCGCTGGCGAGTGAACTCAGCAACCGATGCCTTGCCGGAAATGCGGTGAGACGAATGTTGCTGAGTTGGTCGAAAATAGATCGCGGTGCGGAGACCCTCACGGATTGCGTATCGAAATGTTCTGTCGCGATGGGCAACTCGGTTGGATCCTGCGCGGATTCGTGGCGATGTTCTGTTGCGAGAAAGTGCACCAGCGCACGAGCCTCCTCATTGGCAAAGGTGGAAACTGAGGCCGATCGTTCCTGCCCAGGAGATTTTTCGATGTGTAATCCGGGTGCCGGATGCGCATCATCCATGGCGAGTGAATGTACGGTCGATGAGTCCACACCGAACGTTGCTTCCCACACCGCCAAATCGCGGTCGTCCACATCGCCATCACCGGTCGCGTCGCCATCGGCAAGGTTCGCACCGGAGACCGTGCCGAAGCCGCGTTGCCAGGCCAGGAAATCCTGTCCATCGACATCCGTATCGTTGTTGAAATCGCCACGCAGGCTGCCGTCTGCAGATTGTGCTTCCATGGCTCCGATATCAATTCGGCTGCCCACTATCCGGCCAAACGGTGCACTTCGCTGGTCGAACTCCGGGGTGCCATCGATGTCGATTTGCATTGTGGGATCGCCCCCGTCCATTGCCGGACTCCCGGCCAGTAAAGCATGTGTCGGCGTCGGTCCTCCGTTGTCGGCCAGCGGGCCAAGGAAATCGGCTCCGTAACCGAGCAGACTGAAGCGACTGCTGACAATACCGGCAATGTCCGGCGCAAGGCCACTTCGGTCGTGGTTGCCGGCGACGATCGTGTGGTCGAGGTCGATCACGCCACGGGATACGAAAATTCCGCCTCCGCTCCCCATCCCATCGGCATTCGAGTCGGACAGGTTATTGGTGATCGTGCTGTGAGCAATGGTTGTTTCGCCAGCTAGCCAAACGCCACCCGCGGTGTCGGCCGAGTTGCCGCTGATGGTGCTCGATAGAATATCGGCCTTGTCCGAACTCGTGTAAACTCCACCACCCTGGGAGTTTGCCGAATTTCCGTAGATGGTGCTTTCCTCGATGATCAACGTTTCGCGGGTGTGGAAAATTCCTCCTCCACTATTTCCCGACCGGTTATCATGAATATTGCTGCGTAGAATGGTTGCGTATTCCGACAACCATGCTCCACCGCCTGAGCGATCGGCCCAGTTGTTGCAGATGTCGCTATCGGTAATCAGTGTGTCATAACTGTGTACACCTCCGCCAGTACCACCGTTCTGGTCATCGTTTATGGCGGAGTTATTTGTGATCACACTATGGTTAATAACGGTTTTCCCTCGGCCATAAATGCCTCCGCCATGATTTGCAGTGTTGCCGGAAATGGTGGAGTCCTCGATGCTCAAATCTGCTACCAAATACAGGCCGCCACCCCGGCCGTTGTTCGTTATCCGATTGGATGAAATCGTGCTTTGCGTAATGCGAGTCTTAACAAAGGAGGATAACCCACCACCACCTCGAGTGCTTGATTGATTCCCGGAAATGGTACTTGCGTCTATCCATAACCTTGCCGAGGATAAAAGTAAAATGTTTCCGGCATAAATACCTCCCCCACCTCTTCTCAAGCTCGCGTTACCGGAAATATTCGAATCCACAATTGAGAATATTGATTTCGAGTCTGAACCGATACTTCTCCAATAGATCCCTCCACCGCGAATCCCTGCAATGTTATGAGTGACGGAACTTTTCGTAATCGTCAATAAGTGATCGAGTGATGAGAGAGAGAGTCCTCCGCCGTCGCCGGCCAGGTTGTTTTCAATGGTACTTCCAGAAATGGTTGTGGTCCCCGCACTAGTTATTCCTCCGCCCGTGCCGGCATGGACATATCCATTGCGGTTTAGGCGACCCGTCCTGTTTTGTGTAATCGAACTGTCGATGATTGTGAGTCCTGCCAAATCAGTATCTGAAACGGGACTAATAAAATAGATGCCACCACCGTGGCCACCTTGATTGATCGAGCGACCGTACGAGATGTTATCCATGATGGTACCGTTGAGGATATCAACACGAATAGCCCCATATTGTTCGCGGCCAATAGGATTGTACGCCGCAAGTCCGCCACCTCTGTCAAATGCCACATTATCCATTATCACGGCATTGCGAAGCCGAAGGTTTTCTCTCGTGTCGATCGCTCCACCACTACCGCGGACATCCCCGCCAGTCAGAGTGATGTCAGAGATCAAGACGTTGCTCAAGATCTCGAAATTGCCATCGTCGATGAAAAAAACTCGGCTGCCATCACGATTGTCCCTGGAGGGTGTAGGATCGTTGCCGCTCGCGTCGATCGTGAGCCGGTCCGCTCCGAGCCCCACGATTTCAACCGAGTTGGTGATGGCCAGTTCACCCATGGTCAGCAGAATGCTGCCGCCGGCCAAGGCCGGATCGAAGTGAATCGTGTCGGCAAACGGGTTGCTGTTGGCCCATTCGATCGCTTCGCGTAAGGACAGGTCACCGCGTTGGTAGTTGCCGTCCGATTCGTCGACGAGAGTATCGACTAACAGATTCAGGTCACCTGGTTCCTGCCGTTCGTATGCGCCAAGGTCGATCCGACCGCTGGCAATGCGGCCAAAACGGTTTCCGCGCTGGTCGAATTCTGGAACGCCATCGGTTCCGGTCACGCTATTGAGGTCGCCCGCGTTCACTGCCGGACTCCCGGCCAGCAGGGCGTGTGTTGGCGACAAGCCGCCGTTGTCGGCCAGCGGGCCAAGCAGCGGATCGATCACGCCGTGGACCGCGCCGCCGATCAAATTGCCCTGGGCATCGGGCAATCCGACTGGTGCTTCGGGCAACGCGTTTCCAAGGTTGTTTCCCACGATGCTGTGATGGACCGATTGTGTGGGGGCGAACAAATCAGGTGCCCGATGGTTTGCATCGTCATTGCCGGCAACGATTGTGTGGTCGAGCATCACCGCACCGGCGGTGATGCCGCCAAAGGAACCAGAACCCCCTCCTGCAAAAACAGCCTGGTTGCCGGTCACCGTACTGTGCCGGAGGACGAGTGCATCACCGCGAATTCCCCCGCTGGAGACCGCCACGTTTCCGCTGATGGTGCTGTTGTTGAATTCGACCCGCCCTTGCACAATGCCACCACCGCCCTGCCTCGCGGTGTTGTTGGAAATTGTGCTCGACTCGATTCGGTGGTCGCTCCCGCGCAGGAAGAAGCCACCCCCAAGGCCATTTCGAAGATTCAAGTCGCCGGCGGTGTTCTCGTGCAGCTCGGTGGCATGCATCGATAAGGTGCCCCACAAAAACAATCCTCCGCCCCTACGGCGGGCATGATTCGTCGCAATTGTGCTGCCCGAGATATCAGCAATGCCGCGCATGTAGATACCCCCCCCCTCATCCGCTTCATTGCCGGTGATGAGGCTTTGCTTCACGACCAGGCTGTTATCCGTCAGGGCAGACAGGTTTCGGCGCAGGCCAATGCCACCTCCCTGGGTGCTTCGGTTGTCACGGATAATCGAATCATGAATGGTTGCGTCGCCTTCACCGCCAATGCCGCCGCCCAAGCCATCGGTTGCGGAATTGCCTTGTACGATGCTGTTGGAGAGAGTCGTACGATTACCAGCTACGATCCACACGCCACCTCCCTCTTGCGCCCTGTTGCCGGTAATCGTTGAGTTTTCGATTCGGAGGTTATCCGTTGCATTGGAAAGGGCGTTGCCGGCAACTGCGAGTCCCTGGCGAGCCGACATGTTGGCCTGGAGGTACAAATTGGGCGATCTGGCGTAGATGCCGCCACCCTGCATGGCTTCGTTCCGCTCGATTCTACTGTCTGTGATGAGCGTGGGGACCTGAGTAAAAATTGCCCCGCCTAAAAAGTAGGAATGGTTGTCCGTGATTACGCTGTTTTGGACCACGAGACTACCGCCATAAGCAGTAATGACACCGCTTGCGAAGTTAGTATTTTTATTTCCACTCAACACGGAATCACGGATAGTGAGGTCTGAGATTGAGTAAATTGCGCCAGAATCGCCTCCGGTGAGAGTCATCCCAGCGAGGGTGACACTTTGCGGTCGAGATTGCGAATTCCAGATATTGAAGATTCTCGACCACTGTTGCGCGTCGATCGTTAACCGGACGGCGTTGCCACCATTGATGATCAGATCGTCGGTGATCTTCAGTTCGCCTTGCGACAGCAGGATCGTCGCCGGTCCATCATGACCGAAGTCGAAGGTAATTTCGTCCGCGCCGGGTACCAGATTGGTCGCAAAGATCGCTTCGCGCAGTGAGGTGACCCCATCGGCGAAATCGACCACGTCGAGTTCCGTATCGACCGTGACGACCGCCAGCATACAGCGGTCTTCCAGCGGTTCCAGGCGGAGCATGCGATCGCCCGCGCGGTGCGTGTGGATTTTGCGCTGGCCGGCGTGGCGTCGTCTAGGGCGGCGGTTACGTTTTGTCATGTTTCCTGCCTCCAGGAGAGGACCATTGAGAGGCCGGTGAAAATGATGCAAGCGCGCATTCTAATCGTGTACGGAAGACCATCCAGGGGAAGATCGATGAGCCGCAAGCGGCAGCGGTCCAAGGGACCCCTTCGAGAAGAATGAAATCAGCATTCGAGTTGTGGGTTGCCGCCATCGCGCCCGTTCCTCCGGCTGCTCGTCCCCACAACAGCAAACAGCCACTGTCCTTAGTCTAGCCGAATTGCTGAAATAACACAAATAGTATTTTTAACTTTGAGATCATGGAGAAAACTGAGTAGAGCACAGCTAGGGTGCGAACCGTATGAGGATAAATTACCGATTGCATGGCAGGTCTGTTCTCCTTCACGCAGGAAATCCGTACAATAGCGCTCAGGTCAAGGAAAGCCCGGGAGTAGAATTTCAGCGTCCGATGGAAATGGCCAGGACGTACCCCGATATACTTTTACCGCACCCCGAGAGATTCCTGGGATGCCGCATGTTGCCCTGGTGACACTTTCCGGATTGCATGCCCGCCATTTGGCAGGTAGGAATTTTTCTCCAGGGATCCGGACGCCATTTCAACCCAATACGACTTGTGTTGCGGATGGGAACATGGTGGCTTACCTGAAAGAGCGGCTCAGAGACGATAGCAGGAGCAAGAAGGCCCAAGGGTAGGTGGTTGGCTCGGGAACGGCCATGGCCTGGCTAGTGGTCGATGAGTCTGGAGCTATTTCTCGTTGCCATTGAAGAAAATCATTACCATCGACATCTTCGTCGTTGTCCGCGTCGCCCTCCGGGTGGCTGGCACTGGCGGCAGTCCCCAGGCCGGCTTTCCAAAGGAGCAAATCGTCTTCGTTCACCAGACCATCGGCCGAAAAATCGGCGCTCAGGCAAATGCCCGGAAGGTCGCATCGGGCGAGAATGATTTGTGAAAAAGCAGGCAAGGTTACCTGTCCATTGGTCAGTGGCGCAAAGGCCCATTGGCCGTGGAAGGGAGTCGCCTGAGAAGGGTGGTACACGCCTGTTTTCCCTGGTGAGGCCAATAAGAAATCCCCTGGGGAATCGACTAGAACCGTACTGGCTTCTGCCGTGGCGTTCACAATCCAGATGCCCCAGGCAAATGTCCAAGAGATTGCCTGGTCGGGATCAACCCCCGGATCGACCCCATAAACACCATCGATTTCGGAAGTTGGCAAATCAGGAGTTGACTCGGATGGCATGACCTCGTTGTACCATTGATTACGGGCAAACTGGTAAGTGTCTGGTTCGGTTTCGGAGCCGATATTGACCGCCCGATTGTATTCGCTGGGCGAGTCATGGTAGAAGACGATATTGTCATGAAACTGGCCGTTCCTTGTGTCGATGATCCCCGTCCCCTGGTTTTCGTTGAGGATTCTCATGGTCCAGGTGCCGGGCCGATGGACATAGTTGTGATGGTATCGGCCTCCATCGATATTGACCCATGAAAATGCGGAATTGCCACCGAGAACCACATTGCCTTCGGCAAGAATGTTATTCGCTTCGTAGCCCGAATCGCCGTCAATGAAACGAAAGTACTGCGATCCGGTCGAACCACCTGCTTGTATGGCGCGGCCCTTACCGATCGGCATTTCGATCCGGTTGGCTCGAATGGTGATGTTTTTGCTCCCACCCTTGGGGCGAATCCCCGAACTTCCCCCGCTCGTGTGCAGCCAGGAATTCTGGATTAAACCGTTGTGCGATCCGACCATGTCGATCGCACTCCCGCCATCCCCCCAGTCGTCGACCTCGACTCCGTCGATCGTAAAGCCGGTAACGCCCGATAGCTTGATCCCATCCTCATTGCCCGTATTGCCGGCACGGCGCACGACGATATTGCGAATGGTGATATTCGTGGCGGGAGTCGCGAACGTTCCACCATCGTCGAGGTTGAGGCCGTTGAAGACGCCATCCTCGAAAATGAGATCCTCGATGGTGACATCCTGAGCGTCGGACAATTGAAGGTTCGTGTTGCCTCCAGAGATAATGGCCCGGTTCTCCGGATTGACACTCCGCATCGTCACGCCCGTGAGGTTTTCTCGATACAATCCGCCCGTGTAGGTGCCCGGTTGCAGTAGGATCGTGTCCCCGGTTCCCGCAGTCTGCAGGGCATTGCGTAGTTGGGCTGACGTGGAGACGATCAACTCGGCAGCCTGAAGGCAAGCACTCGAACAGGCAAGCAACAGGACCAGCGTCAAAGATTGCATGGCAGGGATTTCAGGGAAAGGGAGACGGTCAATTCTTGCAACGAGTTTTCCACCGATTGTACTGGGCACCAGATTGCAAAACAAGGAAAATGGAGCCGTGCCATCGATTGACTTCAGCAGTGCAAAGGTTGAATCCGATGAGCACATTGGACAAAAAGAACTTATCATCGTTCACCGATTTTGTGGGTCTTTTCTTGACATGGTCATTTTAAATGACTATATTGGAAATGGAGAGGAGTAGCCACCATGTGTAAGAGGACGATGGCGATCAGCGAATTTAAAGCGAATGCATTGCGAATCATTGATGAAGTTTCCAGGACGCACGAGACTGTACTCATCACCAGGCGAGGCAAGCCGCTGGCAGAGCTTACACCTTACCGTAAATCGGCCGAAAAACCCCTTCCGGGCCAGCTTTCCAAGATGCTCGTTCATGAGGAAGATATTGTGTCTCCCATTGGGGAATCGACGTGGGAAGCTGGCAAATGAAATATCTACTGGATACCCATGCTTGGATCTGGTGGCATATGAATCCTGGAAAACTTTCCCGAAAGGCATTGCGGGCAATCAAAGCGGATGAGAAATACGAGGAAATTCTACTCTCCACAATTTCACTATGGGAGTTTTGCAAATTACTGGAGAAGAAGAAAATCGGAATTTCCTGCAATCCGGAGCAATGGCTCCATGCAGCGCTGATCATGCCGAAGCTAAGGTTGGTTGCCTTGTCTCCCAGCATCGCTTATCGATCCACCACGCTGCCGCAGCCGTTTCATGACGATCCGGCGGACCAGATCATCGTCGCCACCGCACGTGAAGAGAAAGCCATTATTATCTCCAAGGACGCGCGGATCCGCGACTATGCTCACGCAAGATCCTTGTGGTAGTAGTGGGAAGTGAGGGCTAGAGTCCGGCTCGACCGTTTGGTCTGTCCAGAGGTGATTCAAGTGCGGAGGACTTCATGAGTCGGGGTGAATCTAAGATCGACATTTCCAAAATTGGGGCGATGCTTTCTGGTCGGAGCGGTATTGCCGAGTTGATGGAGGATCTCGGCGCTGCCATGCGCGACGGTAGCCAGGCGATGATGATGTTGGGGGGCGGCAACCCGGGCCATATCCCCGAGGTACAAGCGGTTTGGCGGCGGCGACTTCGCGAAATCGCCGACGCCCCGGCATGTTGCGACCCGATGTTGGCCGACTACGAAGGGCCTGCCGGCAGCCCGGCATTCCGGACCGTGGTCGCCAATTTCTTTCGCACCGAGTATGGCTGGGACATTCGGCCCGCCAACGTGGCTGTCACTCCCGGCGCACAAATGGCCTTCTTTCAGATATTTACGTTGCTTGCCGGTGAGATGGCCTCGGGCAACCATCGCCGCGTGCTGCTGCCAATCGCACCGGAGTACATCGGCTACGCCGATCAGGGCTTGCAACCGAAAACGTTTTGCGCCTGCCAGCCACGGATCGAGTGCATTGGCGACCATGCTTTCAAATACCATGTCGATTCGAAGCGGCTGGAGCAGGTCGAAGAGATTGCCGCCGTCTGTGTCAGCCGGCCGACCAATCCCAGCGGCAATCTGCTTGCTGACGAAGAACTGGAGCAACTCGCCCGTTTCGCGCGGCAGCGGGGAGTGCCGCTAATTGTTGACAACGCCTACGGGGAACCGTTTCCCGGAGTGGTCTTTCGCGAGATCGTTCCCCGTTGGGATCCGGGCCGGGTGCTAGTCTACAGCCTTTCCAAACTCGGTTTGCCGGGGACACGGACGGCCATCGTGCTTGCCGATGAGGAACTGGTACGCCGTCTGGCAGTCATGAACGCCATCATGGGGCTCGCGAACAACAACGTGGGTCAGGCGCTCGTGCAGCCGCTGATCGCATCGGGCGAATTGAAAGATCTTTGCCGGCAGGTCATCCGTCCTTTCTATGCCGACCGGTTGGCGTTTGCCCAGCAGGCCATTGCGGAGCAGTTCGGCGAGGATTTTCCTTACCGCCTGCATGTGAGCGAGGGGGCGTTCTTCCTCTGGTTATGGCTGCCCGCGCTGCCGGTGACTTCTGCGGAACTGTACCAGCGTTTGAAGCGGAGGCAGGTCCTCGTCGTGCCGGGCGAGTACTTTTTTTACGGACTCCCGGAAGGTGAGGACTGGCCCCACCGCCATCAATGTATCCGTATCACCTTTTCACAAAGCGAGGAGACGCTGCTTCGTGGAATCCAAGGAGTCGCCGAGGAGCTGCGGGTTCTGCATCGGGGCGCGTAGCAGAAGCAGAAATTCAACGACCTACGTTGAAATTCACCCCCGCTTGGAAGCCGCATCAGTTTCGGATGCAAACCAGTATTGCGCTATATTGTCGACGTGATCGTCAAATTGCATTGTAATATGACGATAGAGGCGGTATAATAAAGTGTGTATCGGTGTAAATTGGGGGAAATATAGTCGATGGACATACTCAAGCGACGGCTCACTGCACGAATAGAACATTCACTTGTCACGGACCGGGTGACTGCGCTCATGGGGCCCCGGCAGGCCGGCAAAACAACATTGGTCAGGCATCTGCTGAAACCAGAAAAGAAAGTTCAATACTATAACCTCAAAGACCCGGATGTACGGAGGGCTCTCAAGGAAAACGGAAGACAGGAGTTTGAGCATTTCAAAGGTGCGACGATCATCCTTGATGAAGTGCAGACGGTACCGTCGCTGCTGGAAATGATTCAGTTGCAGGTGGATGAATATCCAGAAAAAAAGGGTCAGTTTCTGCTCCTTGGGTCAAACCACTTGCTGTTGAACCGTCATATCAAAGAGTCCCTGGCTGGCAGGGTGGCGCTTTTTACGTTGTTACCGTTCTCATTTGGAGAATTGCTGCAAAGCGATGAAAAGTCATTAATGGAGCAACTGCTGCTGGCGGATAGTGTCAGTCAGTGTGCCGTGATTCTGGACCATTACTATCTTCCCGCTGCGGAGAGCCATCTTTACAAAGAGGCATTCAAGAAACTCGATCGATTCGGTGGCTACCCTGAATTTATCCGCAGAATAGATCCTCAGGACAGGCAAGATTGGCTGAGCAGTTATCACCAAACCTATCTGGAAACGGATCTACGTCAGTTGGTGGAACTGCGAAATCCGGAATCGTTTGAGATTTTTGAGAAGATGTTTGCCCAGAGAGTCGGCAATCTGATGAATATCAGTGAACTTGGCCGAGACTGCAACTTGACGGCGGATACCATCCGGCGGTTTATCGGATATTTACACCAACTCTTTATTTCCTGGCAGGCAAAACCATACCATACCAATCCAGGAAAGCGAATGATGAAGATGTCAAAATATTATTTTTATGACACTGGACTATTACGCTCCGTGCTCGGCGATTTTGTCTCGATCTCCGGCCAGTTTTTTGAGAATACGGTGCTCACGGAATTGAAAAAAATCCTTTGCCACAATGCTACCCGCCGGAAGCTCTATTTTTCCAGAACCGCCACGGGAGTCGAAGCGGATGGTTTTCTTGCACCGAACAACGGAGATACTCCGTTCTTTTTTGAAGTCAAACAATCTGAAAAATCACGGCCCCAAGATATCAGGCATCTTGGGAAATATGTGGCGGAGACAAAGTCCAGCATCGGTTTATTGATTAATAACGCCCCCGGCATCGAAAAACTTGCTGATCGTATCTGGGCCGTTCCAGCGGCATGGTTGTTCCATTGACTGATTGACTGCTGCTAGCATGGGTTGATCTTGACCCTGATGGTTCGACTTGGGACGATCCGCGACCCCCCGCTTCTCGATCCCAAGAGAATGAGTCTTGCCATGACAATTTTCCGCCTCTTGTTGGCTTTTCGTGCCTGGTTGTGCTCTCCGCGGCTTTGGCCGTTCTTACTGTTGGCCGCCAGCGGTTGCCACTCGCCTTACTACTCCGACCGCGTGGCCGGCATCGGTGCTTTGGCAGGGGCTGGGTCGGGGGCCCTCATTGGCAGTACCTCGGGCAACGCCGGGGCGGGCGCGGTCCTGGGAGCCGGCATCGGCGCCTTGACCGGGGCGGTGATCGGCGACTCCATGGACGAGATGGCGGCCCAGAACCGGGCGGCCATTGCGGCTCAGATGGGACGACCGGTCAACACGGGGGCAGCCACGATCGAAGAAGTCGTGTCGATGAGCCGGGCCGGAGTCGATGGGCGGCTGATTCAAAACTATATCCGCACTTCCGGAGTTGCCCGCCCCCTGGCCGCGGCCGATGTGATCTACCTGCACAATCAGGGTGTTGCGACCGAAGTGATTCAAACCATGCAGAATCCACCGCCTCGGGTCGCCGCCGCGCCGCGCGGGCCGACGGTCATCGAAGAGCATTACTATGGCCCGCCGCCCTATTGCGGGCCGCATTATGGTTATTACCGTGGCCCCTCATTGCATGGGGACGCGTCGGTGGCGAGGTGAGCGTTGAGGGTTGAGGGCAGGGCTTTTTATTAGCACCATTAAAACTATCGGGATCGGGATCGGGATCGCTATCGGGATCGAAATAAATTGATGCCGTGCTGCCATAAACGGCGGCTCCCCAATACTGTTCGGCCCGATTATTGCCACGGAAAATATTAGCTTTATTTTGGCGTCGAATCGTACTCGAAAGAAGAGACGAAGACTGAACCCATCTTCGATTTCCGTCGACTGGATGTTTATCGCCTCTCGATCGATTACGTTGCCCCCTCGTTCAAGATCGGGCAGGTTCTGGGCGGCCCTTACCGTCATGCCCGTGACCAATGGCTTCGCCTTGCTCAATCGATTCCAGGGGTATTGCCGAGAGTAATGGAAAACGAAGTCGCAAAGATCGAAATCGTTTTCTCGATATGGCCCGTGGTTTGGCGTTGGAATGCGCAGAGTGAAGCGGCCCGAGCACATTCAGCGGAGTACCATGCAGACGGCGAGTACGAGTACCGCGATGCTGAGTACGAGTGCCGGCTGACGCCTGAGTACGAGTACAGCAGCGATTTTCGGCCCCTTTCAAGGGCCTTCCTCAAGCCACCGGCTCTGCCAGTGGTCACTGACTATCTTGTGGTACGATGAGGGCTCTACCGGAGGAGCCTTACTTGCACGCCGCACATTCCGTGCTGGGCACTTTTGCCGGCTCCCCCTTTTCATTTTCTCCTATCCGGTGCACACTGCTCTCTATGCGCGCAGAAGTGATAGCCATTGGAGACGAACTGATTACCGGCCAGTGTCTCGATACCAATACGCAGTGGCTCAGCGAGCGGCTGGTCGAGTTGGGCATTCCGGTGGCCTTTCACACAACCATGGGGGATTGCCTGGAAGATCAGGCCGATGCCCTCCGGACGGCGTTTGATCGGGCCGAGGTGGTGGTGCTTACCGGCGGACTTGGCCCCACCGCCGACGATCTGACTCGGGCCGCAGTCGCGGCCGCAACCGATACCGAGTTGCTGCGAGATCCCCGAGAGGTGGAACGGATTCGGGCTCTCTTTGCGCGCCGTGGCCGCGATATGCCCGCCAGCAATGCCGTACAGGCCGATTTGCCCGTGGGTGCCACGGCGATTCCCAATCCGCACGGCACCGCGCCGGGCATCGAAATGCGTGTCGAGCGCGCGGGTCCGGGCAATGTCGGCCGGCCGCCCTGCCTGCTCTTTGCCTTGCCGGGCGTGCCGGCGGAAATGTTCGCGATGTGGTCGGATACGGTCGGGCCCGCATTGCGGGCCGCACAGCCCAACCCGCAAACGATCAAGCATTACCGGCTCCACTGTTTTGGTGTGGGCGAAAGCCAGCTCGAAGCGATGTTGCCCGACTTGATTCGTCGCGGTCGGAAACCGTCGGTCGGTATCACCGCCAGCAAGGCGATTATTACGCTTCGAGTCACCGCAACCGGCCCGGATGAAGCGGCTTGCCAGCGGGCCATGCAACCGACCCTGGCGCTCATTCGCGAAAAACTCGGCACGCTGATCTACGGCGAAGAAGAGGACCGGCTGGAAGATACCGTGGTCCGTCTGCTGGAGAAAAACCGGCAGCAGGTGGCCGTGGCCGAGTGGGGGACCGGGGGAAGGGTATCCCGATGGCTGGTTGCGGCCGACCGCCGTGGCTCGACTTGGGCTGGCGGTCTGGTCTTTTCCAAGCTGGAGCAGTTCAACCGCTGGCTGCGGCCCGCCGATGGGTCTGCCGAGATGGAGCCCACCAGCAGTGACCTGGCCACGCGTTTGGCCGAATCGGTAAGAGCGCATACCGGGGCCGACTATGGGTTGGGGATTGCGGCCCTTCCGCCGCTCGACTGCGAGCAGGCTGCCCGGCTGCATGTCGCCCTGGCCACGGCAAACGAGACGCACCATTT
>JAJRWS010000113.1 GCA_024276705.1 Planctomycetota bacterium | reverse complement strand
GTAAGCGTTCACAGGTCGGTGCGAGCAAAACGAGAATTATGCCGCTCTCGATGGGGCTTTCGACATGCCTGATTGCGGCAGCAACGATGGCGATGTCTGGTTCGCGAAATGCGCGGTCACCGCATCAACCATGAACTCGAACACCGATCGGCCCTGCATTCGACAGGTTTCTGAGACCGTCAGAATTCGCTCTATAAACCGACTGCCCTTGGCACTCTGCGTACCGAAACTGAGCTTGCGATAGATTACCGCCGGGCGAAGCGATCGTTCGGCCGTATTGTTCGTCGGTTCGATCCCTTCCACCTTCGTGAAAGTCCAAAGCCCGTCGCGATGGTTGTAAAGCTCCTTGCACATTCCGGTCATGCCCTTGTTGCCGCTGCGTTTTCCGCGCAGCAACAAAGCTTCAAACTTCTTTCGAACGGGACGTACTGATTTTTGAAAGGTTGTCCATACTCCATGTCCATAGCAGTTTTCATGGCATGATCCTTGTTTTTCCCGTAAGATAGCATTTCATCGGGCAGGTAAGAACATCCGTGCAAAGGGATTGAAAACAAGCCGCATGAAAGGCATGAAACCGCGAATGGACTCTTATGTGCCGTTTATTGGCGTTCATTGCCAAGTCAGAATAATTCCACATCAAAACCACCGCAATTTACTGCCTTACGGAGATCACGCCCTGACACCAAGTAAATGCCAATCGGTTTCAAAACATCAGGACACACTCACCACCCCGTGAACGGTTGCGCTCACCATCCAACGGGACCTGACACGAATGTCCAGGGGCCAGGCCAGCGAAGATCGCCCCGATTTGATCTGGGCTAGTTCCGGTCCGGAAAAGGGCTAGGCGAGCAGGGCCGTGCGGACCTGGCCTTCCTCGGTCGGGCCGATCAGCCGCGCGTTGAGACCTTGTAACGGAAAACTCAACCGTCTGGCGTCGAAACCCAAGAGATGCAGGATGGTGGCTTGAAGTTCCCGAATTCCCATCGGATCCTCGACCGGGAAATAACCCAGCTCGTCGGTCGCGCCGTGACTGAGCCCCGGTTTCATCCCGCCACCGGCAAAGAACATGGTGAATCCACGCGGGTGATGATCACGCCCCAGGAACTTGGAACCACCCCGTTTCTCATTCATCGAGGTGCGGCCGAATTCTCCTCCCCAGATGACCAGCGTCTCGTCCAACAGGCCCCGCTGTTTCAAGTCGCGCACCAGGGCGGCAATCGGCTGGTCGACATCGCGGCATTTGCGCGGTAGCGCGTGCACGATATCGTCGCCCTTGCTCGTGCCATGGTGATCCCAACCATAATCGAACAGTTGCACAAAGCGGACCCCCTGTTCGACCAGCCTTCGTGCCAGCAAGCAGTTGTTGGCAAACAGCGGCTTGCCGGGCTGGGCTCCGTAGAATGCCAAGGTCTCGGATGATTCACGCGTGATGTCCATCACTCCGGGAACCGAAGCTTGCATCCGATAGGCCAGTTCGAACTGTT
This sequence comes from Planctomycetota bacterium, assembly GCA_024276705.1. Lineage (GTDB taxonomy): Bacteria > Planctomycetota > Planctomycetia > Pirellulales > Lacipirellulaceae > JAJRWS01. The sequence continues at coordinate 3,783 of JAJRWS010000113.1, read as the reverse complement.
CGATCCGGGTGAGTGTTTCCGGATCGCCGAACGTTTCGGCCTGCATCTGGTTCAAGTCGGCCAGCGCATCGAGACTTTGCCGGCGGACCGCGGGCGACATTCCGGGTGGATTGGAGACGAACAAAATCGGATCGCCCACGCTGCGGCACTGCACTCCCTGATAGACGCCGGGCAAAAAACCATTGCCCCACAGACTCTTGCCAGCCGAGGGTGTACTGCCACCGGAAATCAGCACGACGAATCCAGGCAAGTCCTGGCTTTCGGTCCCCAGTCCATACGTCGCCCAGGTACCCAGCGAGGGCCAGCCCAATCGCGGAAAACCGGTGTGCAGCAGGAGCTGCGCGGGAGCGTGGTTGAACTGATCGGTATGCATCGACCGAACCACGGTGAGCTGGTCGGCGATGCTCGCCACCTGAGGCAGCAGTTCGGAGATCCACTGACCCGATTGGCCACACTGCTGGAAGCCATACGGAGTGCCCAACAGTTTGGGATGCCCCTTGATGAAAGCAAACCGCTCATTTTTGAAAAAGGCGTCGGGGCACGGCTGGCCGTTGCGGGCGACCAGTTCCGGCTTGTAATCGAACAGATCGAGCTGCGAGGGCGAACCGGCCATGTGCAGGTAGATCACCCGTTTGGCCCGAGGCGTGAAATGGGGCGGCTTGGGCACCAACGGCCCTATTTTCTTCGCACTAAGACCGGCCGAACCGGAGGATCCTGGCGGCCCGGTTTGCCCGCCCGCCCGGGCAGTCTTGGCCGATCCGCCCAGTAGGGTCGACAGGGCGATTCCGCCCAAGCCTACCTGGCAATGCTGGAGGAAATGGCGGCGGGTCACCGCTTGCAGAGTTTGGGCAGATAGCTCCATGTATCTAATTCCTCGGCTCTAATTCCACGGCTCTAATTTCTCGGCTCTAATTTCTCGTCAATGTTTCATCCAGGTTCAGCAACACATTGGCAACCACAGTCCAAGCCGCCACGTCCGCGACATCGAGCCCCGCGGGCAAAGGCCCTAGCGGAATGGTTGCCAGGCGGGTCGCCGCTTCGATATTGCTCCGGTAGTGCTGCCGCTCGGTTTCGAACAGGGCAATCAAACGTTCTCGCTCATGACGCTCGGGGCGCCGGGCCAGCACCCGGCGAAACCCGTAGCTGACCACCTGCTCGGACATTGTGGCAGCGACAGCCACATCAGCATCACGATCCTTACCGTCGTCGGGATCACGACCCGAAACGAGCATCGCCCTGGCCAGCGCCTGGGCTGCCTCAATAAACACCGGATCGTTGAGAGTCACCAGCGCGCCGACCGGGGTATTGGTACGAATCCGACGGATCGTGCAGACGCTCCGATTGGCCCCATCCAGGGCCATCATCGGCGGGTAGGGTGCGACCCGGCGGAGCATCGTGTAGAGTCCGCGCCGATAGCGGTCTTCACCCGGACTCGGCTCCCAGTCGAGCGTGCTGCCAAAAGCCGCGCCCAAGCCAATTTTGGGCTGTGGCGGCCGCACCGACGGGCCGAGCCGTTTCGAGGAGAGCAAGCCGCTGGCGGCCAGGGCCTGATCGCGGATCTGTTCGGCCGTCAACCGAAAACGGGCGCCACGCGAGAGCAAACGATTGTCGGGATCGCGAGCCAATTTTTCCGGAGTTACCCGGGACGATTGCCGGTAAGTCGCACTCATGACGATTCGCCTGGCAAGCTGTTTCGTCGACCAACCTTGACTGCGGAACTCCACCGCCAACCAGTCCAGCAACTCGGGATGGCTGGGAGGGCGCCCCTGAGTACCGAAATCTTCACTCGTCTCGACCAGGCCACGACCCATGAGCTGTTCCCAGTGGCGATTCACGGCCACGCGTGCGGTCAGGGGATTGTCCATGGCCATCAGCCAGCGGGCGAACGCGAGCCGGTTGGGCTCAACCCCTGCCGGCAAGGAACCGAAAGCCTCCAAGACGCCGGGCTGAACGACTTCACCCGGATTGAGATACGAACCGCGCACAAAAAGATGATTTTCACGCCGCTGATCGGCTGGCAGTTCTCGCAGGATGGGCGTGGTGGGCACTCGTTTTTCGAGTTGTTCCCGCTGCGTTCGCAGTGACTTTAATTGCGACTCCAAAGCGACCAGCGTGCCGGTAGCAGATGGTACGGCGAGATCTTTCCCGGCTGCGTCCTTCTCCGCACTGCCCTGCCCTGGAGTCCGCCCAATGGCAGCCTTCTCAGCCTCAACTGCCGCAATCTGCTGCTGCAATGTTTCCAGCCGGCGCGCTTGCTCCTCGGTGGGCGTGGGGATCGTCGGCCGGTTGTCGGGCTGGTCATTATCCTCCGTCTGGTTAAACAGGGCGAACACCTGGTAGTATTGCTGCTGCGGGATGGGATCGTACTTGTGCGAATGACACTGGGCACAACCCATCGTCAACCCCATCCACACCTGCAGGGTCGTATTGATCCGATCGACCACCGCCGCATGCCGGAATTCTTCGTCGTCGGTCCCTCCCTCCGTATTGGTCATCGTGTTTCGATGGAACGCGGTGGCCAGCAACTGATCCGAGGTCGGCGCGGGAAGCAGGTCGCCGGCCAGTTGTTCGATCGTGAACCGGTCGTAAGGCAAATCGCGGTCGAATGCCTCGATGACCCAATCGCGAAAACGCCAGATGGTCCGCGGTTCGTCCTGAGCATAGCCTTGCGAGTCGGCATAACGGGCCAGATCCAGCCACTTCCGCGCCCAATGCTCGCCATAGGCTGGTGAAGCGAGCAATCGATCGACCAGCTCCTCGTACGCCTCGGGCCGTGGGTCGGCGACGAACGTTTCCACATCCGCCAAGGTCGGTGGCAACCCGGTCAAGTCGAGCGACAAACGGCGGGCAAGACGATAGCGATCGGCTTCCGGTGCGGGCGTCAGGCCGGTCGCTTCCAGTCGCGCTAGCACAAACCGGTCGATCGGATTGCGGCACCATGAGAGATTCACCACCGGTGGCAAGGGAGGCCGCCGCGGCAGAACGAAGGACCAGTGCCTGGCATACGCCGCGCCCGCCCGAATCCATTGCTCCAGGATGGAGACTTCTCTTCCGGTCAATCGTTCGCCCATATCGGCGGGTGGCATTTGCAGATCGTTATCTGGAGAAATGATACGGGCGATCAATTCGCTCTGTTCCACGCTGCCGGGTACGATGGCGGTCGCTCCACTCTCCAGTTCGGTGGTCGCCAGCGAAAAGTCGTGCAGCGCCAAGCCCGCTTCCCGGTTCTCTGCATCCGGACCGTGACACGCGTAGCAGCGGGCGGCCAGGAGAGGCCGCACATCGCCCAGGAAATCGATCGTCTGTTCTCCGGCGGGCGACTGGGCCGCCGCCAGGGAGCAGAAACATAACATGAGGCCGAGTGCCCCATACCCAAGTAACTGGTACCCAAGTAACCAAACTCGGTAAACAAGTGGGCTGTGAGCATTTAGCGAGCCGAATTTATGCACGTTTCGCTTCCTGGACCAGGATCAGAGGAGACCCCGATCGACCGGGGCATGACGGTCCATTATAGACAACCTGCCGTACCATGCCAGCCAACCAATTTTTCTGGCCACTTCCGTGATTAAGGGAGATCCTTCACCTCGTGCTACTGGAGTTCAGGATGACAGGGGTCTGTGTGGACAGGTAATTGAGCAATAGCGGATAGCCGTAAGGCTTGGCCGATAAATAACTATCCGGTTTTCTGTAGGGAACGTTCAAGAAAAAAACTTCGGTAAATCGTGGCGTTCTGATAATGCACCTTCGTACTCGTACTCAGCCGCTTGCGGCGGTACTCGTACT
>JAJRWS010000112.1 GCA_024276705.1 Planctomycetota bacterium | reverse complement strand
CGTCTAGTACTTTGACAATCGGAGTCACAGTTGGTATCCTGCCTACCTTAAGTCTTTCATTCTCGTACAGAGGACTTTCACCTCACAAGTTAATCGCCATGCCAGGCGTACCAAACGGATGCAGTGGAGCCGTAAATGCCTTGCGGGTCTGCTTGCATGTCTTCTCACGGCCCACTGATCCTGAACGATCCCGAGTCCCGATCCCGATAGCGATCCCGATCCCGATCCCGATCCCGATAGTATTGATGGTGCTAGCCCAACCCTCAACCCTCAACCCTCAACCCTTACAGCCACCACAGGCCCGCCGCGAGCAGCGTCAAACCGAGGGCCCAGCCATCGCGGAGTGACCACCGGTCACTGCGGCCATGGAATCTAAAGTACTGCAATACCGCACCGGTAGGGCAACCGTAGCGGCAGTAGGCCATCGGCACCAGCAGCGACAACGCCAGCCCGATGATGGCAATGGCAATTGTGGCTCCGCTCGCAACGCGCCAAATCCAGGCATCGAACGGTTCGATATTGACCAGGCTGTAAGGCCACGCGCGCATGCCCACCAAGAGACACCATACCAGTAAAACCAAGGGGATCGCACGCAGAACCCGAGCCCACTCGCCTCTCGGGCGAACCTGCCAGGAAAGCCGATTGCGGAACAATTGCTGCAGCGCCCCATGCGGGCAAAGATGCGTACAGTAGATATTACGACCGGTCACCACAGGCACAACCCAAGCCGCCGCGGCCAGCAACACCAAACTTCCCGCGTTGCGCCAGGGAACTCCATTGCGAGCCCACCCTACGAGCATGGCCTGGGAAAGTAGCTCGCCCTGCCAGAGACCCAAGAAACCAATTATCAGCAGTTTCCAGCCGATCTGTAAGATCCTCAAGGAGCGAGCTGAAGATATCCCCACGAAGAGAGCTGACAGGATCAAACCGCCAGTAGCCCAATCGGACCACGTCCAGGCATGGTAGCCCTCGTTCACATGATACCGACGAGTCGCGGCCTGGAGATGCCGCCGGGCGGCAAGCACCAGGCCGGCCGCTACCGCCTGACTGGTCATCGTTGCTCCCGACACTCCTTCGATTGGCTCCCGTTGTAAATCGAGCTGAGCCAATTCCGGCAGCAACCGATCGTTGAACAGCGTCGTAAAATGGGGATCGGCACGAACGTAGGTCACGTACGGTTCGTTGTCGTAGCTCATCCCGACGGCAATACCCACAACTCTCTGTTGGAGATCCAAGCCGATGAGCGTGTCGGTCGGTCCTTGATAGCCGATCAAATTGTCCGCGGCAGGCGAACTACGGAGGAGAGTTCCCAACACCTGCCCCGTGCGATCCAGAACCTGGTAAAGCGGTCCCGACATGCCCTCCACGAAGGTCCGCTCGGATACCACGGCGACAGCCTCGGGAAACAACCCGGCGACATCGGTGGCCATGGGCGGTATGGGGAACCGGAACGCTCGTCGACTTCCGCCCAGGCGAGCGACTATCGCTTCCTGGATGGCCAGACTGGTCAGGGTTGCCCCGGTAACGACGTCCACCCGAGGCCGATCGCCCAACTGGGCAGGGGTAAGACCCTGAAAAGACCGTAAAAACGTCCCGTCTTCGCGGACCTGCCGAACATGAGCCCGCGTATCCCCGCTGGCGAGAATGTTGATCCCCACAATCCGCTCCTCCGGTCCTAGCACCACCATCACGTTGGTTGGCCCAGAGAATCCCAACAGGTGATCGCACCTGGGCGAAGTCTGCAAGACGTAGCCCAATACCTCCCCGGAACTGTCGTTTATTATCCTGGCCTGGTAAGGGGGTACCAAGGATCCAAGCGACGCGGCCCGGGGAAGAAATTTACGGATTCGCTGCAACTCGAAAGGATCGGCTGCCCGCTGCGTGAGCCGGTATTTGAGGGCCTGGTCACGCAGCATGAACAAGATCAACACGAACAGCGCAAGTCGAAAGAGGTGCAGGACCAACCGCCGGGCAAGACATGACCGTCTCTCCCCCCGACTTGCCGGCAACTCCGCCATTCAATTTTGCTCCCTGGCATCCCACGGCACGGTAAACACAGAAGCACCACCGCTGGTCACGGAAATAGCCAGAAATCCATCGCGAGGAGGTGGTTGGGCGAAAACCTGAGCCAGATAGGGAAAGACCGAGGGTATTTCCTGCTGGCATGCATCCCAGGCAAAACCGTGGGCAAATACCGTGGTCCGGGCATCCGGAGTGGACTGCTCGGAAGCGATCTGTTCAATGGCAACGTCCACAGCCTCCTCTCCCAACCAGCTTCGGGCTATATCCGCGCCAATGGGGTCTTCGCAATCGAGCAGAATCACCACCGGCGTACCCATGCCCGCGGCAGCCGCCTGGTCGTAGGCAGTAAACACCAAACGGAGACTCCCCTCGAGCAACTCCTGCTGATTTTCCAGGCATGTCTCCAAACCGTCAGAACTGCTGGAACGGGTCGAGCCGGCCCCAGAATCGGTCATCTTTGAACCCACCATACTGCGTTGTGCCCACCCTGCGTTATGAATGTTGCTCATGAAAAACAGCCCGGCCACCACCAGGGGGGCCGGGCTGTCGAATGAATGCTCTGAGAATCCACCATTCGTCCCGGGCTGGCATTTTGATCGCCAGGCAGAGACTCCAGAAACTCAGAAGCAGGTGGCGGCTCTCTCGGTTGACGCTTTCAATCCGACAACCCGCCGGAGGCCGGAGGTCAACAGGATTTGCCACCTCTTTGGCAACTAGGAATTTCGTTCAATTGACCACCTCCTTCCAAATTATGTGATGGGCGGCCTCGCAACCGTGCCAACAGTTGTCCGGGCGGCCCAGATTGTCCATCGTGCTGCGTACGGCACGATCCATGGGGTTCATTATAACGCACCGGTCCCAAACGGAAGAATAGAACGGCATGTATGGGCTCGCAATCAGCCAGCAAAAAAAGACTCAAACCCGTACGATATCAGGATTTATGTACCATTGATAAAAAATTGCATTTTGGTAAAAATTGCCTGCGAGCAAGGGACAAACAGGGGAGGCTCACGGAGTAAGGCAGCAGCAAAGGACCGGCTACATACCAGGTTGCTCTCCTACAGACCCAGTTTAGGATCGGGTGTCGATGGAGGACTGGAGACTGGGGACCTGGGGCTGAGAGCTGGGGGAGGTGAAACGGGCCGGAGCCCCAGGTGTTTTTCCAAAGCTTCAAAAAGTTGCTCTTTGGAATTTGGCACCCCCGAGATCGCCCCGACCTGGGTGATCAGCATCGGCAAGCCTCTTTTTGTCTCGTGGAGAATCTGATTGTTCTCATCGAGCATCTCACGGACCTTCATTCCGCTTATTTCCGACAGCAGTACTTCAACCCCTACCAGACGGACGGCCCGTTTTTTTGCCACCGAAATGCTGGGAATCTTCTCCGAACCCATCAACCAATTATGGAATTCGGGGAATTTCTCGGGGGCCATTCTCCAGACAGCCAATGCCAGCTTGGAATAGTCACACGCCTTGGCATGTGCATGACTTTCTCTGGTCATGTATTGGTTGCACTTGGGGTTTAACGCGACCGGCCGTAGTACCACGGCAACCTGGTCGCCATAGCGTTGCATCAACTCTTCCATCAAGTGGTGAAAACGGCGGCAATGCTTACAGGTGTAATCCACCATTTCGACCAGCAGATGTTCCGCTTGAGGATTTCCCAAGACCGGCAGTTTTTCAACATCCACTTCCATCCAGGCGATCTTCTCAGGCCCCCGGTGCACCCGTTCCGAAGGGACCGTTTGCACTGCGGCTGACGGATCGTCGGCAGACGCCAACCTGGAATGTTCGTCAGACGACTCGCCGGAGGGCTGTTGGGCTAGTAGCGTATCTGGCGACTCGGCCTTGTGGGCGGGGATAAACTCCATCGCAGTTCCCGGGAGCGGCTCTTCCGGTTCGGTGGAGCGGGCAGCAGAGAGCGGGGAGGACGATGCGACAGGCTTGGCTTTCGCCTCTGCCCCGGTCATCTCCACAAGGAATGACTCATCCGTGGCAAACCACTGCCCAAGTATCAAAGCGATCCAGCCGACCAATGCCACCAGGGCAACTCCGAACAACTCGATTGGCTCGATCGAGACGATTGCAACATCCGGTGTTTGCTCGGCATCTTCGGATTGAAAGCCAAACATTCTGCCCAACTGAACTTGTCGTTCATCCCGGCCGCCTCGCGGCACGATCCATAACACCAACAGGCAGATCGCCAGCCCCAAAGTATGGATCAGGCAACAGTAAAGACAAAATTCACCCAGCACGAACGCCTGAACCACAAAAAACCAGATTGCCGCCCCAGCAGCAAGCAGGGCAAGCCAGAGCAGGCCGAGCCAGGCCCAAGAGGAACCGCGCGGCTGGCGCCAAACGGACAGGACCAAAGATATCCCCAACAGCAAGCCGTACGTGATGGCACCCAAAAGACTAACAGGCACGCCCAACCACTTGGACCATTTGCCCGTAATCACTTCACTGCAATCAAAAAATGATTGCTCGCCACATCCGGCAATCGGGCTCGAATTCCAAGTAGCCCAAGCCAGGTAGCTAGCCACCGTAGTAGCTCCCAGGGCCAGTACACAAACGCCCCAGAGCCCTCCACGCAACCTTGTTTGGCTTACCATCATCGTGAATGTCCACGGCTGTCGAAATAGATTCTCACTCCCCAGAGCAGGTAATTCACGAATGGGAATGATCTCCCACTCGACCGGGAAGTACCCCATTATAGCCTACGCACTCGGGGAAAAAGACCGTGGAAACGCAAAATAGGGATCGTTCGAGAAATAACTGTCCGATGTCCCCTCGCCCCTTTGGGGAGAGGGCAGGGTGAGGGGCCTGGAAATATGCCAGTTATTTCTCGAATGATCCTAGGGCAGTTTCAGGGGCTAGTTCTGCGACGGATCGCCTTTAGGCTGGTCGCCCCTCGACTGGTTATCCAACTGATTCCGCAGATAGCTGGCCCGCTCGATATTGCGGTCAGAAGCGTCCAACTCGATACCCGAAATTTTTTGCAGATGGGCCGGTTGCGTGTGAATAAAAAGCTTATTGATGGTTGAGATTTCCAGATTTCCGATCAAGCCCAGGTTGATTCCCATCCGCACACTGGAGAGCAGATGCATTGTCTCCTCGGAGCTGATCGTCTGTGCGGTTCGCAGGATACCAAACGCACGACTCACACGGTCGTGCAGCGTTTCCTGACTTTCACGGACCAGAAACTCGCGCGCTTGCCGCTCGTAATCGATCAGTACGGGCACCACATCGGCAACCTTCTTAGTGAGTTCCTCTTCCGTCAAGCCAAGCGTCACCTGGTTACTGATTTGATAAAAATCGCCCATGGCCTGAGAACCTTCACCGTACAGGCCGCGCACCGCTAGATTAATCTTGTGCAGGCTTTTAAACACCTTTTCGATTTGCCGGGTGATGACCAGCGCCGGCAGATGCAACATGACACTCACCCGCACACCCGTACCCACATTGGTCGGGCAGGCCGTCAGGTAGCCAATCCGTTCGTTGAACGCATAGGTGACTTTTTCTTCGATCAGATCGTCCATCGTGTTGATCTGCTCCCAGGCGGAGTCCAGATCCAAACCGCTGTGCATGACTTGGATTCGCAAATGATCTTCTTCATTGATCATCACGCTAAAACGCTCGGCAGAGTCGAAAACGACCGATCGAGCCCCATCGCTTTCCGCGTGCTCCCGGCTGATCAACTGCCTCTCCACGAGAAATTTCCGATCGACTTCGGGCAACTCACGAACATCGACGTAGCACAATTCATGAGGAATCTTGCTTGCCTGGATCAGGGAATCGGTACGCTCGTGTAGAATACGTTCAATTTCCGCACGATCGCTTTCCGTAGCACGCGAGACAAAGGGGAACTCCGCTAAATTCCTCGCCAGACGAATACGACTGCTTATGACAATATCAGACTCAGGCCCTGAGCCCCGCAGCCATTCTCCACTAGTACTGGCCAGCTCATCGAGGTTCATTCTGTATCCATCGTTCTTGATTTCGCTTCAATTTCTCGTATTTTATCGCGCAATTCCGAAGCCTGCTCATACTTTTCATGAGCCACCGCTTCTTTCATTTCGCGACGCAGACGAATTAGCTGGGTCTGTTGATCCGCACCGCTCGACTGGCGTTTGGGCACTTTGCCGATATGGTGTGTTTGATCATGGATGTTCATCAGCAAAGGCTCCAGTTCTTCGGCAAAAAAGACGTAATCATGCGGACAACCAAGCCGCCCCTGCTTGCGGAATTCAAGAAACGAAATGCCACACACCGGACAGACGCGCTGGTCGAGTCGGGCCAACTGGTCCGCCGTTTCTCCCACAGCCAGGTGCTGAGCCAGCAAACCGGCCATGGCAGGTAGCACCTCGGCAGCCTCCTCCTCGCTGGGAGCGAGAAAAGCCTGCGCGCACTCTTCACACAAATGCAATTCCTTGGGCTTACCCTCAACCAAATCAGTTATGTGAAATGATGCGGGCCGATCGCATTTCTGGCACTTCATAGGAACTATCTCTTACGCATGGATCAATATGGGGATTCTAGCCGTGACCTCAACAGTGTCAAGGCGAACAACAACCTCCCAAATTGGTCGTTCCTTCACAAAACAACTGGTATCCCGCAATAATTCCAGTCGCTTGAGCCATGGCACCACCAATGCTAAGCTGTCTGGTTCATCGTGCCCATGCGGCCTGCTACCGCAGTCACGTACCACCCGCCTGGCGGGTGGCTTGAGGAAAGCCCCTAAAAGGGGCTGGGGAATAAATATCGTACTCGTACTCAGCATAGCGGTACTCGTACTCGAACCCAAGTGTGAGGCCACCTCAGTCATCGTCAACATCCATAGCCTCTTGTTTCGTTTGCATCCAATGATTCCATTTGAGTACGAGTACGACGAAACGCCCGAAGCCTGATGGGTACTCACCAGCTGCGCTGGTGGGTTACGGACGGGAATGAAAAAGGCTTCAGGGCCAAGGGTTCCGGGTTCCACATTTCGCCTCAACCCTCAACCCTCAACCCTCAACCCTCAACCCTCAACCCTCAACCCTCATGCCTCAACCCTCAACCCTCATGCCTCATTCCGCCTCACCCCACTTGCCGTCGTTCGACACGTTTGCGGACCAGGCGTGCGATGTCGACTATGTGCCTGTTTACCGGAAGCTGGTCAGCGATGCGTTAACCCCAGTACAGGCATTCAAAAAGATCGATTTGGGCAAGGCGGCTTGCCTGTTTGAGAGTGTCATCGGTGGAGAAAAAGTGGGCCGTTACAGTTTTCTGGCCGGAGAGCCTTTCCTCATGCTGGAAGCACGCGGAAATCAGGTCACCATCGCCAGGCGAAACTCGCAAGCCGATCCCCCCAAGGAGGCAGCGGCAACCTGGACTCAGGAAAGTTTCGAATCCACCGCGCCACTGGCCGTCCTGCGCGAACAGGTTCAAGCAGTGCGGGTGGTTCATCACGATCCTTTGCCTCCATTCATTGGTGGAGCGGTAGGCTACGCCGGGTACGATACGGTTCGTTATGTCGAACATCTGCCCAACCCGCCAGAAGATGATCGCGGTCTGCCTGACTTAATGTTTGCATTCTACGACCACATGATCGTTTTCGACCATGTACAGAAAACAATCATCGTACTTGCTTTGGCCGATGTCCGTGCCAATCGCTCCCACCTGGCCACGGAAGCCCGGCTACGAGGAGCCTACGAACAAGCCTGCCAGCGAGTGGACACATTAATCGACCAACTCGACTCTCCCAGCGAGCCTATGCGTTTGGCCGACATCAATACCGACGGCGAAGTGCAACTCGACTACACTTCGAATTTCACCCAAGATCAATTCGAAAACGTAGTCCATCAATGTGTCGAGTACATACGCGCGGGTGATATTTTTCAGGTGGTGGTCAGCCAACGTTTGGAGGTACCCCTGCAAGCAACTCCCTTTGAGCTCTACCGGACCTTGCGGGTGGTAAACCCCAGTCCTTTCATGTTTTATCTGCGAACCCCGGACGTGACGCTGGTCGGCAGTTCACCCGAAATTCTGGTCCGCGTGGTCGACGGGCATGTCACGGTACGGCCGCTGGCGGGTACACGGCGCCGAGGAGAAACCGAACAGGAGGACCAGCGTCTGGCAGAGGAATTGCTGGCCGATCCCAAGGAACGCGCCGAGCATGTGATGCTGGTCGACCTGGGCCGCAACGACGTCGGTCGCGTTGCCCAATACGGCAGCGTGGAACTTTCCGACGTCATGGTCATTGAACGCTACAGCCATGTGATGCACATCACCAGCAATGTCACGGGCCAGCTCCAGGACGGTTTGGACGCATTCGACGCTCTGGCCGCCTGCCTGCCCGCGGGCACAGTTTCCGGTGCCCCCAAGGTGCGGGCAATGGAAATCATCGACGAGATGGAACCTCAACGTCGGGGCCCATATGCCGGAGCGGTTGGATACATCGACTTCGCGGGCAACATGGACACCTGCATCGCGCTCCGCACCATCGTCGTTCAGGAAGGGATTGCCTACATCCAAGCCGGCGCGGGCATCGTGGCCGACAGCGTCGCGAAAACCGAGTACGAAGAAACGCTCAACAAAGCCCGCGGCCTGCTCAAGGCGATTGAAATCACCGAAGCGCGAACCTCTTGAGCCGAAGGGGGTTAGAGCCTAATGCCACTTACTTTGAGCCGTAGGCGCTAGCCTCGGGTGCCTTGGAGACAACGCAAACCCTATAAAACCCGAGGCTAGCGTCCACGGCTCAGACTCTCTCGAATCCCACCTCGACTCTATTCCGCAACTTGCAACTTGCCACTCGCCTCTCAGCCCTCCCTCAGCTTCCCTGCCGGGGTTTCCGCCCTGAGCTCGGCAATCATTTCCCGAGTGGCCGCTTCGACGGCTTCCTGCCAGCGTGAGGAGCCGAAGCGTTTGGCGTATTCGGGCCGCTGGTGGGCAAAAATGATACCGCGTGAGCTGTTG
>JAJRWS010000111.1 GCA_024276705.1 Planctomycetota bacterium | reverse complement strand
AGGGGGCCCGCAGATGACGCAGATTGACGCAGATGATTCAATGCCACGTGACCGATGCGCATAAGTCTCCCGGCCTCATTTCGCTTGCCTTTGGATATGCCATTAACGTAGCACCGAATCTACGGCCTGTGAACGATTACGCCCCAGCCTTTTCGGCCCATCGGCAATGAGGGATCGATCGATGGCGGCTTTCTGCTGTGGCGCTGACATGGTCATGCCAGCGACAACGAGGGTGCCAGCCAAAGAAACCGACAGAGCGAGGGGGAGCATTCTCAGCGTGGCGGAACGAAAATGGAGCCGATTGGAGATCTCTTGCAGCATGTCAGGATGCTCGTACGATGGTTAGGGAACGCAGGGACAGGATGAAAGCCCGCAGTTGGCTGTTACGCTGGATGGCGCAAGCCAGAGAGCTTGTATCTGGTCTTTTTTGTATTTGGCCCATTATAGCGTCTCACTCCCCCCGATGCGAACTGTTTCCGCCCTGGACGGCAGGAGAATCGACGATGGAAAAAATGCCCATGGAACGTGTTTCCCAGCAATTGCCAGAGCCATGGGATGTGGCCGCCGTGGGGGCCCACCCCGATGATGTCGAAATCGGCTGTGGAGGAACGCTGGCCCGTCTCGCAGAGCAGGGTTACCGGGTGGGGATCATCGATCTGACCGATGGCGAGCCGACGCCTGGATCCTCGGGCCCAGCACAGCGTCTGGCCGAAGCCCGCGCGGCGGCCGATAAGCTGGGTGTTTGCCAGCGTGTGACCCTGGAATTGCCCAACCGCAGACTGTTCGATTCATTTGAGGCTCGCGTCCAGTTGGCGATTGAGTTTCGCCGCTGGCGCCCGCGTCTGGTGCTGGGGCTGGGTGAAAAAACCGTGATGGCATCGCCCGACCATTGGCAGGCAATGCAAATTACCGACGCAGCCGTTTTTTATTCTCGTCTTTGCAAATGGGACGACCAATTCGAGAGCCTGGCGCCACACGCCATCGAAGCGCAGCTCTGTTATTCCCTGGCCTTCCATCGTATGGAATTGCCCGCCGGTTCAGGTCAGATTGTGGTCGATATCAGCCGGACGTTGAAAAAAAAACTCACTTCGGTTCGCTGTTATGAAACTCAGTTTCCTCCAGCTAAGGAATATCTGTTCGCGCGACTCGAAACGTCGGCCAATTTCCTGGGACAGGCGGCCGGTTTTCAAGCCGGTGAATTACTGACCAGCCCGCGGCCCATCGGCACGGGCGATTTGATGGCGACGGTGTTCGGGGGAAGCGGAGGGCGGAGAGTAGAGAGCGGAGAGCAAGAGACGTAGAGCGCTGAGGGCGGAGTCTGGTCCAATTTTCGGTACCTCCAAATTACCCCGTCGCCCAGGTCGGCTTTTTCTAGCACCAGTAAAACTATCGGGATCGCTATCGGGATCGCTATCGGGATCGGGATCGGGATCGGGATCGGGATCGGGATCGAAATAACATGGGTCTGAGACACGAAAAACTGGATGTTTACCACATCATTGTCGCTATGCTTAGTCGCATAGGCGGCAGAGGCTACTCGTTCAAAGAAGATTCCGCTCCTTATGCATTCACGGGATTCGATAGCGATCCCGAGTTCCGATCCCGATCCCGATGAGAATTTCCTTCTCTTCCATTGCAACAGTCCGCTCGATCAGAGATTTTGCAACAAGCACATCGAGGCAAGCCGCACACTCGAGTGTCGAGCCGCCCAGGCTGCTGCTGGAGTGAGCGGTAATCCGACTGCTCCTCGCTCTGAATGGGGGATAATTGTCGGCAGCTCTCCTGTGGCAGCCCTGGGATCTCCTGGGACGATGCGCGGTCGGGGATTAAGATTTAAGAGTAAGATTATGATTAAGAACGGGAAATAACGGTCTCATGTCGTGAACGCTTACACTTCTTCAACACCGTCTACCCCCGAATCGTTCGCAAAATATCCAACAGCCCCTGGATATCCGCGGGAAGTGGGGCAACAAACTCCATCGGTTTGCCGGTGGTGGGATGGGCCAGCGCGATTCGCTCGGCATGCAGAGCCTGACGCTCAAGCAAGGTATGTTCGGCCGGTAGATCGCTAGCCAGGTCTGGCTGGCGGCAACGCGAACGCAACTGGCCCACGGTCAACCGGCTTTCGCCGCTGTATAACTTGTCGCAGAGGACCGGGCAGCGTAGATGGCACAAATGTAAGCGGATCTGGTGGGTTCGACCCGTTTTGGGAAAGGCATGAACCAGCGTGTAGCCGGGGAACCGGCTGACCACTTCCACAAAGGTTTGGGCGGAACGACTGGAGGCATGGCCGCTACGAATCGCTTTTTTTTGTCGATGGGACTGGTGATTGCCAATCGGTTGGTCGACCAGATCACGATCGGGCCCAAGGCTGCCACGAACCACCGCCACATATTGTTTTTGGACCGAGCGAGCCTGAAACTGACGCGACAAATTCTCATGGCTCGAATCTGTCTTGGCGATGACGATCGCGCCGCTCGTATCGCGATCGAGTCGGTGGACGATCCCCGGTCGGGTCACTCCGCCGGCGCTGCTGAGCTGGTCGAAATGGTGCACCAACGCGCTGGCCAGGGTCCCCGACCAATGTCCCTTGGCCGGATGGACGACCATGCCGGGCGGTTTGTTGACCACCACCATGGCGTCGTCCTCGTAGAGTAGTTCGAGTGCAATCGGTTCAGGCTGGGGGCGATCGGCTGGCGGTGGAGGGAGCGTGAATTGGACAGTTTGCTCCAGAGCTAGCCGGTAGGAAGCTTTTTTCATTTGACCGTCCACGGTGGCCAGATGATTGTCAATGCCGCGGCGAATCCGCGCTCGGCTGACTTGGGGGTAGCGTGCGGAGAGAAATACGTCGAGACGCTGCCCGGCGTCGGATTCGGCTACCACGTAACGGTCGGGGGTGCCCGCTGTGGACTCTCGTGGCGCGGATTCTTGGTCGTTCCCCTGGTCTTCGGCAAGCGGATCCTCGGCGTTCACGGTTTGGTTTTCGATGTCTGTTTCGATGCCTGTTTCGATGCCTGTTTCGATGCCTGCTCGGCGCTCGCTTCCGAGTCTGCCTGGGCGGAATCTTCAGGCGTGTTTTCCGCTGGGCTATCGGCCTGGTCTTCAGGCGACTGGCCAGCGCCCTCGGCAGGGTTCTGGGGCGATGCGTTATCAGCCTCCGTGTTGGCCTTCTCGCTACTGCCGGCTTGTTCGCCGTAACGATTTTCCGAGGACTCCTTTTCCGTTTGCCCACTTCCTTGTTGATCCGTCTCGGTCGTAGTACCGGTTGGGGCGGAGGTCATGGGGCCACCGAGCAACTCCTCGATCGACTTCAGTGCCTGGTCATTTTCGGTTGTTGTGGGTGGGTTGGTTGCAAAGGGTGGCCGGAAGCCAGGCTGGCCGGGGCTAGTACCCAGCATGCTGGGGTCACTGGGTGGCGCCCGTTTTGGCAATTCGGCCGTGGCCAACCACTGACACACCTGCTGCACTTCCGGCGATTCTAGTTGGCGTGCGCGCTCCTGGGCGAGTGGGGCCAGATCTCCCTGGACCAGCGCATATTCAATTCGTGCTTTATCGACCTGGTTGAGCATTTCATAAATCCGCCCCAGGCCCAAGTGGGCCCGAGCCAGTATTTGCGGGTCTCTGGCCTGGAGAATCGATTCGTAATACCCTTGTGCTTTCCGCAAATTCTCCTTGGCAGCATCCCGATCGACCAGGTAGCGACTCGCCGCAATCTGCAACTGGCGATCGGCCCAGGTGGCATAGGCCCACTCCTGCATGGTGGTGCCTGGGTATTCTTCCGCCACTTGCTGCAACTGCATATATTCGGGGTCGGTGGTATTGAGGGCCAAGGCATACGCTTCCCAGGCAGCCTTGTTTTTCGCCATACGGACCGACGAGCTGATCGTTCCGACCAGAAGCAATCCTGCCACAATTCCCCCCGCGATCAGCAGTTTTGTGCTGTGGGGCTTAAATTTTTCGATCCAGCTCGCCATGTGGTGGGCCAGCCAGTTGGTTTCCAGATCGTGCCGATGTTCGGATTTCATGGTGATTCCAGGAGCAGAAAATATCAGTAGTTCCAAAAATGGCCGATGAAGCCGACCCGGGCAATGTGCTAACTGCGAAAAACGCCGGTTTCCGGGCGGCTTATCGCCCGGCTTCACGTGGAATTAAGCGGTAATTTGGAAGTACTGGTTGTAGAATTCCACAGTCCCGAAGTGTAGGGCTGGAAGCATGTTAGCGTCAAGGGCATGAATGAAGTGGGCAGTAGGCAGGGGGCAGTAAAAAAGGTAGCGGGCAGGAGGGCGGGGTTTGACCCGAATGCCTGACCCGAATGCTCGCTACCCTTCCCCACGGAATAATCACCCGCTACGATCCGCTGGAGAACAAAGCCTTGCCCCCAGTCCCCAGCTCCCAGATTCATGCCTCCAGGCCTCAATCCACCTCAGCGCGAAGCGGTACGGACCCTTTCGGGGCCGATGTTGGTGCTGGCTGGGGCGGGGACCGGCAAGACCCGGGTGGTGACGCATCGGATTGCCGAGTTGATTCGTCGTGGCACGCCGCCGGAGCGGATTCTGGCCGTTACGTTTACCCGCAAAGCGGCTGGTGAAATGCAGCAGCGGGCCGGGGTCCTGCTCAAGTCAGGCCGGAAGCGCAAGTCCAAGAGTCCCAAGCCGCAGATTTCCACTTTTCACTCCCTCTGCGTTCGTGTCTTGCGCCGGCATATCGGCCGGCTCGGTTACCCCGAGCGGTTCACGATTTGCGACCGGGGCGATCAGGAATCGGAGGCTCGGGCGGCACTGCGTGAAATTCGCGTGGGCGACGGGGCATTGCGGCCGGGCGATCTGCTGGCCATTCTTGGCGGCTGGAAAATGCGTTCCATCCATCCCGGTCAGGCCGCCTCGATCGCCGAGTCGGATCGCGAGCACCTGGCGGCGGCCGCCTATCGTCGCTATCAAAGCAATCTCAAGGCCAAGGGGATGGTCGACTTCGACGATCTGCTGTATCTCACCGAAACACTGTTTGCCAAATATCCGGCTGTGCGGCGCGAGGAAGCGGGCCGTTTCGATCACGTGATGGTCGACGAATATCAGGATACCAATGCCAGCCAGTACCACATCGTCAAGGGGCTGGCGATGGGGCACCGCAATTTGTGCGTGGTGGGGGATGACGACCAATCGATTTATGGTTGGCGCGGGGCCGAGGTGGAACATATTTTGAAATTTCGCCACGATTGGCCGGAAGCCAAAGTCGTGCGATTGGAAGACAATTATCGTTCCACCGAGGCGATTCTGGGCTACGCCAATTGCCTCATCCGGTTCAATCGTCAGCGGCATGATAAGGTGTTACGGGCCGCTCGCGGTGGCGGCCAACGGCCACGCATTTTGCAATTGCCCGACGAAGCGGCCGAAGCCGAGCGCGTGGTTGCCGATATCCAGCGGCAGTTGACCATGCCTGGCGGGCAAGCTGGCGATTTTGCCATCCTTTGCCGCACCAATGAGCAGCCACGAAGCTTTGAAACCGAGTTGCGACGCGCCAACCTGCCGTATGTGCTGGTGGGAGGGATGTCGTTTTTCGACCGCCGCGAGGTTCGCGATTTGCTTTCGTATTTGAAAGTGATCGACTACCCACGCGATGAGCCGGCCCTGTTGCGGATCATCAACACGCCGGCCCGCGGTATTGGCAATTCGACCGTGAAAAGCCTGCTGGCAGCCGCCACCCGGTCTGGATCGACCGTGTGGGAGATCCTACCCGATGCGGCCCGTGCCTGCGAGTTGCCCGCCACCGCGGCCAAGGCGGTCCAGGCCTTTCGGGCAATGGTAGAACAGTTGCAAGAGCAGGCGGACGGTTTGCCGATGGACCGGCTCGTGCGGCTGGCGATCGATCGGACCGGATACCTGCGGCAGCTCGAAGCCACCTACCCGGATCCGCTGGAGCGTGAAACGCGCCTCGCTTCGTTGGAGGAAATTGTCAATGCGGCCGCCAGTTACCAGCAGGAGGCGGCCGAACCATCGCTGCGTGGTTTTCTCGATGATATCGCTCTGGGGCCGCGTGACGACAGCGACGACAAGGAGAGCCAGCTCAAACGCAACGCCATCGCCCTGATGACGCTTCACTCAGCCAAGGGCTTGGAGTTCCCGCAAGTCTACATGGTCGGTATGGAGGAAGGAATCTTACCGCACAAACGTAGCTTGGAGACGGAAGGTGCGGCGATCGACGAGGAGCGGCGTCTCTGCTATGTCGGCGTGACCCGGGCCGAGGAGCGGCTGACCCTTTCGTTGGCCCTTTCACGCCGCAAATGGGGCAAATCGCGTGACACAATCCCAAGCCGGTTCCTGTACGAAATGACCGGCCAGGCCGAGAGCGGCAGGCGGGCAGGCGGCAAGAGGACGGACCTCGGCGGTAATGGGAAGACAAGAAGCGGGAAGCCGCGGCAGGCAGGCCCGCATGCCAAAACCGGCGGCAGGAAATCCCGCGGCAGGAAGTAGCGTGGATGCCGCTATCACGGATCCTGTGGAAACCCCTCGACATCCTCCACCGAGACGAATTTGCCCTTCGGATCGAACGTAAAGGTCTGGTTCATGATTTTGGTCTCCTTATCCCAAATCTTGGCGCGATACTGATAGTGGATCGAGGCGTTGCCGTTTTCGGTCTTCACAACCTTCCCCCATCCGAGACTCTCGCGCAACGTCACGTCGTGGAAGTTCTTGCTGAAAAAATCGTTGACCAGTTGCTTCATTCCCTTTTGGGTGCCGATATTCACCGGCTTTTCCATCTTCTTCCGCGGAAACCCTTCGACATCCTCCCGACCAAGAATGTTGCCCTTGGCGTCAAAAGTGAACACCTGGTTCATCGTGTAAAGATCTTTGTCCCAGATGGTTGCGAAATATTTGTAGCGGATGGTTCGGTTGCCGTTTTCGTCTCGTTGGACTTTCCCCCATTCGATCGATTTTCGGGCGGTTATATCTCGGCCGCCATGCATCATGGCCCACTCGATGCGCCCCATCAGATCGGCCTTTTCCATGCTGAGCCCCAGCGGCTCTTCTGGCGCGATACGGGCGATTCGATCCGTCGAACTGCCCTGCGGTGGCACCGGTTGACCGCTCTTGATCCTATCGCGCAGCGTCACGAAGTGTTGCCAAAGAGTTTCTTTCTTGTGATTGAAGTCTTTCCTGGCTGCTTCGAGATCAGACAGCCGGTTTTCGCCAAGGTTCTTCCACTCGTCGCCAATTTTTCCGAAGCAGCGGACGCTGTAAGGTTCACGGCCGGCGCCCTCCGGGAACTTCAACTTCGAGATCACGTCCGCCAGGTCCTCTCGATACGTGAACACCTCAAGTACCTCAGCACCGCGTAGAGCATTGTTGAACACTTCGGTTTCTTTTGGGTTTCGTTGGCGATACCGCTCCATTTTCTGGATGTCCCGCGGTCCCCACTTTACCCAGCTTAATTCGAGAACGGCCTGGTCGTCCATGCGCGCCCAGGCTTGATTCCAGGCTGCACAAGCTGTTTCGGGCGAGGATAAATCGGCTTGCTCGGGGAAATCGGCCACCCGTTTGTTGATGGCTCGTCGCTGGACGGCTGCCAGTTCGGTCGCCTGTTGATTGCCCGATGCCTGGTTACCCGTCCCAGATGAGCCACTGGTAGGCAGCGGTTTGGCGGCAAAGGCCAAGGTCATGGGAAGGGTTGCTGCAGCCACCAGAAACAACATGCGGCCAGTTGAGAGAAATGCTACAGGGGAAGGATTATTGAGCATTTTGATTCTCCTTCCCAAAAGGCGTGCATAGAATCCTCGGCTTATTTCGAGGTCTTTGTGTCGGTATCCCTGGTAGGCCACAGGTCGCTGGTGAGCTTGCGAAGTTGTTTGCGCTGGCTGCGGGAAATTCCCTTGGCCTGCAACAATGTCGTGATCAACGGCATCAGAGTTCCGTCGCAAAGCCGGTCGGCCAGTGCTTGCAGGCGGCTGTGGAGGAATTGTTCATGGCTCACGAGTGGCCGAAACCGATGCGCCCGTTTTTTCCTGTCTCGCTCGACGCAGCCCTTCGCCTCCAGCCGTTCGGTCAGTTTTTGCACGGTTGCCATTTTCGAATCCGTCACCTCTTCGTAGAGAGCGGTGGTAAGCTTACGCGTGGTAGCTTCCCCTTCTTCCCAAAGAACTTGAAGGATCGATAACTCCCCATCGGTAATCTGATCGAGTTTCATGGCGTGAGTAGGTCCGGAATGCATACAGACAGTGTGTCTGTCTGTATTGTAGAGGGCAGGAGAACCTTGTCAATAGGGGCGAGCACGATGCGGCAAGGGAAATAGCGACCGGTTGCGTGAACGCTTGCCTGGTGTTACGCAGGTTCGCTGGGCCAGTTACGGTCTTCTGCCAGACATGCGTTTGGTGGCTGGCAACATCACCAAGCCTGGAGGGGC
Source organism: Planctomycetota bacterium (assembly GCA_024276705.1). Taxonomy (GTDB): domain Bacteria; phylum Planctomycetota; class Planctomycetia; order Pirellulales; family Lacipirellulaceae; genus JAJRWS01. The sequence goes on along the minus strand of JAJRWS010000111.1, from coordinate 3,446 downwards.
GACGCAGCCTTAGCCGGGAGCCGTAAGGCCCCGGGTTGGAAGAATAGTATCGTCATCAGGCCCGGAGGGCCGAAACAGCCCTAGCCGGGAGCTGTAAGGCCCCGGGTTGGAATTATTACAAGGGAGAAAAGCCCCGGAGGGGCGACACAGGGCCTCATCTTTTCGGGATCTTGCATGACTTATCTTCAGCTCCAAAACTGCCGATCGAGCACGCGGTAGTTGACTGCTTCGCTCAGATGTTCTTCGCGGATTTCCGCGCTGTCTTCCACGTCGGCGATCGTGCGGGCCACCCGCAACACTTTGTCGTGGGCCCGAGCCGAAAGGCCCAACTCCTGGACGCTGACCTCCATGAGCCGTCTGCAGGGACCACTCAGCTTGCATAGCTTGCGTAACTGCCGGCTGGTCATTTGGGCGTTGGCATGAACCACGCTCGAGCCGCCCGAACTCGAGCTGCCCGAACTCGAGCCGCCCGAACTCGAGCCGCCCGAACTCGAACGGCCAGATGCTCCGTTGCCTTCAAATGCTCCATTGCTACCAGGTGTCCCGTTCGCATCAAGTGCTCCATTGCTGCTAAAAGCTCCGTTGTTGCCCTGTGTCCCATTGCCATTATTCGAATCGAGGCCAAATCGTTCAGCCTGCCGGCGCCGGGCCTGTTCCACCTGGGCCCGCATCGTGCGGCTGTTCGTTCCTTCGACCTGGGACGAAAATTCCTGGAACGGCACGGCTGGAACTTCGATGTGCAGATCGATCCGGTCGAGCAGGGGGCCAGAAATTTTTGCCATATACCGTTCAACCTGAGGCACGCTGCAATGGCATTCACGCCGGGGATCGTTGCGATAGCCACACGGGCATGGGTTCAACGAGGCAATCAACATGAAATTGGCGGGAAACGTTGTGCTGCGCAGGGCCCGGCTGATCGTGACCTGGCCATCTTCGAGCGGCTGGCGCAGGACCTCGAGAGTTTGTCGGTTGAATTCCGGCAACTCATCGAGGAACAGAACGCCATGGTGGGCCATGCTGATGTCGCCCGGGGTGGGGGTCGAACCGCCTCCCACCAGGCCGGCATTGCTGGTCGTGTGGTGCGGGGCGCGAAATGGGCGCCGGACCAGCAGCGGTCGATCTGCCGGCATCCGGCCCATCGCGCTGTAGATGCGGGTGGTTTCGATCGATTCGGCGGCCGAGAGCTGAGGCAAGATGGTTGGGACCCGTTTGGCCAGCATCGTTTTTCCCGACCCGGGCGGGCCTACCATCAGCAAATTATGGGCCCCGGCCGCCGCCAGGGTCAGGGCCCGTTTGGCCATTTCCTGACCGCGTACGTCGCCAAAATCGACGTCGTAGTGGCTCAACTCCTCGAACAGTTGGTCGACCTGGGAGGGGACCGGTTTCAGTTCCAGCTGGCCGCCGAAAAACCCGGCCGCTTCGGTCAGGCTGTCGACCGGGATCACTTCGAGGCCCGACACGACCGCCGCTTCCGTACTGTTGGGACTGGGGATGACCAGGCCGCGCAAGCCGCTGGCCGCAGCCGCCATCGCCATCGACAGGGCCCCTTTCACGGCCCGTGTCGTGCCATCCAGGGCCAGTTCGCCGACCACGGCATACTGAGAGAACCGGTTGGATTGGAGCTGTCCGCTGGCCGCCAGCAGCCCGAGCGCCATCGGCAATTCGAACGACGCTGCCTGTTTGGGCAGGTCGGCCGGGGCGAGGTTGATGACCACCCGGTCGTGGGGGGCTCGAAAGGCGGAGTTCACCAGGGCCCGTTCGACCCGGTGGATGCTCTCCTTCACGGCTGCTTCGGGCAGTCCCACCAGCAGTACCTTTGAGAGGCCCGCCATCGAAACGTCGACCTCCACCTCCACCGGCAAGGCATCGATTCCCAACAGCGACAACGTGTGCAATTTGGCAAGCATGGCGAGTCCATGGGTAAGAATGAACTAACGTACACTATTGTGACCGAGTCGGGACGATCGTCAAGAGGGTTTCCGGAAAATATTCCAGAGACACGTTGGTATTGCAGAAGACTTGCTGTAAATCTGCTGGATGTATTGGGAGATTTGCGTGATACTTGAGGAAATTGAAAGCACTTTAATAAGCTCATAATGAATCATTATGAAATCGATTGAAAGGAATCTGGGTATGACCGTAACACGCATCCTATCGGCTGTTGTGCTGTTTTCGGCTTCTCCAACGAATGCCGACACTTTTGGCAGTGGGGCAAATTCGTTTGATATCGAATTTGTCACTATCGGTAATCCGGGCAACGCCGCCGATACGACAGGCAATCCGAGCCCGCCGCATCCTACCGGTTCGGTGGCCAAGACGTATCGCATCGGCAAATACGAAATCAGCCGGGGCATGATTGGAAAGGCCAACCGAGAGGGCGGGCTGGGGATCACGTTGGCGGACATGACAAACTTCGGTGGCAACGGTCGTGGCAAGCCGGCGACTGGGGTGAGCTGGTTCGAAGCAGTCCAGTTTGTTAACTGGCTCAACACAAGCAGCGGCAGCACGCCAGCTTACAAGTTCGACGGCAACGGCGATTTTCAAATGTGGCAACCGAACGACACGGGGTATAATTCGGACAATCTCTATCGCAATAGCCTGGCCAGGTATTTTCTGCCGACTGTTGACGAGTGGTACAAAGCGGCTTACTACGATCCAGTCGACGGCGTGTTTTACGACTACACGACAGGAAGCGATAGCATCCCCGACGGGATCGATTTTCCTGGCGACACGACGTTTGATGTCGTATTCGATGATGGTCCGTCGAACGTACTGTACCTCAATGATGTTACCGATGTTGGCTTATTGAGCCCCTATGGCACGGCAGGGCAAGGCGGTAACGTTTGGGAATGGGAAGAAACCGCATTCGATCTGGTGAATGATTCGATTTCATCAAATCGAGGCATTCGCGGTGGTGGTGCCAGCAACGGCCCCAGCTACCTGAATACCTGGAGCCGCATTTCAGATCCTCCCACCGAGGAGGCCGGACGTCTAGGTTTTCGTGTCGCAAGTGTTCCTGAGCCAAGTTCATTTCTGTTAGGAGCCATGGCAGCAGTGAGGTTGTGGGTACGGCGAAGATCGCTGGAGTCAAACGCTCTTTATCCTGGACTACTCGAATCCGCTCTACGAGAAAAAGGCCGTGGGTAATAATCCACTTCGTTACCGTCGACTGCACTGGGGGCGGTCGACATGCAGGATGTTGCCGCTCCAATCGTCGTGAAGATTTCGGGCACGCAGCTCATCCAAAAGAGCGAACGAGAAATAACTCCCCATTTCAAGTTGGGTATTTTGGCTTCTCATCGTACTCGTACTCGTACTCAGCGAAGCGGTACTCGTACTCGACGGCCGTAGGATACTCGCCATGCGACTCGAGTACGAGTACCGCCGCAAGCGGCTGAGTACGAGTACGAAGGTGCATTATCAGAACGCCACGATTTACCGAAGTT
>JAJRWS010000009.1 GCA_024276705.1 Planctomycetota bacterium | reverse complement strand
GGCCGTGTCTTGGAAGAGTGCTGCCTGAGGTGCGACGATTTGCAGATCGAGTACTGCCCCGCCCACATTGAAAGAAGGGTCTCGTTCGACGATCTCAAATACGCCGCCACCCGTGTCCGACACCTCGTACCATGCAACGGACCCCCCGGTCCCGCCTCCCTCGCTTTTCCCGACGATGATGTCAATGTCTCCATCGCCATCAAAATCACCTGCGTCGACCGAGGTAAGCGTCGTGCCAAGTCCCAAAGGTATCAAGAAAGAATCTTGCGTACTGATGTTAAGATTAAACGCATTGGTCTCTAGCCACAGCAGCCGGCCCGTGGTAGCGTCGAGTTGGTTGATTACAAACAGATCTCCACTCGTGTCAGCCTCGAGATCGCCGGTAAGCACGTTTTCAAATGCCAAGTCGATGACTCCGCCGGCGTTGAAGGTCGTGTAGGCTGTGATTGTGTCGCTCGCCATCTGCTTGACGGCCCAGGTGATTTGCCCATCGTCACGACCGACAAACACCTCATCAATGCCGGCTAAATCACCGTCGCCATTACCAATCGCGATGCTACTTGCCGGCCCCACATTAAAGTTGTGAATGCCGGAAAGCGTGTTACCAGCGTTGCGTTCCGTCCAGTTGAGGAATCCACCTTGCTTAACGACCAAGACGTCGCCATTCCCGTCACCGTCAAAATTGCCGATCGCCACTCCCGTCACGTCCCCTTGGTTAAACGTACTATTCGCGGTAATGGTGTCGCTTCCATTGGCCTTCAGCCCCCAAGTGATGAATCCATCTTCTCTGCCCACAATAACGTCAGCGAAGCCTCCATCGCCTAACTCTCCGATGGCGATGCTGGTAGCCGGCGAGATCATAAAACTATTCACTCCGGTCAGCGTATCGGTGATCGAACGCTCCACCCAAGTGAGCTGGCCATTTCCTCCTGTACCGCCCCCAGTACGTCCGATGAGTATGTCACCGTTGTTGTCGCCATCGAAGTCGCCCACCGCCAGGGCTACAGGCCGATCGGTCACTCCGCCATCGCTGCTCACGTTGGTGCTGGACTGTCCCTGGATCAGGCTAGTGGGGTCATGCTTCAGCCATTGGAGCGTCCCGTTAGCAGTTGTCAGAATGATAGAACCATTGTTGGCGTCGCCATCAAAGACAAACGACGGAGTATCAAATGCCGAGGCACTTGATGCGACCGTGGTAGCCAGGCAAATCGCCAACATGATGAATCCGCTGTGTGTGGTTCGTGCTCTGTTTATTCGACTCATCATCGTTTTCCCCTTTTCGTAAAGTAGCGTAATAAAAAGTGGCGCATTAAGTTTCTACTTACTTTTCCAAGTGAAAATCTTGGACTAGGCTTGCCTGCTGGCCCTTGATTTCGACTTCCAGAGTCGACTGGTCGTTGTACTTTGCTGGTAGCAACTGTTTTGTGGGAGGACCACCCGGTCCTCCACCGCCTGGTGGGGAATTCGGATCCAAAGCAATAATTTCGACACGGTGCTTCCCTACAGGAACTCCTCCAAAATCATCGATATGGTATTGGCCGTTGTTGACGATGCCGACTGAAAGATTACCGCCAGTTCCAGGCAACGGTAAAAAACGAATAAAGCCTTTCTCAACCGGTCTCCCATCGTAGGTTATTTTTCCCGAAACGATCACACGGGAACTGTCGCCGCTGTGACTACACCCGACCAATAAGACCACGCAGAGACACCTCAGCAGCCTCGTCTGAAAATTCCACACTCGTGTCAGCTTGATTCTTCGATATTTTTGCATTTTCTTACAAACCGGTATTTATGAGTTTGATCGACAAGAAGAGTTAGAATTCACCTACGACTTCTTCACCCGCACGTGTAGCAAGCTGGCCAAGAAGGACCTGGTCGATGGTTTCCGATAAAAAGTGAACACTGCCGTCGGCCATGGTAAAGTGGCAACCACCAGGATGAAAACTGGCAAAACCCGTATTAAAACCCCAGGGGTCATAATTCCCACCACCATTTCGGATGCGTAACGGCAAGTTGATTCCATTGCTCGTGTCCATCACATTCCAGGTCAACCAGGTGTAACCACGAGAAGAACCTTCTCCTGCACTGATCATTTCGCCGACGATCAGTGTATTACTCATGCCATCGGTCACGTTTCTGGCTGCGATCTTCGACCGCTGAAACAAAATGCCACCTGCGTCAGGACGTGGATACTTTGAGTCTGCCGGTCTATGTCCAGGAAATATCTGGAAGTTGCAACGCGACGAAAGGTCATCAGCTACTCCGCCCATACAAGAAAGTCGCCAATCCTCATTCTCAGAACCACCACTGAAAACTTCCGAGCAACAGGAAAGCCATTCACCCGACTGTGCATCAGAAGGGCAGAGAAAAGTAGCGATGTCATAAGAAGCCGCCTTGAAACCAGGGAGAGCCGCATAATTCTCCGTTGAAAAATCGATCAAGTCATAGACCTGAGTCTGCTCCAAATAGGGCAGGAGATATGTAGACCAACTCCATCCGTAACGCCTCGAAGTAACACCCTGAGGACGAGGGCAAGGCACGCCGCCTCCAGCGTCTGAGGCTTCCCACATTTCGATACCTAGTGGAAAACTACCATGCGCTGAATGATAATTGTTCAGCGCAACTCCAACTTGGTGAAAGTTTCCCATGCATTGCGTTTTTCGAGCTGATTCTCGAGCTGCCTGCACTGCAGGTAGCAAGAGGGCGACCAGGACTCCGATGATCGCAATCACGACCAATAACTCGACGAGAGTGAAACCATGTCGGGTCCTAGAAGTTCGATTTATTAGTCCTGTCTTCCTCTCGCCAGAACATTCATGAGACAAACTTATTGGCCGCCTTCTTGCAGGCAGGCCGAGCAGTATCGCAAGGCCGAGCAAAATAGCACTCGACGGTTCGGGAATAGCGGTCTGACTAGCAGCCAGTGCCTCACCACCGGTGCCAAAGTTCGCCTCCCAATCGGTTAGGTCTGAGACGCTCAAGGGACCGGGCGACTCGCCTCGTTGCCACTTGAGGAAGTCAAAGCCGTCGATGTCGGTGTCCCCGTCGAAATCTCCAGGCAATGCAAGCGTCGCAAAACGCAGGTAATCTACCTCGAAAATTCCGTTGGATGAAGCGACCAGATCGCCAAACTGCAAGCCATCGAAGGCCGATGGCTCCAGCAGTTGCCCAAGCACCGGGTTGACAAAATCGCCATCCAGATACAGCAGCGCGGTGACTAGCCCTGTGCCCGGATTCGGCGAGACGACGAGCCGCAGCTCTTGCCAATCGAGAGTGTTGACGGCAGCGGTAGTTTGGGAGCTACCATCAAGATTGATCCCAGCACCGGTGAACTCGATCGAGACCTCACCGTTGACCCCATCGCCGACTCGCAACACGGCAGCGCCTTCGGTCATCGCGAGATCACCGATGCGAGCCCGCATTTCCAACACGAAGCCGGTTTGGAAGTTTTGTGCCGACCACTCTGCAGCGGTGTTGTCTAGCTTGTAGAAAAAAGTTCGTGACGGGCCAGATGCGCCGGTATCGAATTGTAGAAAGTCTTGGCCCTGATCAGCAGACAGTCGGGCACTGATCCCCGAACCGACCGACGTGGACTGCCACGGATCTGCAGTCGAGGTGGGCGTCGTGTCCCCCTGATATTCGATTGACCACGGGAAGGCATCCACGTCTGGAAGCCGTTGGATGAACAGCGTCGCCGCCATCAGGTTCGCCGACTGATCGTTATCGAACACGAATCCGGCTGGCACACTGCCGTTCCAAGCCGGAGGGTAAAATCCCGACTGATCATAGGTGTAGACGTATCGGTCGTTGCCAATAGGGCGCAACTCGGCGTGTCCCGAACCTGGGCCTTCGTAGATGGTGGTGGGGAAACTCCATCGTGTGCCGGTCTCGTCGGCAAACATGACCTTCGCGCCATATCGGCCGTAGGTCAGTGCCACCGACCCGTCATCCAACTTCTTCAAGAGCGGAAACACGCCCGCCACGCCGAGCGTCTTCGGCGTGGACCAGGTGAATCCATCGTCCTGTGAAGTGGAAAAGAACAGCGATGGCTCGACCGCGTCGACATCGGTGTTTGGGAACGTCTGACTGGTGCGATAAACCGCCAGCAGGTTGCCGTTGTCCAGTTGCACGAGTCCGGTTTCCGTCGGGCCTTCCGATCCCATCACGCCAAAGTTCAGCGAGGGCGTATACTGGGCGATGGTAGAACGCCGCGACCAGTTGATACCGCCGTCGGTGCTCGTCAGGAGGATGTTCTCAAACGTGCTTGCGTTGACGCGCTGAGCAAAGGCAGGCATCATCAGCGTGCTACCCGCTTCGACGACATCGCCGAACGCACCGCCGATGCTCTTGTAATTCTCGGTGCTGGTGTCGTAGTTGGATGCGCCCGTCACCCACGTTGCTCCGCCATCGGTGCTGGCAAAGTTGGAGTTAGCCCATGTCAGAATCGGGACGAGCGGATCGCTGGAACTGATGGCGACAGAAAACCCAACACTGAACTGGCCCGGCGGCCGAATCAGTTGCACCTGGCCGCCGTTGATGATGCTCGTCGAGGCCGACCAAGTCTGCCCATTGTCGGTGCTGATTGCCTGCTTGGCGAACTGCAGACCGCTCTGCGTTTGGCCGACGGAGTAGCTGGCAACCAGCGTGCCATCGTAGCGCTGTTGCAAGTAAGGGAAGTTCAGATGCGCTTTGAACCCCGGCCCGACGCTGTCGGCCATCGTCACCGTATCTACCGTGACCAAGCTGTCGACCGTTACGTTAAACTTCGGACCCTCGACAGCGTGGGAAGTGGTGCAAGCAAAAAACAGCACGAACACCCCCGCCGCCTGATAGGTCTTTGAGCAATATAGTCTCATTATCGACTTTTCTCCTACACCTCTTGCAGACCGAAAGAGAAGCCCACCAGTGCGGTGGGCCTCTCTCGTGATAAACAACACTGCCACGCCATCAAGCCATTACGTCCGCTGGCGAGCTGTCGCCAGCAACCCCAGCAACCCACCGACTAGCAATACGAGCGACGTCGGTTCCGGAATTACTGTTGCCGATGCGACCCGAAGGTCCACTATCGAGCTTCCCACATTGAAACTCGCAACGCTAGAAATCGACGTGCCGTCAGCCGCTGCTTCCAGCCAAAGAACGATGCCATCGGTACGGCCGATGATAATGTCCAGCTGACCATTGCCATCGAGGTCGCCGACATCGAGCGACGTAATCGAATCGATTGGACCAACCCCTGTGAACGCACCAGCAATAGAGCTGATGCCCGAGCCGTTCTGGTTGAGGATAAACACGGAACCACCATTCACGGACTGGGCCACGATGATCTCGTCCAGGCCATCTCCATCGGCGTCGCCCAGTGCAAGATCGGCGATGCTACCGAGGTTGAAGCTGGGAGCTGCGACGCCACTGGTCAGGTTGTTGCCAGACCGCTCGACGTAGGTGATAAATCCGTCAGCACGACCGACGACAATATCGCCATCGGCGTCTCCGTCGAGGTCACCGATCTCTATCGTTACTGCCGGCGTAACATTGAAGCCAGTAAACACTGCGGACAGCGAGTTTCCGTTCCGCTCAGCCCAGGTAATAAGTCCATCGCCTCGAGCCACAATCACGTCGCCGTTGGAATCGCCATCAAGGTCGCCAATCGCAACCGCATTGACGCTACCCACATTGAAGGATGCAATACCCGACAAGCTGTTGCTGTTGCGTTCTACCCAGGTCAGGTTCCCATCGTTTCGACCGTAAATCATATCACCATTGGCATCGCCATCGAGATCACCCACGGCAACACTGTTTGCGGGCGAGACGTTCGTATTAGCAACGCCAGCAAGGGAGTTAGCGTTGCGTTCAGTCCAGGTTGCAAATCCATCGCCCCGTGCGGCTAGGATGTCGCCGTTTCCATCCCCATCGATATCACCGATGGCGATTTCCTGCACGTTGCCGGCACCCTGGTTAGCGCCAGTAAAAACAGCCGTCAAGCTGCTACCACTCCGCTCGAGCCAAGTAAGGCTCCCATCAGCACGACTGATAAGAATGTCTCCATTTGCATCCCCATCGAACGGCATGCCGGTAATACCCGCCTGAGCGGGCGACGAAACAAGAAGCAATGCGAGTCCTAATACTACGATAAGGTATTTTGTTCGGTACATTAACTTTCCTCCCTCAAAATGTTAAACATGTGAATGACTCGGTGAATGAGAGTCCCAAAAGTGCAATGCGAAATCTACTAAGTACACCATTCGATTTCCATTTTCATTTATGCCATGCAACCTCCTTCGTTTCTACTTCGCAATATGGGCACGACTTAGGCTTGCCTCGCTTCAAGTCGACGCATGATCTCTTCGATATCCTCTGGGACCGACTCCTGATTCATAGAGGAGGCAGAGTCGCGACGATCGAACGCAGCCAACGCCAATAGCATCGCCTCGTTAATGTGCTCTCGCAGAAGTCGGCAAGCTAACTCAGGGTCTCTACTTTGGATGGCTTGAAAAATCGCTGTATGTTCTTGTTGGGTTCGGAGCAAGTTGTCCAAACCCTGCGGTCCCATGAATGCGGACCAAGATTGACTTAAGACATGCTGGTTGGCCAGCACACTGAGCGCTCTCCCATTGCCACACGCCTTAACAATCGCAAGGTGGAACGACAGGTCGGCCACGGCCCATCGCTCGTAATCTTCAACCGAAATAAACTTTTCGCCTGTGCTTCGGTGGTGTTCGGCAACGGCATCCATCTCGTCGCAGCACCTCCTTACCCT
>JAJRWS010000110.1 GCA_024276705.1 Planctomycetota bacterium | reverse complement strand
TCGATGCTTCACCTCCGTTCAATCTACCTCAACGGCGACTGGAAAGAATTCGACCAATACCGCATCCAAACTGAGCAAAACACGCTATACAGGAAGGCTGCATAGGAGCGGGATGCGAGTTACACCCAAATGAAATCGACGTCAAAAAAACTTCTGACTGTGCTAGAGGTCTTGGCAGCGGTACCATTTCTCGTGACACTACCGTCGATTTACAGGTGGTTAAGAGAAGGGCGCGAGATATGGCGGGCGAGTTTTTGTCCCGGCCGAATCGGTCCTAATCGCCCTCTACGCCAATGGCTTCAGCGAAGCTTTTGCGGGAAAGAACGTCGACGTCAAAGCCGTGAGTGTGCCACACTGTCGCGGCTTGGAGACGCTAGCAGAAGATACCTTTGAGCAAATGTTGCCACACCGCTACCGGCAGCTCTACTGGCCGGTCAAAGTGCGGGCGTCGGCGATGCACCGTCCTCTCTTGCCCTCGACGAATTCTTCGACCAATTTAACGTGAGTGGCCGTCAATCAATGCGTAATCACCAATAGACAAGATGGCAGGCGAATAGAATTTGTCTTTGGTTGCTTTTTACTATTCATGCTAATATACCTCTATTCTATTCCCTCGGTGGTTTGCTGAATTCTTCCTCCAACTGTCTCTCTAACGCGAGCGGCAGTTGAGAACGTACCCACGCGAAACCGCAGGCTAGCGCCAAGCGGCTGACTTTATCAGCCGCAACGCGCTAGCGTCCGGTTCTTCGCAGGTAAATTCTCATCTGCCGCTCGCCTAACGCCGCGATTTTCGCAACCGGTGGTCTCTGCTGAAGGCTGCCTTCACCTCGATTGGCTCGCAATACCGGCCTGCAATACCTTGGCCGAATCTGACCCCAACTTTTTCTTATAGAGTTCATTTTTTAATCTCTCTTCTCTCACAGAGGCAGTTGACATGGCAAAGTCTTGGAAATCCCGAAAAAAGTCCCGACGAACCGTTTCTTCGCGCCAACGATATGCGCGCACCTTGCGTTGCGAACACCTTGAAGACCGTCGTCTGCTAGCGGTGGTCACGGTCGACACCGATCAAGACATCGTTGATTTTAACGACGGTGTAACGTCGCTGCGCGAAGCAATTTTCGCGACCAATCTGGTCGACGGCGCTGACGAGATCGTTTTTGATTTTGGACAGGACGGGCCTGCCACGATTTTGCTGACTCAGGGCGAGTTGGCGGTCACCGATTCGCTGACGATCAACGGTCCGGGTGCTAGTTTGCTGACGATCGACGCGAGCGGTAACGATCCTACGCCGGACGAAAACAACGGCGATGGCAGCCGTGTATTTAATATCGATGACGGCGGCTTCAACAATCTCATCCAAGTCACTCTGGCTGGCCTCACGCTCACCGGCGGCGATAATAACGGTAAGGGAGGAGCGATTTCTTCGAAGGAAGAATTATCAATTTTTTCTTCGACGTTGGTCGACAACTCATCTAGGCAAGGTGGCGCTGTCAGTAGTGGCGACGATCTTTCCAACATGCCAGAAAACCGCGCCTTGCTAATCATTGTTGATTCTCGCATCGTCGGTAACAATAGTCGGAGCGGAGGAGGCATCTTTTCACTTGCTGAGATGAAAATCACCGGCAGCACAATTTCCGACAACCAGTCGAGGTGCTCCGGCGGGGGGATTTTCGCTCGCTCTGTCTTTGGATTCACTCAAGACTTCGAAATTGTCGATTCAACAATTTCCAACAACACTGCAGGCGATCGAGGGGGGGGCTTCTATATCTTCGGAATCGGTAGTCGTATCGACTCCAGCACCATTGACAACAATACCGGGAGAACGGGTGGAGGCATTTTCGTAACAGGATCGGTCGAGATCGTTAACAGTACCGTTAGCAAAAACACCAGCTTTACAACCGGCGGAGGAGTTTTGAGCAACTGGGGCGACTTGATTCTTAGGCACGTCACGGTGACCGACAACGATTCCAAAGAAGGCGGTGGTATTTATGCACGCAGTCCCAGGCCTGGTCAAGTGACCACACTTGACCACGTGATCGTCGCGGGCAACCGCAGCGAACAAGGCGGATCACCCGACTTATTTGGACGTTCTCTCGCAGTCAGCTACAGTCTCATCGGCGACAACACCGGATTGATCTTGCCCGAAGCCCCAATCGGCTCACCCGATGCCAATGGCAATCTCATCGGCGGCGAGATGTATGGCGTGATCGATCCGATGCTCGGCGAACTCGCCGACAATGGCGGCCCAACGCAAACCCACGCGCTGCTGTCCGGCAGCCCTGCGATCAATCGCGGCGATCTCAACGCTGTGGCCGGCATCGACGGAGTTCCAAAATTCGACCAACGTGGCGATGGTTTTGATCGTGTGTTCGGCGGACGGATCGACATCGGCGCCTACGAGGTGCAAGAGTTGAGCGACTTGAATCTGCTGGTCGATACTCTCGACGACGAGTCAGACGGAGACTTTAGCCGCGGCAATCTTTCGCTCCGCGAAGCGATCGAACTGGCCAACGCTAATCCGGTCGCCGACACAATCAATTTCGATACCACGCTTACCGGTGGCACAATATTGCTGACTCAGGGCGAGTTGGCGATCACCGATTCGGTGGAGATCATTGGCCTCGGTGCGGAACTTTTGACGATTGACGCCAGTGGCAACGATCCTACGCCGGACCAAAACAATGGAGACGGCAGCCGGGTGTTTAATATCGACGATGGAAATGAGGATCGATTGATAAGCGTGAACTTATCAGGTATGGCACTAACTGGGGGGGATGTCGCTGATAAAGGAGGAGCAATTTTCAGTTCCGAAAGCCTAGTGGTTGGCGGCAGTAAGATTTATGACAACTATGCTAGGAGGGACGGTGGCGGCATTTCTGTAGTTGCTGACAACAACGGGGTCGTTCAGATCAATGACGTTACTGTAACAGGAAATTTTGCTGAATTCGGCGGCGGAATTCATGCTAGGTTGTATGGATCTAGTAAGATGACAGTCCTCGAAAGTGAAATCTCTGAGAACTCGGCAGACTTCATTGCAGGCGGAATAAGAATATTCACTCAAGAAAGTAGTGCCTTTGAACTACGATCAAGCAATGTTTCCGGTAATCATGCCCGCCGCTTAGTCGGTGGGATATCCCTGTTGGCACGGGACAACAGCACGGTCGTGATCGAATTGAGCCAGTTCGAAGAAAACATGGTTACCGAAAACTACAGGCGCTTCGGTGCCGGCGGAAGCAGCATTCTTGCGTATGGCAGCGCCGTAGTATTGATCAAGTCCAGCATGTTCACGGGCAATGTGTTGCCAGAATCGGGGGGAGTGGGTGCGGGGATTCGGGTTATCACTAGGAACGCAAGTAGAGTTGAGATCCAACAGAGTACCGTTTCTGGCAACGTTGCTAAGGGATCAAACGGCGGTGGTATTTATGCGTCTGTTCTGGGCAGTGGCTCGATTCATATAGAGTCGACAACGATTTCTGGTAACCAATCGCAAGGCAGTGGCGGGGGCGTGTACGTTTCTTCACCTGGTTCCAACGCCATTCGTATCGATCACAGCACCATTACAGACAATCTTTCGGACTCGAACAATGACGGAGAAGGAAAAGGCGGGGGTATTTTTGTGAGCAGAGGTTCGATTAACCTCGACCACACCATCGTAGCCGGCAATGACGACAATAGCGGTGCCGCCCCGACATCGCGGGCATCGTCAGCAGCAGCTACAGCCTCATCGGTTCCGGCGCTGAGTTCCTCGGCCCGCTCGCCAACAACGGCGGACCCACGCAAACCCACGCTCTCCTCCCAGGCAGCCCCGCGATCGATGCCGGCGATCCCAATGTCGTTGACACGCCCGAGTTTGATCAGCGTGGGAACCCGTTCGCACGCATCGTCGGCAGGCGTATTGATATTGGTGCGTACGAGTCGCAGCCGCTGCACGGCGATTTCGATGGCGACAGTGACTCCGACGCCGACGATCTCATTCGATGGCAAAGCGATTACGGCGGCGAGGGTGGTACCAATGGTACTGACTTTTTGAACTGGCAACGTACGCTGGGTGTCGATCTCTCACCCGCTGCCAGCCAAGTAGCAGTTGCAAGTGCTGCGATAGTTGTTGAGAGCGAAAGTGTCGCGGCGGTCACCAACAACGGGGCCCTGCGACTTGCAGCCGTTGATTTAGCCATAGCGGTCGAGCAATCGTCAACTAACTCGAAGACCGACCGACGGGCGCTCGATCCTTGGGCAACACACAAAGCAAATCGGGCGTTGCAGTTCGATGTTGACTTTGCGGGGCATTCACGCCACGACCACACAGGAAGCCGCCGTCATCACCCTGCCGCTTCGCGGATCGCGAAGGTCTTCGCAGAAGACTCGAGTCTCGCGAAAGAAGCCCTTGAAGAGTCGCACAACGAACTACTAGCCTTCGACGAATTCTTCGACCAATTAAACGCGAGCAGCCGCCAAGCAAGACGCCATTACGAATAGACAATAAAGCAGTTCTGTTGAGATTTATTTTTGTCGGGGTCATAAAGGTGTCAGGAACCGTTTACAGCAAAGCAGGTGAGTTAGCGAAAACGGTTCCTGACACCTTTTTCCCCCAACCACAGATTACACGGATATCACTGATGAAATTGCTCTCACGTGCGATCGCGGTTGTTGACTTGGCGGTACGCTGTGAAGTGGACAGCTTTTCTTCGACAAAATCCGTGGTCATTGGTGAAGTCCGTGGTTATAACCCTGCGCTGTAGTACTACGGAGTGGTAGAATTCCTCAATGACAGTATTGTGGCACATTTGACACAAAAAATGACATTAGTAACGACCTTCTGTATACTGGACGCAGGATCGACTCCGAGACCGGGTTGCAGTTGAAGGGATTTGGTTCCTGACACCTTTTTTACCCCGTTTCCTTAAGTTGCACAAAAAGGCTCTAGTATGCAGAATGGAAAAATGTATCCGAAGCTCGTATTGCTAGTTTTCACTTCTGTTCTTCTTGCTTCGTGCTCCAGTGAACAGAATAGGGCCCCTGCAAAAAACGTGGTCGTCCCCACCTTGAATGAACGGCAAGTGATTAACCTTGTTATGGAAGAAATTCCTAAGCAATTGCCTTTTGGGATCGAGGAGTTTGATGGTGATCAATACGAAATTGAAGCAAGTTTTAACGAGAATGATGGGAAATGGGTGGTAACTTTTGACCATTTGCCGCCAAAACCAGGAAGCTACTTCTTTGCAATTCTAACTCCTGATGGCAAAGTGGCTTTTTGGCATGGAAAGTAATCGCGTAAGCTACCGGGTACCACCGGTTGACCGATAGGTCTACCGGTGTGGAGTCATAAAGGTGTCAGAGTCATAAAGGTGTCAGGAACCGTTTGCAGCAAAGCAGGTGAGTTAGCAAAAACGGTTCCTGACACCTTTTTTCCCCTTTTTTCCCCACCATTTTCCCAAAAGGGACTTGTAGACATGAGCAAAACTAAGCACTTGCCAAACTTGTACTTTGCTACTCTCATAGTTGTATTTGCCGTCACCATTTCAGTGTTGATTAAAGTGTCTAGTACGGATTCGCTATCGAATAAGCATGCAAACACACTCTCAGAATTGCAAAGTGGCGACGTTGAGATAGAACCACGCTCTTCTGAATCAACCGGAGATCATGCAGGACGTTCATTGATCCTTCTTCAGGGGGCAGCTGATATTACAAGGACTTCTAACACTAATGGCTCAGTCTCGTTGTCATATCATATTAAGGCCACGTTTCCGGCAGAGAGGGAACTGGAATCTCTTGCAACTCAATTGAAGCGTATCGGGTGGGGTCCGATGAAAGAAGACTGGTTAAATCCTGGGCTCCCCTCTTCACATTCGCGAGGGTGGATGGAGTACCAGGACAGGTCTAAAACACCCCCTATAATTGTGTCTAGTTGGATAGCTCAGTGGAAAGATTCAGCAGGCAACATCGTAGATTATTCTATAAGTTATTTACGGCCAACAAAAACTGATGGAGAGGAATGCCAGAGAATGAATGTTTTTGCAACTTGGCATTCCCGTTGAACCCAACAATCCAACAATCCAGATAACCAATCCGCGGGTGGCACTGGTTGGCGGTAGCCTACCAGTGTGACGGGAGTCACAAGAGGGTGCATCTCATTTAGTGGACTACGCAACTACGATACCTCTTGTCACCTGCGACGACCCAGGTAGCCTGCGTCAACCTGGGCTACACCGTCGGGGCTCCGCACGGGGGTATGAGGGTCGCCGTTCGGTTGGAGCCCCAATTCAATGGGTCGACTGACTAGACAAATTCTCCGGTGACTGCGTCATACTGGTAGGCCTAAAACGGCCAACCAGTGGTACCCGGTTGTATCGAAAGAAGCGCGGCGCAAAACCCGGCGCACGCACGGCGATGCACCGCAAAGCACCACGAACGCAAACGCTGCAAAAGCAGTGCTATGCAACGCTGAGCATGGCAGTGCTAGTGCACAACAAGTGACCCCTACGGGACTCGAACCCGTGTTGCCGGCGTGAAAGGCCGGAGTCCTAGACCGCTAGACGAAGGGGCCGCGGTGAGCGTTCCAAGGAACAATGTCTTTGGGATGTGTCCTTGGGATGCTCGTTCCTGGCAGTGGCTGTAAACTGCCGAAGCAGTTAATTGCCTGCGAGCGTATAGGGTTACGTCCTTCGGGGTTGCCGTCAAGTGGGAAGGCAAAAACCTGGAAAAACGATGGGCGACTTAGCCAAGTAGAAATGCAAGACGTCTGGTCTCGAAGTCTGACCAGGATGCCAAAAGCGTTGGCAATAAAAGCAATCGTCTACGACCTCGCCGCAGAAAAAACGCAGTACAACCCGCGAGAAAGTCAGTTATTCGGAAGTACTACTGGTGTCGGCTTCTTGACCTAGCTTCTCGCTACGTCGGATGGCCTCGTAAACTTCGTTCCGATGGACAGGTATTTCTTTGGGGGCCTCGATGCCGAGACGGACCTTATCTCCACGGATCTCGACGACGACGATCGTAATATCATCGTTGATGATGATACTCTCGTTCTTTTTTCTCGATAGGACTAACATTTAAGCGATTCCTTCATACACAGTGGCCGGCCATTGCTCCCCATAAACAGGGGGCTCTCTCTATCAACCGGCGTCGGCCTCCGATCCAAGCCTACTTGCCCCCTACTGAGGGAGTTTTACCGAGGGACTCTTCAGGGTTGACCCAGCGGCGCAGACACATCTGTAGACGCTAAACGACGCCTCTCATTTCACTCTACGTGCTATGGGAACATAGTCAAGCAATAGGAGCCTGCAAGGTCCTCTTTTTTCCTCGGTTTGGAGAGGGATTTGCACCAATTCGCCAGTAATTCCCACATCCCTCTACCGCCTAACGAAGCCATTGGTAGGGTTTTGGGTCGCCTGATAGTTAGTAAGTCCTTTCATAGCAATGGTTTGCGGATGTTTCGACTGTGCAAGATAGGATGCCTCTGCAGTCTGGGGAAGTTTACAGCTGAAGATGTTGATAAAGTGGTCTAATTGGACCACTTTTCTGAGATTTGATAGGCATGATGCCTTGGTCACCTGCGGAAAATCGCACCAGGGCTTTGGATGGTTCCTGAGATACCCACTTCGGAAAGATCCAAAGTTGCCATTTTCGCGTTCGCAGGTTCGTTGGGGAATGGCTAGGAAATTGGAACTAGTGCTTCGTCAAAGCTAAATTTGGGTGTTGAGCCGTCGGCGCTAGCCGCGGGTGAACCCACGAAACCCGCGGCTAGCGCCGACGGCTCAAAATGACGAACCCCTGTTTTTAGCTG
>JAJRWS010000109.1 GCA_024276705.1 Planctomycetota bacterium | reverse complement strand
CGCGAATGCTGTCTATGATCGCTTGGCTCAAGTCGGGTGCCCATTGCAGTTATTCGACGATCGCCGAGTGGATGAGTGACATCCTGCAGGTCCCGGTATCCCGTGGCTATCTGGCGAAGCTTTGCAACGGAACCATTTCGACTTCCCTGGCCGACGCCCACGAAGAACTCAGACAAGCGGTTCCCGACCAACCCCAACTCGGGTCCGACGAATCGAGCCTCAAGAACAACGGAAAAAAGTACTGGATCTGGTGCATCACCTCTGCGATGTTCACTTTTTTTCGCATCGCGCCGACCCGATCACGCAGCGTTCTGGAAGAAATCATCGGGACCGATTACCAGGGTGTTGTTCACTGCGATTACTTTTCAGCCAACTGCTCATTCCTCTGGAACTTTGACATCAAAGGTCAATACTGTTGGGCTCATCTGATTCGAGATATTCGGTTCCTGCTCAAGCATCCGGACAAGAAAACGCAAGCCTGGGCCGAACAACTGCAAAGCCGATCGCGAAAGATCTTTTCTTCTTACCATCGCCGGGATGAAATGTCCGAATCGGGATTTCATCGTTCGATGATCCTACAACGGGATCGTTTCCTGGAAATCGTTCGCAAGCCGCCCGATTCCAAAGAAGCAGGGAACCTAACCGACCGTTTTCGGATTGTGGACTTTTCCGAAGGTGAGAAGACCGGCAGCTACGATCTGTCGCAAGACTACTTTCGTTTCATGTTCGAAGACAAGGTCGAACCGACCAACAACCACTCCGAGCAGCAAGTGCGTCACTGCGTGATCGACCGTAAGATCACGCAGGGCACACGTAGTCTGGCAGGTCAGCGATATCACGAGCGAATGTGGACAGCGATTGCTACTTGCCGCAAGCAACACCGAAGCTTCTTCGAGTTTCTCAAGTCTTCTATCGAAGCCCAACTTGATGGTAAACGGGCACTCAGCCTGCTCGATGGCTCCCAGCACTAAATCGCCACGCTCACAAATTCGTGTTCATTGGCGTTCATTCGTGGTTGCCTTTTTTGCCCTACCCGTGAACGGTTACGAAAAATCGTCGCCAGTACTTGCTGCTCCGCCGCTCATGATCATGATACCCACCGAATCGGCACCCACGGTGATGTCATCTCCAGCATTCAGCGTGCCGTCATATAAGGACAATACGCCCAAATTGGCGCCTGATCCATCCGCTCCGATGTTGGGATCTCCGAGAGTGACACTACCCCCGCTTATCGTGAGCGAACCGACCCTTTTGCCCGTGCCAATATTCACGTTACGAGCCGTTTGGCCTGGCATGGAATTGTCAATCAACACTCCTGCGAACGGAATATCAGCAGAAGTGAAAATGTCAGGAGGAGTGGCCGGGTTGCCGCTGATAGGGTTCCCATTGGGATCCAGCACTTGCTCCCAGTTGGCCGCATCGTCCCAGGAAGTGCCGTCGCCGCCACCG
The DNA here is from genome assembly GCA_024276705.1 of Planctomycetota bacterium. Classification (GTDB taxonomy): domain Bacteria; phylum Planctomycetota; class Planctomycetia; order Pirellulales; family Lacipirellulaceae; genus JAJRWS01. The sequence goes on along the minus strand of JAJRWS010000109.1, from coordinate 6,737 downwards.
TCAAACTCATAGAGTCCGTCCAGTTGGCCGTAGCTTACGGTTGTCCAAAGACCGAATACGAGAAAAACAAAAGTCAAACTTTCGAATCTTCAATTTCTACCCGGGTGCCAAAATCGGGCAGCAAAGGGCCGAACGCAATGTCCGGGTCAAACCCACCGTCACTCCAGTTGACCGAGGTCATCCAATCGGTCGGGTCGTCTGGCTGAGGATCTTCGTCCGCGACACCGTCGAAGTCGTAAGTCTCGTCCTCGTTACTGGCCAGGGCCAGGCTTGGGGAGAGAAGTGAAAAGGCAATAGCTAAGGAAAAGGCAATAGCTAAGGGGAGAATGTACGTCAACTTTCTAACCATGGTTCTGTGCCCGCCTGGTTGGTTGATACGCTTGTCGGCTGAAACAACGGTGTCTAGCAATCCTTATGGAGTTGGCTCCCGTGGTCGGTTTGAGTGTACCCATTCAGCGCTCGCCAGCATGGCTTGCAAAAGTATCAGGGCAGGTGACGTAGCTCCATGCCGGCTGCAGGTGACGTTCCATGCGGCCAGGTTCGATCCTTGCGCCAACATCCGATCGTATCAAATTTGGGGTAGTCGTGCAACAATTGGGATTGTCGGCAAGCGGTTGACATCGGCTCCCCTTGCACGGATAATGCTTTTCTTTCCTTCACTCTTTCCCGGGATCCTCCTCTATTGGTCGATAAAACTTTTCCTGGTCCGGGCCAGCGTAACGCGACTTACGAACGCTGGCGCTGGCAGATTTTTGCGATTACCTGGCTGGCCTATTTCGGCTTCTATTTGACCCGCAAGGCATTTTGGGTGGCCAAAGTCGACATGGGGCCAGGCAGCCTGGCCGATCTCGGCTTGGGCCAGATGGGCTGGATCGAGTTCGGCTACGGTGCCTGTTACGCCGTGGGCCAATTTGTCTGGGGCATGTCGGGAGACCTGTTCGGTTCGCGAAAAGTGGTTCTCACGGGCCTCTTGGTTTCCGCCATCGTCTGTTTCAGCATGGGAATCTCGAACTCGGCGATTGTGATCGGCTTGCTCTTCGGACTCCAGGGCCTCTGCCAGTCGACCGGTTGGGCTCCCCTGGCGAAGAATGTCTGCAATTTCTTTTCGCAGCATGAACGCGGCAAGGTCATGGGGATCTGGTGCACGAATTACGCGGTGGGGGGGCTCGTGGCATCGATCTACGCGGGCTATTTCGGATCGCGGTACGGTTATCGGTATGCGTTTTTTGCGCCGGCACTGACTTTGCTGGGAGTTTGGGGACTCTTCTTGCTGCTCCAACGGAATCGACCGGAGGATGTCGGGCTCGAGCCGATTGAAAAGTATCATGGCGAGGAGGAAGCGGTCCTCGATGAGAATGAGTTGCCAGAGGAAGAGCCCGAGGGATCCTTGAAAGTGATCAAGGAAGTGCTCTCCAACCGTATGATCATGCTGCTTGCCCTGACCTATTTTTTTCTCAAGCCGACCCGGTACGCGATCTTCGCTTGGGGGCCAAAATATTTACATGAAACGCTGGGAACCGACATGTTGGAGTCGGGCTTCCTTTCCGCCCTGTTCGAGTTGGCCGGTCCCGCCAGTGTCTTCCTGGGTGGGCTGGCATCCGACCGTCTCTTTCGCTCGCGACGAATGCCGGTGAGCGTTATTTGTTTATTTATCTTGTCCCTGTCACTGTTTGCATATCCTTTCCTCCCGCCCACACGGTGGGCTTTGGGGATTGGATTCTTTATCATCGGCTTCTTCCTCTACGCGCCCGATTCGCTCGTGAGTGGGACGGCCGCTATCGATTTCGGAACCAAGAAAGGTGCTTCCACGGCTGCCGGGGTGATTAACGGGTGCGGTTCCGTGGGGCAAATTCTCGGGTTGGCATTGCCCGCGTTTATCGTGGCCCGATGGGGCTGGTCCGCCGTCTTTATCGCCCTCGGTTGCGGCGTGATGATCGCCTGCCTGTTGCTGTTACCGCAATGGAACACCTTGCCGAAAACGGCCCCAAGAAAGCAGAAGTCTGAATGATGGCCCGCAGGTATTTTGCGGCGAACGGTTTTACCTTGGTTGAGCTTTTGGTGGTCATCGCCATCATCGGCGTCCTGGTCGCGTTGCTCTTGCCGGCCGTTCAGGCGGCACGCGAAGCGGCACGCCGATCTCAATGCACCAACAATCTCAAGCAGATTGGCCTGGGATTGTCGAACTATGAGAGCAGCGTTCAGATGTTCCCCACTCAGATTGCCCCCTACCAGGAGGTGCCGGGCGTCGACGGAAACGGCTGGAGCTGGATGACGGCCATCCTGCCATTTGTGGAGCAGCAAGCCCTCTACGACTCGATTCGTCCGGAGGGGCAGATGGCCGCTGGCATGGGAATGAATAACCCCGTGAACTATCCGGCAATCAAGACTCCCGTGGACGTATACTATTGTCCAAGCGATCAGGCCAAGGGCACCACCGTGGATGATGCCTGGAAAGTGACTCCCGGAGTCGAGATCGCTGTGACGAACTATGTGGGCGTGATGGGGCCACACAATATAGGGAATGGGTCAATCTTTGGCGGTCTTCCCGACTGCCATAACTACGGCATCTATGGCTTTGAGGAGTGCACTGGAACATTTTGGCGGCACAGTCATCTGGCGCCAGTCAAATTAAAAAGTTTCACCGACGGCTTGAGCAACACGATTATCGCGGGTGAGGTTATGCCCGAGTACGACTCTTTTAAATATTGGGCACTGAGCAACGGCACCTGGGCCAGTACGGTCGCGCCGATCAATTACCTGCCTGAACCCAATGAGCCTTGGAACGGCTGGCGTGACCAAACCGGTTTCCGCAGCCGCCATCCGGCAGGCGCCTTTTTTCTCTGGGGAGATGTCCATGTCTCTTTTCTGAGCGAATCGATTGACGAAACGGTCTACCGCGGACTCAGTACCCGCGCGGGCGGCGAGCAAGTTTCTGAACAATAGGGAGGCTCCCCTGCCAAGAGTGTTCGGCACGATATTTGAGTGCCTTCATTGACGGTTCCTATTTGGATACCCGCAAGTGTATACGCCCCTCCGAGTCGCCACGGGTAAACCACCAGCTCTGCTGGTGAGTACCCATCAGGCTCCGCCGTTCCGTCGTGCTCGTGCTCGTACTCGTACTCGTAATCGTAATCGTAATCGAATGGAACAACACCATGCTGGTGAAGAGCCTTGTTATTGATGATGACCAACATTCCCTCCCGCTTGCATTCGAGCACGAGCACGAGCACCGCTTCGCTGAGCACGAGATTCCCTTCCCAATAGGGGCTTTCCTCAAGCCACCGGCTCTGCCGGTGGTCGCTGACTTGGCGGGGAGAACCGTGGCATCTACTGACTTCAACTATTTTTCAGCCAATTCGCCGCCTCTTTCATGGCGAAGTTACTGAGAGAAGGCAGCACCATACGGCGATCTGGACGCCGTGATCGGTACCAATCGGGTGGGAAATCGCGTTTGGCTTAACCGTGGGAACGCCACGTTTGTCGATACGGGACAACGGCTCGACGATGAGGACACCACCGCAATCGGCATTGCCGATTCCGATAGGGATGGCGACTCCGATGGCATGGGGGAAATTGGGGACCCCCAACAATTCGAGAGGACCTTCTCATAATCCGGTGGGTGGGTGTCCCCTTCCCACTCCCTTCCCACTCCTTCCCACTTTTCGGTGGGCTTACTTGGGCGAAAATCCAAAGCGACAGCTGCGCGGTCGCACTCCATATTATGGAGTGCTGCGGCGCAGCCGTAGCTTTGGATTTTTTTACTCACGCCCAAACGTTGGGCTCCTGCCCAGCGTTGGAAGCCAAAAGAACTCCTGGCTGGCTTGGGCAACAAGTTGATCGCACTTGGCCATCGTTAGCTTCCTTGCTTTCCTCGCTTTCCTATTGAGACCGTCATTCGACGACCTGCGTTGTCATTCACCCCCCATTTGGAGACCACGCCAGTTTCCGGATGCAAACCCTGTCCTGCACCCTTCGGTGGGTGGGTGTCCACTTCCTCCTCCTCCTCCCACTCCCACTTCCCACTCCATTTCCACTCTAGTTCTGGGTAGAATAAACCGGGTACCGCTGGTAACTACCCACGTCCGGTGCCAGCCAAGCCTCCCGTTGATCTCGTTAACGCATGACCTTGAATACTATCTACCAATGGATGGTCCGACGTGGCCGATTAGGCCTTTATCTAGATGGTGCCGAACATGATCGACCTGCGTAGCGACACGGTCACTCGACCTTCCCCGGCAATGCGAGCCGCCATTGCGGAAGCGCCGGTTGGCGATGATGTGATCGATAAGGATCCGACCGTCGAACGTCTTCAGGATCTGTCGGCCGAAATCCTTGGTAAGGAGGCGGCCCTCTACATGCCTTCGGGTTCGATGACCAATCAAATCGCCGTCCGTCTCCATTGCAAGCCGGGCGACGAATTCATTTGCGAGTCGGGTTGCCATATTTACAACTACGAGCAGGCGGCGTTTGCCCAATTGAGCGGTGTGGTGGCTCGTACGGTTCCTGGCAAGGGAGGCATCTGGAAAAAAGATCAGCTTGTGGGCCTGGTTCGTCCCGTTAACGAACATCAAGTGCGCACGCGGATGGTGACGATCGAAAATACGCACAACCGCGGCGCCGGCCGCATTCAGCCCTACGAAACGGTCGTGGACCTATGCGCATGGGCGCACCACAACGGCCTGGCGACTCACCTCGACGGTGCCCGCCTGTTCAATGCGGTGGCGGCAACGGGCATCAACGCGGCGGACTGGTCTCAACACTTTGACACGATTAGCATTTGTTTCAGCAAAGGCCTGGGGGCACCGGTCGGGAGCGTGCTGGCCGGGCCGTACGAGATGATCCAGGAAGCCCGCCGGCATCGGAAGTTATTTGGCGGAGGGATGCGGCAGGCGGGAATGATTGCCGCGGGGGCCCTGTATGCTTTGCTCAACAATCGAGAACGACTTCGCGAAGATCACGATAATGCCCAAGTTCTCGCCTCCGCGGTGCGCCGTTGTGAAGGCCTGCGGCTGCAACCGGATCAAGTGGATACCAACATGGTGATCTTCACGGTCAATGCTGATTTGGGCAACGCTCAACAGTTCGTCGACGAGATGGCATCCCACGATGTACACATGCTGGCAATCAGTCCGACCGCGATCCGGGCGGTCACTCACCTGGATGTTAGTGCCGACCAGGTGCAACAGGCGGCCAAGACATTCATGTCGGTAGCTCATCGTCTTGGCTAGCGTCGAACAGGCTCCGATAGGTGAAACCCGCCAGGATCCCACCGACGATTGGTGCAACCCAGAATAGCCACAATTGGCTCAAGGCCCAGCCACCCACAAAGATTGCCGGCGCGGTACTGCGAGCCGGGTTGACCGAGAGATTGGTGACCGGAATGCCAACCAGGTTGATCAGCGTCAAGCCCAGTCCGATCGCGATCGGGGCTAATCCGGCCGGCGCGCGGGCGTCGGTCGATCCCAGGATGATGAACAGAAACATGAAAGTCAGCACAATCTCCGCCACCAGTCCGGCAACCATCGAATAGCCGCCAGGCGAATGCGCCCCGTAGCCATTGGCGGCAAAGCCATCGGCCAGCGAAAAACCAGTTTTGCCCGAGGCGATTACATACAGGACCGCGGCTCCCGCGATACCACCCAGGACCTGGGCGATGATGTAGGGCACCAATTCCGAAGCGGGAAAGCGACCGCCCGAGGTGAGCCCAATCGAGACGGCCGGATTCAGGTGACAACCCGAGATGTGACCGATGGCGAACGCCATCGTCATTACCGTCAATCCAAAGGCGAACGAGACGCCCAGAAAACCGACCCCCGTCTCGGGAAAGGTTGCGGCCAGCACGGCGCTGCCACAACCGCCAAAGACCAGCCAGAAAGTCCCAATAAATTCGGCGGCCGCGCGTTTTCCAACAGGCATTTTCGTCTCCTTAGATTTCCTCGCCGATCTCAAGCGGCTTTAATTTAACTGCGGACCTTCGATCCTGCAAAGGGGGAAGTTTCCCTTGTTGGCGCCTGGTCCATTTACGCCGCCCTTGATATTACACCGGCCGCCGCAGGATAAGTAGACTTGCAAGTTACCCACGTGGGGCTGAGCCGCCCCACTGACATGCAGCTTCACGATACCGCCGCGACGTTTGACCTCGGCATGGATGAGGGTGCTTTCGCATGGATGTGTGAATGCCCCGTTCGCATCGGGCAATGTTTTGTAACCTGCGTCGATGATCTTCGGCCGTGTAAGTACTCAGAATTTCAGGTGTCGTGGCGGACGTTGCATGGGCAACAGCGGCCTGTGCGGTTGGCCCAATGGTTGTCGCGTTCCACGCACCCACCAGTGACGCTCCGCCGCCAGCTTTCAGGAAATCGCGTCGTCGCATGGTTTTTCGTTCCTTTCGGTTCAGGATGGTAGAATCTTACCAGATCACCCTGGTATTGAAATGTCTGGCATGGCGCAAACCGTTGCGGCACCTGCTGATGTGCGGTTTTTAGAAACTGCAGTATTCTCGGCTCCAGGGTCGATTTCAATCTGGCCGGCATTTTAGGGGAAGGACCTATGTGGCAGCCGGCGGCTCGGAATCGATTTCATGGGAAGTGCTCGTCATCAACCGAAGCCTGCACATGACCACCGGAGTGCAAGTCGTGGACCAGTTCGCCGAGTCCTTGTCGAATGTCAGCCTCACTGGGATCGTGACTACCGGCGCGGGAACTTCAGCACTCCTTGTCCCGGGAGTCCTGTCGGGT
>JAJRWS010000008.1 GCA_024276705.1 Planctomycetota bacterium | reverse complement strand
GGCACAATCGATTCGGCTGAATATTGCCGAGGGTAACGGGAAGCGAAGTCTCAAAGATCGAAATCGTTTTCACGATATGGCTCGTGGTTCGGCCCTGGAATGCGCCGCGATTCAGGATGTTCTTGCTGCAACCGGTGGAATAGCAGATGAATCGCACAGTATACTGAAACGAATGCTCAAGCGCATCGTATCGATGCTAACGCGATTGATTGCGCGTTGTGACGTGACCCGAGAGGATTCCGCGGAGTACAATGCATACAGCGAGTACGAGTACCGCGATGCTGAGTACGAGTACGAAACCAAAACGCAATGATGCCAGAACATCAAACGGATGCAGTGGAGCCGTAAATGCCGTGGCGGTCTGCTTGCAAGTCTTCTCACGGCCCACTGATCCGAAACGATACCGGGCCCCTTTTTACTGCCCCCTGCCTACTGCCCTCTGCCCCCGCCTTGCAACAATATCTCTTCCCCGTCCCGGGTTGACATCGACCGCCAGGTGGTTAGATCGATCTCGCTGGAAATGGACTGTACCGAGCCATCCATCATCGATACGTTCACGACGCCGCCCGAGTGGTAACTGCGGGCGGTGACCGCGGCGTAGGTGACGATCGTCGAGCTTTTGCCGACGCGCATGTTGTTCCAATCGACATCGTAGGGCTGGGCGGAGGTGCCCGCTTCACAGAGAGTCCGAGTGTTAGGCGTGAAAGTCGTGGTAAATCCGCTTTGGTGCGTCCGTCCGTCGACCCATTCGGTGTGACCGGTCTCGGTTTTAAAACTACCGGCCAAGGAGCAGATCTCGCTGGGATCGTTTGCCGGAACCGGACCGGCACTGCCGCCATCCCGGTAGTAGGGAGTCCAGCCTTTGACTTCGGCCAGCAGCAGCGTATTGCTCAAACCATCGCCCACCGTGCGTGCCGCCAGGCCTGCATTGGGAAAAAAGGCGCCCGAGCCGCCACTTTGGTCCTTGGGATCATAAACTTTCCAGACACCGCAATTGACGCCGTAATTCAGGGGATAGTGGATGGGGTCGCCATTTTTTACCCGTGTTTCGTCTCGTATTTCTGATGGGCAGAGTAAAGTGGGAACACGAAGGGAGGCGACCTTTTGGCCGTTGAGCAGAATGTTGTCGTAGGGCTGCTTGAAATCGATGCCCGAAAAAAGATTTGCCTGCTCCAGGTAGGGCAGCACCCGGGCCTGGGCCGACCACAATCCTTGGTTCTTGCCCATCAGGATGCTGGGTGGAAACCGGCCCTGCGCCGACTCGTAATTGTGCATCGCCAAGGCTATCTGCCGCAGATTATTCGAGCAGCTCATGCGCCGAGCCGACTCCCGGGCCGCCTGAATCGCGGGCAACAGCAGTGAGACCAGGACCCCGATGATGGCAATCACCACCAGCAGTTCCACCAGGGTAAAGGCGGCTTTTCGTGCTGAGTGACCAGTGGTATTAAGGGGTTTTTCAGGGTTTTCGAGGGAAATCATCGCTTGTAAGTCCTGAGTTTGGAGGTGTGTGGCCATGTTCTATTGCTAACGAGACTCAGTATCATTAGCGTTGACCTGTATTCTTGTCGCCAGCGATGATGTTGTCAACTGCCGTTTTGCGTAAACTGGGTGAAAAGTTTCCGTTTTGTACCTCCAGAGCCTTTGCGAGGAAGAAGATGATGATTCGGCGCGATTTTCTGAAAGCTGGCGTGGCGGCGTTGGCGGCTGGCGATCGGTTGTCCCAGGCGGCGACGACGGGACCGCAGCCGCGGCGTGAGATGAAGGTTCTGCTATGGAACTGGGACGCGCGGATGACGTGGGACGATGAACCGGCCAGAATTTCCACCAAGATGGCTGCGTCGGAAGATATATTTCCCTACCGGAAGCGGCCCGAAGCGTACAAGGTTGGCGGCAGGCGACTGGTCGATTACTGTGCAAAAGTCGGTATCTACGGTTTTTGCCTGTGGGGGTTTTTGCGCGATTCGCACGGCGGCGTGAAGGCGGCCCAGGATTTGTGCAAATATGCGGCCGATCGAGGGGTGGCGGTTTTGCCCGGTGTGGGACTCTGTTCCTACGGCGGGTACTACTACGATGGCGACCATCCTTTCAACTTGCAAACCTATCTTCGCAAACACTCGAATCGGATCAGTTTCGCCCTGGAGGAGGGTGGCGGTCGCAAGGTGACGCCGGTGCTCGACCCGTCGCTGCCGGAGAATCAGAAGTGGTGGCGTGACGGGCTGGAGTGGCTGTTCGAAACGTTTCAGATCGACGGTGTCAATTACGAGATGGGAGATTTTATCGTCAATCCCTCCCCTCGGGCGGTCGCGGCACGGGCGGCGCTGGGGATCGAATGCGACGAGAATATCAAGGAAATGGTTGTCGCAACAAGCGACCTGTTTAAGGCCGGTTTCGCGCTGCGGCCCGAGGCGGTTCTGATCAACAGTACTTATCGTGGACTGGAGCGTATCACCGGCTTTCCAAAGATGCCGTATGTCGACCTGCTACCGAGGCAGACCGTCTGGGAGTACAACCTGCTGGGAACGGTGCGGAAGCCAGACTTCAGCGAACGTTATCAGGGGGTGCCGCAACATCGAGCCTATGCTTACTTGCACTGGTTCAACGCATCGACCCAAACGGCGAACAAGGATTATGTCGAGGAAATCGCCCGCGTTTTTCCCGGCGTTCACAAGCTGGGCTTCGAGTTCATCGGCACGTACGGAGAAATCTCGGCTGTCAATAATCCTCTCGCCGACCGGAACTACCGTGCCCAGGTAGCGTGGGCCAGAATGTAATGACAAGGGGGCCCCTCTTTTTACTTTTGGAAAACAGCTTTGATTTCCGCCTCCAGACCGGGATACCGATCCATGAAATCGGCCCGCTGCTTGCCCAGCGCCTGCTGCCTCTTTTCGAAGTCGTCGACCAGGTAGAGCCGCTCCGGGTGCACGACAATCGAATCGGTGGCTCGTATGGAGCGTGGCACCAGCAAGCCGGTCCGTTCCGAGGGAGCCCAGTCTTCCAGGCCGCTGCGGAGTACTGAATCGAGAATGCCCATCGTGTCGCCCAGGCGGATGTCGCGCAGGTGTTCGCCCTCGCCGACCCAGCCGGTGTTCAACAGATAACATTGGATGTGGGCGTTTTCTTTCAGCAGGTCGTAGAAGAGGTTCGCATGTTCGGCCCGGTCGCCGGCTATGAACGGGTCGTAGAAGAAGACGTTCTTGATCTTGCCCGCCTGAGTCGGATCGCCCGCGGAGGACTCCATCGATTGGCCGAGCACCATGAATGCCGCCGCCTGGGCGTGAGTCAATTTTGCCACGGCGGGGATGATGCTGCCGCGGGTAATGATGAACAGGTTGTCGATGCGTTCGGAATTGATGTCGTTGCTGCAATGCATGAAGTCTCTTCGTTCAATCACCGCGCGGCCATTTGCCGTCAGTTCCAGATTGAAAAAATCGAGACTGCCATCCGATTCGACATGGACGTTCTCCAGAAAAGTCGCCCGTTTCAGCGCGCCATAATAGGATTCGATCTGGTCGTGCGGATTGAGGCCATCGGTCTTGGCGAACAATCCTCCCTGTTCGAAACCAAGAAAGCGCCCATCCCGAGTCATCACGCCGCCGTCGTCCTGAACCAGCCAGCTCCGTTCATGCCCTTTGCGGCCAAGCACTTTGCAGGTGGTGCTTGTCTTGCCGTTCGCGCTCAGCGCGACGAACAGCGAGTAGCTGGTCTGGTAGGGACCATGGGCCGTTTCGAGCGTGTCCTTGCGGCAGCCCGCGTGGAGGAAAATCGCATTGCCGCTTTGCTTGACTCGATAATCCTCGCCGGCAAACACGCCCTTTTTCCACTCGCCGAAATAATTGCTGTTGCGAACGCACTTGACCATCTGGCCGTCCGGCGAAAACGCAAGCCGAATCGTGATGTCTTTTTGTGGCAGCACTTTGCTCTTGTTGTCTTCGAAATGCTCATCGAAAAACATCAACACCTGGTAGGTCGGATGGTCCGCAGTGGCGGGAGAAAACAGTTTCCGGCCCGCGTAAGCCACATGCGCAAATCGTCTGGGAACGATCAGTCGGGCCGTGACATTGTCTTTCCCATCCGCGACGACCACCTCGATGCTGACGAGCTGTTCGGCGGCCATGCGTTGCCGGGCTTCCTCCAGCAAATGGCGTTCCTCGTCGCCAAATTCCGTGTCGATGTTGTTCTTCGTCAGCATGGCGGCGCGTGACATCGGCTCCGAAGTGGCGCAAAGGCTCCCATAGCGTGTCTCTTGGACATTCGTTTCGGCCAATGCCAACGCCCGCAGTTCCTTCTCGCCCGGGTTGCGGATGAGGCGTCCTTCTCGAATGGCTGAGGTGAATATGTCCGCCGCCGCCTGCTGAAATTCTGCAAACATGGAATCGCTTCTTGGATAGGGGTTTCTGGATTTCGGCCTCGGTTACGTAAAAAAGCCGACGACGACGTTCAAATATCGCATTTTCTCGGCCGCTGCAAGTTCGATCGGCGTACTGCCTCTACCAGTCTACCGTGACTCGGTTGTAGCTCAAGACGCAGGTTTGCCTTGGTGCCTTCCGGAGCAATATTATTGTGATCTTCCTAACGCTGCTTCCGGGCAAAGAAAAGTCATGTACCACCCGCATAGCGGGTGGCTTGAGGAAGGCTCCTCAAAGGAGCCGAGGAGAGAATATCGTACTCGTACTCAGCAGAGCGGTACTCGTACTCGAACCCTACTGGGAGGCAAGGTCGGTCGTCATCAATATCCATGGCCTCTTGTTTCTGTTGCATGCAATGGTTCCAGTCGAGCACGAGTACGAGTACGAGTACGAGAAATATCACTACGGAACTGTCAAACTCTGCCTGTCCCCCGGCAAAGCCGAGGGTTTTCTCGGGGAAATAATTGCCACGAAAAACGCAAAAACATAAAAGGGCGGAATACGTTATTCGACAATACGCGACTTTAGTTTTTCGCGACTTTTTGTGTTTTTTGTGGCCAATGACTTTAGAATCATGCGCGCACGGTGTGCGCATGTTGCGGGCTAAGACGATAGTGCAAGGAACGGTCGCATGTTGTTTATGGCGGTCAATCTGGTAGGTTGAATCTGTCCGTGCCTCTATTTGCAGCGGACCATCGTGCAGGAGTGGCGACCCTCGGATCGGGTGCGCGATACCCTCTTCGCTGTCTATTGTTGGACCTTCACTGGAGCGATTCCGTGAGAATGAACTTCATAACGTCTCAGTGTCTTCCGCCGTGTTTCCTCCTGTTGTGCAGCCTTTTGTGGTGGTGTCCGCAAGCCATGCAAGCGGAAGAGACGCACTTTCGGGACATCGATCCAGACACCTGGGTGGCGACCGACGCGCTCGGACGCACGATGCCGAGCCTGTCTGAGGTCGGTCCGGTGAAAAGTGGGCAACGGCGGGTGGTTGGCATCTTCTACATCACCTGGCACCGCGATTCGGCAGCCCATAAAAAGAGCCCTTACAGGGCGGACGTCAGAAAGATCCTGGCCCAGGATCCCAACGCACGCTTGGATGCAAAAAATCCGCTCTGGACGGAAAGCTCCTATCACTGGGGGGAGCCGGAAATGGGATACTTCCTGAGCAAGGATAAGTACGTGATTCGCAAAGACATGTCGATGCTGGCGGATGCAGGGGTCGATCTGCTGGTGATGGACGTGACCAATGCGGTCCGGTATTGGGAAGAATGGGACGTCGTTTTCTCGGTCATGCAAGAAATGAAAGCCGAGGGCAATAAGGTCCCGCAATTCTGCTTCTGGGCATTCAATGGCCCCTCGATCACCGTGGTGCAGGACCTCTACGAAAAGATCTACAAGGCAGGAAAATATCGGGATCTCTGGTTCTATTGGGATGGCAAGCCGTTGCTGCTGAACAACGGTTCGCCCGAGGTCGATGCGAATGGGAAAGGGCGGAAGAACCCGAATCCGAATTTCCAGCCGGAGGCAAAGGCGGACCCGGCGCATCCGCACTACGGCGACCCCGATTATTCCGCGCCTTTCTATCAGGACTACACGGCGGAGGTGAAAAAATTCTTCACCCTCAGGACCATGTGGTGGGGCTACTACGAGTGGGCGGGAAAGCGATTTGTCGGGACGGAAGACCACTGGAGCTTTGGTTATGACCTGGGAGACCCGCGCGTCCGTTCCATGGATCCACTCGCCCTGGTCTCAACGCATCATGGCGTGAAGGAGCAGGCGGCTGTCACACCCGCCCAGCACCCCTCCAGCTTGATCGGCAAGTCATGGACGCGAACTCACCAGGAGCCGGAACTGAACGAGTACGATTTGCCGGTGCCGACGCATGTTCCCTGGCTTGGGAAAACCGTGCCGAACCCCGAAGGGTATGGGATCTATTTCCAGCAACGGTGGAAGGAAGCCCTGGCCGCCGATCCACCGTTTCTCTACATCAACGACTGGAACGAATGGACTGCCGGCAAGTACCAGCCAGCGGCCGGCAAAACCTATTCGTTCATGCGGCGCGAGGCCACCTACCGGTTTATCGACCAGTACAACGCGGAATTCAACCGCTGCGTCCAGCCGATGCAGGGCGGGTATACCGACAACTACTACATGCAGATGGCACAGAATATCCGGCGTTACAAGGGAGTGCGTCCCATTCCAGAACTGAAGGGCAAGCATTCCATGGTGATCGATGGCCGATTCGAGGATTGGGAACCGATCGCTGTCGAATTTCGCGACACCGTGGGGGATACCTACCACCGAGATTACCCAGGCTACGGTGGCTTGCATTATACCAACGACTCCGGCCGCAATGACGTGATCACCTGCAAAGTGGCGATCGACGAAGAGCAGGTCTACTTTTACGTTGCGGCGCAAGATCGGTTGACGCCGCACACGGACAGGAACTGGATGTTACTGCTGATCGATGCCGATCAGGACCACTCAACGGGCTGGTATGGCTACGACTACCTCATCAACAGGCAAGTGGTGGATGACAAGGCGACCCTCTGCATGCGTTACGACGCGTCCGTCCCCGATCAGCCTTGGGTCGAGCAAGCACGGCTGCCGTATCGCACGGCTGGCAAGGCGTTGGAGATCGCCGTGCCACGCCAGGTTTTGGGGTTGACCGGCAATGCGCTGAGTTTTGATTTTCATTGGTGCGACAACCCGGCCGATCTGGATTCTCCCATTTCGCTCTGCGTGAATGGCGACAGCGCGCCGAATCGCCGCTTCAACTATCGCTGCATCTGGAAGAAGTAGAGTAGCATCAGGCAGTGGCCGATGAAGCCGACCCGGACAACGTGCTGGCTGTAAAAAACGTCGGTTCCCGGGCGGCTTATCGCCCTGGTCTGGCCTCGAATCGTACTCGTACTCAGGCGCCAGCCGGTACTCGTACTCGAAAGGAATGACGATGACGGAACCGATTTTCGATCACGATCGATTGGGTGTTTATCGCCTTTCGATCGATTATATCGCTGCCTCGTTCAAGGTCGCGAAGGATCTCAGCGGCCTTCATCGTCATGCTCGTGACCAATGGCTTCGCGCGGCACAATCGATTCCACTAAACATTGCCG
>JAJRWS010000108.1 GCA_024276705.1 Planctomycetota bacterium | reverse complement strand
TTTTTGTTTGGTACGATGAGGGCAAAGTAGGAGGCTTCCAGTAGAAAACAGAATGCCACCCGACCTCAATCCACCAATCCGGGAAGCTATCCAGGATAATACGACAACCGACACAACCCTACATTTTGCGCAGCCCAGCCCTATCCCTATCCCGAAGCAACACCGATAGCACTGCTTCATTCAACCGTATGGCGGCTAGCCTCCTGGCATCATGTGCTAGTAAAAAGGGCTGCCCCAACCTCCAAATTCCAGCCCCCAGTCCCCAACTCCCAGCCCCCCATCTGCTAGCATTCCATATTGGCCTTGAAAAATTTGCGGAACTTCACGAAAGTACCGCCTCGATTTTTTCCGTAACCGCCCAGCCGGCGGCAATCTTGTCTCTGATCACACCCCATTCAACCACTCACAACTTATCGCAAGGTCAAGGCATCGCAGGCCCTCTTTCAGGCAAAAAGGATTTTGCCCGTTGAACGCCGAAGGCGATTCCCCTATCGTCCGGACAACATGGATGTTGCCCCCACGAACGGACCGCGGCCCCATGGCGAAACGCGCCATGAATCGGCGCGTTTCCTTCTCGCGGCCGACCTCTTGTTGTCTGGGATACCACTAACTCCCAGTGATTGGCCCACGAGACCAATCCGACCACGTGCCCATGGAGGGAATCGATGGTCCCTATGCGTCAAATATTCTTTCTTCTTGTGACCACTGCGTGCCTCTTGACGGCTTGGACGAGGACGGGCAGGGCTGCCGGCGAAACCGTATTGCTCGATTTCAGCTCGCCAACGTGTGGACCTTGCCAACAAATGCGCCCCACCATCCACCAATTGAAAGAGAGAGGCTACCCGGTACGGGAGGTCGATACCTCGAAAAACCCCGCTTTGGCAAATCGCTACAACATCACGCATGTTCCGGCCTTTGTCGTTTTAGTGCGAGGCCAGGAATTCGCTCGACTGGTCGGTGCCACCAGCTACGTCCAGCTGGAACGCATGCTGCAAAAAGCGGGTATCCAGCCAGACAGGCTGGGCACACAGGCAACCGTTCCTGGTCCGGTGAGCAATTCCATGGCCACGCCGTTTGCCGCAATCTCCGCAGCCGTCCCCTCCTCCATCGGTCCGCCCCCCGGGGCCAACACTTCAGGCTGGGGTAGTGCGGGTCGGGGAAGTACGGCTGCCACCCATCTGCTGGAATCGACAGTACGCATCACCATCCAGGATCCGCAAGGAAATTCGACCGGCACCGGCACCATTGTCGATGCGCGAGAAGGTGAAGCGCTCGTACTAACCTGTGGTCATCTCTTTCGCTCATCGGGCGGAAAAGGAATGATTACCATTACCTTGTTTCAAGCGACACCTCAAGGCGCGCAGGTACGTTCCACGCAAAAAGGAAGATTGGTCGATTTCGATCTGCAACGCGATCTGGGACTGATCAGTTTCCGTGCGCATGAACAAGTCCAGGTGGCGCCGATCGCTCCGGCGGGCAGCCGCCTGGCATCTGGTACCCCAGTCACCACCGTCGGTTGCAACCATGGCGACAATCCCACAATCGTCAACACTCAGGTCACTTCACTGAACCGCTATCAGGGACCCGCAAATGTGGAAGCCGCCGGCGCACCGGTGGAAGGTCGCAGCGGCGGCGGGATGTTCAACGGGCAGGGGCAACTGGTTGGCGTCTGCTTTGCCGCCGACCCCCAGGCAAACGAAGGCCTTTATGCGGCTACCTCCTCGATTCATACCAAGCTCGACAACCTGGGGCTGGCGATGATCTACCAGCCTCTCGCTTCTGGCAGCGGGCTGTCGGGGCAGGCACTCACTGGCCTGGTTCAAACCGATTCGGCACCAGCCCCTCCCTTGGCGGCACCGGCACCCATGGCCGTACGAGGCCAGGAAGCGGCTACGCCGTTGAACCCATCCGAGCGGGAATTACTGAATGCAATGAATCGTCGCAGCACCTCTGCCAATACATTTCCCCCCACGAACAGACTCGCCCCTGAGAATACTTCCACGCATCCCGGATCAGGCACGGCCCAGGCCGCAGCGCTCAGCCCTTCCGAACAAGCTCTCCTGGAGGAAATTGTCCGCCGCGGCGCAACCTCCGAAGTGATTGTGCTCATCCGGCCACAACTGCCCGATGGCAGAAGCGAAGTCATCACGCTTCAACATGCCTCCCCGAACATGATTCGCGCCCTGGCCGATCCCGCCCTGCCCCAAACCAATACTCCGACCATGGCCACGCGGCCACAAGAACTCGAGCGGCGATAGCGTCTTAGGATCGTTCGAGAAATAACTGTCCGATGTCCCCTCGCCCCTTTGGGGAGAGGGCAGGGTGAGGGGCCTGGAAATATGCCAGTTATTTCTCGAACGATCCTTATCCCCATTCCTGCATACGCCGTGCGCGCTATTGGAAGGACGAAATATCTAGCAAAGCAAACCGTTCTCTGCTCTCTTTGTTGACTCCTGTTCCTACAATCCGATCTGCTTCGACTCGCGACAACCGCTAACACCCGGATTACCGGAACACTGGAAGCACACTTTGTGTTAACGAGGGTTTGGTCTCCAAATTCTGCCAGTGTGCCGAACGGCTCCCGTGGCATCTGTAACGTACGGTTGTTGACCAAGGCGTGCCGATCCCCGCCTGCTACCTCAGGGGGAACCGCACTCGACCGATACTCACAACAGGACTAAACGGGTGCTCACGTTCTTAGTCATCACCGTCATCCTCAATATCGCACTCGGCTATGGGTTGGCCATTTACCTGGGACATGCCCGGCAGGATCTGCCCCCTATCGCCCTGACTGGACAATCCCCAGTCGACGTTGCAGACGCCGCACCCCTTCCGTCTCCCGACACCTCGGCGGCGATAACGATACCAACACCGGCTCCCCAGACACTCGGGCCTCTTTCTCCATCCCTGCCTGGCATGCCTGCTGCCGAATTGCCTGGGCTGGTCTCGCCCCTGCAGAGCTCCGGCGCCCAAGAGTTTTCGCCCGCCCGCGAAGATACCGTCGCCAAAGAAACTACGGCGGCCGACAATCCACCCGACCATGACAATCACCCACTCCCCGATACGGACCGGGAGATGGTTGAACACTCCACAACCACGGCGGCTGTCGAGACCAACCCGACTCCTCCGTCCGCCAACGAGGAAGATCTGCTTGCAGGAATTGCCGCGTTTCGTGCCCAACTCTCTGAGGTGAACCCACCGCTTGAATCCGTGGAAAAGCAGGGCGCCACGACCAGCGTCCCGCCTGCCCCAGTCTCGAGTTGAACGCTGGCACGCGCTAGCAGCCTGGATTGAACCGCAAGATCGGTATCCTATGCACTTCTGGATCATTTAGCACGAATTGCTAACGCCTGCAGCCGATCTGCCCAAGCGACCGATTGCTATCCAACAGACAATCGTTTACCCCGATCAGGGAGGCAGTGAATTGACCCCAACTTTAACGATCGCCTTGCCCCTTCATAATGCGGAACGAACCCTGGCTCGGACGGTACACGATATTTTGGATGTGGCCCAAGTGGCGGCCAGTGGGTTCATGGTCATTCTTGTCGACAATGGATCGACCGATGACACGTACGAAGCAGCCTACCAGCTATCTCGCTGCTATCCTCAGATCACCGTACTGTGGCAACCCATCCATTCTGGACTGGGCACCATCATCGAACTGATTCGCACCCGTGTAACAACCAGCCGCATCCTGGTCCACGATGGAATTTCTCCCATTTGTGCCACCCAGCTTGGGCATATGCTGGCTCGTGCGAATGGGCCCGAAAGAAAAGTGCCATGTTCCTCGACGGGTATCCCACATGGCTTGCGCCGATTCGCTCCCATTTCAGCCCTTATGGAAAACATGCAACGAGCCCACCAGGCTGTGACGATACCTGCTTCCGGTTTATCAGACACCTCTCTCAATCCAACGGGCTTTCAATGGATTCCCCAGGCCAGGCCACTCGGCACCGGCCGCCGTACTCACGTCAGCCAATCGAACCTCATGCCAGCACCTCCCCACACCACGTTACCGGAGCCCACCGCGGCCCACCCTGAGCACTCGATCTTGCCCACTCGCTCCTGAAATGTAGAGCATCGTCATTGCCGATTAGCCTTGCATAGCCGTTGTGGCATTCCACATTTCGCCTCTCTTTGGCGATTTCCTCTCCTAACTCAAACCGAGTGTCCAGCTTCACTGGTGCGTCTGCCGCCAACTTGTTTGACTTTTCGTGAAACTACTTGAGCCGTTTTAAAAGATGACAACCAGGTTGCCTATTCCGGCAGCACGATCCACCAGAAAAATCACGGAATGGGCTCTGTTTATAATTTGATACTTGTCAATCGTTTCCCTGGTGATTATCATTTCCATTAGCTCACACCGATGAATCGCATCGGATCCTGAATACAACTGGCTGGAACACCTGATCGATCCAGATTGAAGCACATTCGCGGCGCGTAGGTTGAGCGGCTTAAGTGATAACGACTGACTCCGGGCAAGATCCTTTCCAGGCTGGAAGGATGGACTGTCAGTCAAGGAACCGGCAACGGACAGGCATTGATCGCCACTGATTGCCCCTTTTCTTTCCTATTGCCAATTCTTTGATCCTATTGGACCCGATACGACTGGACCATTACGACTGGACCCTGTTTTCCCGTCGTATCCGTATACCTGCCAAGCGGACAAATCATTTCATCTAACTTTTCTCATGCATCATTTTCACGGTTACCATAACGTACCCGGATGAGGAGGCGAAGCGGCCATGAGTACTGTTGAATACCCAATTAATACCGATGGGGTGGGCGTGTCTGGAAGAACCTTGCCTTTGTCATGCAACTCGCGTCCACTCCATCGGGTTTCCAAAGTACGCCAGCAACAGGGAATTTCCCTACGATCGGTCGCACGCAAATTCGGCCAATCCGTGCAAGAAATTCGTCAACAGGAAGACATGCACCATGACATGACCATCTCCGATCTGCTTCGATGGCAAAAAATTCTCGAGGTGCCACTGGTCGATCTGCTGGAAGATCCATCGGCATCTCTCTCCGAGCCGGTTTCAAAACGGGCGAATTTATTACGGGTCATGAAGACCGCGAAAGCGATCGAAGAATCGGCTCAAGGGCTCATTGTGAAACGGCTGGCAGCCATGCTGATTCAGCAACTCATCGAGCTGATGCCCGAATTGGCCGAGGTATCTCCATGGCATTCCGTTGGCCAACGGCGTACGCAAGCCGACGTCGGCCGAATTGCCGAACATCCCATCCCCGAACAATTCTTTAACGACCCATCACTCTAATCCTGTGTCACACTTTTCTTTTGGATTGGCTTCCAATAGCTTTCGTCTTGCCAACGACAAACTGGTGACGAGGACGGCGGCAAAGCCCGCAACACTGGGGGTCAGCCAGAACCACCAAACCAGTCCCACGACCATCAGCACTCCATGCGGAACGTCGATTCGTGCCAATATCCGAGCCAACTCCGAGGCATGGCCCATTTGCCAGATCTTGTCGCGAAGCCGGGTTTTGAATAATAGCTCCAACAGAACAAGCAGAGCCACCAGACCTGCGCTGAGTCCAAGACCGGTCAGGTAATCTTCCCGGCGGTCCAAGCGTATTTCCAACACCCCATCAGGCCGGCCAGCATAGAACTGGGAATTACGGTAAACCTTGGAGGCGTCTTCCCCAGTTGGCTCTTCCCAGAGAGACGGCAAAATGGCGTGATTCCGGTTGGCTGAATGAACGTTTCCTTCCTCGTTCCGACCCAAGGCATCACCTAACGCTTGCCATACCGGACTACCCTTGAGCGAGATCGTAGCGTTCGGCAGGCCGACGGAAGAATCGCCAGCAGGGCCCAATGGATCTTCCCGGGATATCATGCCCGTCGGCTTTTGCCTGGCGGGAGCTGGACCTCGCATCAATCCTAACTGGGTGCTTTGCTCCGGCCGCCGGTCTTCCTGCCTTGGCAGGCCCTCTCCCTGACGCAATTTCTCCACTTGTTGCCAACGGTCATAGGCCTCCTCCAAACGCGTTTGCCAGGGGAAAAACCATTGTTTCGCTTCCCATTGCGGAAGCTGGAAAGCCAGGGGCCCGGCCTCCTCCAGAGTTCGCAAGTAGCCTTCGTACCCTCGTTGGGCAAAAGTAATCGCATCGATTTTACGACCCGCCACGGCTTGGCTCCTTACGGAGCTCAAGCCCTGGACGTTCCCAGCTATGCGTATCTGCCAAAAAGAGGACAAGGGTCGAAGGGCATTCGTGCCGAGCAACAACTCGGGAACCTGCAATCTGGCCACGCCATGCTGCAAATCCAACTTCGTCGTATAACGGACGGCGATCACACGGGGCATGGAAGGCGGCCCCAAGCTAATCCGCCAACCGGCATCCCCAACCCGTACTCGCGGGACCGGTTGTCCCCCCAGCATGAGTTGGAGCAACTGGGAACGGGCGGGCAATTGCAACTGGCATTGGGCTGCCCTGCCGGGATGCAGTACCAACATCGCCGTCCCCGCCCATTCCCCCTGAAGGCTTAATACTCCACGCATCTCGGCCAGCGAAATGGCCACCCGATCCGCTGCCGGAGAATAAATAGTTTGCTCCGCCAGGAAACCTTTTTGCACTACCCGATAAGTTTGGGCCAAATCTCCCACTCGAGCAACCTGCTCCAACTCGAGTGGCAAACCCGTTTTCCGCAAACCTCGACGTCGCCATTCCAACGTGTTGCCCTGAGCCGAGCGCGGCAAAGCAACGTATCGAACCGTGTTGGAAGAACCGACAACTCGAATATCGGGAATCCGGGCAAGCTGGTCCGTCTTCAGCTCCAACCGGCCGATGATCTGCAGGCGAGCCTGCTCACCTTGAGCAAGCGGATGCTTGAAACGTAGTTCATAACGAACTCGATCCTGAGATGCTGCCCTCTGGGAAGCGTTGGCATCGAGCTTCTGCAACTGAACCTGTGCCCCAACCACGGCCGGCTCAAGCCATGTCCCGGGAACCTCAACTCGCAACCGGTCGACCACGCCGTGCAGTGCATGCACTTGAACCCAAAACGTAACAGACCAGCCCTTTTCCCGTCCTTGCAGGACGGTCAAGCACTCCGTTGAAAAACGGGGCGCATTGGGCGTCACGGTAAATTCAATCCTCCTGGCATCTCGCTGAGTCAGCAGGAACCCTCCCACATGCACATCCTTCTGGAGGGCCAGCGGCAGCGGTTCGCTCTTTTGCTCCGGTGCTGTCCGAGGCCAGTTTCCATCCACCCAGACATTGGTGGCACGAGTGATCTCGATTTGGGTGGAACTGACATCGGCCTGTTGGAGCGCGACATGTGGGATACGAGTCGGCAAATTGGGCGGCTGAGCCCATTGTCCCAGCAATGTCAATTCATGAGGGCCTCGAAGGGGACGAGCGAAAAAAACAGTCACTTCGCGTGTTCCGGACCCGGCTTTCGTCGTCGTAGCCCACCGAGATTGGATGGCTTCACCCTGCGTCAATTCCCGGATGCGAATCGTTTTCAGTTGCAAATTGGCGGGCACTTCCAGGCGATGGATGAACAATGGCCCCGCGATGCTGTCTAGATGCGCTTGATAACGCAAGGTGATGTTCTCCAACCCGCACCGAAGCAGCAGTGACTGTTTCGCGGTGAAACTCTGTGGATCCGGGCGCACGTCCAAAGACCCCAGGGGCGCCGCGGCAGGCATGAGCTGCGAGTTGGACAGGACGTAGGCAAAAAGTGGCTCCGCCTGGGCAACGCCCCATTGAGCCTTAAATTCCACGGGCGACAGAACATTCAGCCGGCTGTCAGCTTGCTCCTGGTAAGATAGCCCCGCCGAAACCGAAACCGCAAGCGCGCAACGGGAAGTGGCCACATTGACCAGTCGTAGCCGTGGGTAGGCAATTCGTCCGATGGACGTATCACGGCCCAAACGAAAACGAAGAGGAATTT
>JAJRWS010000107.1 GCA_024276705.1 Planctomycetota bacterium | reverse complement strand
GGTGTCAGGGTTCAGGGTTCAGGGTTCAGGGTTCAGGAAAGAAGGGAGCAGTAAGTAGAGAGTAGACCGCATGAGAATGGAGAAAGAGTAAGGCTATCCGCATTTCCTTTCATTTCGCAATCCGCATTCAAATGCCGAGTGGGGGTACGCAACCTAAATCAGCAATCAGCAATCATAAATCATAAATCTTTTCTACTGCCCCCTGCCTACTGTGCTACTTGTACCGCCCGGTTCCGATAAAGAAACTCCACCAGATTCCCTTCGTGCGGTTGTAGCCAATTGAGCTGGGGGGTGGGGATGGGGCCCAGGTTGAGTCGGTCGATGGCGGTGGACTCAAGCAGCTCCCGGCGCCAGGACTGGTTTTCGGTGATGGCCGTACAGACAAGCGTGGAGCCGATCCGAGCCAGCATCTCCTGCTGTGGACAGGTAACGACACTCGTCATTGGGAACAGATACTCGCGATTCGCTCCCGGCGCGTCGGCTGAGTCGCAATGCACCACCGTGGGACGCAAATACGCGCAGCGAGGCTGCTCAACGAGTCGTGGCCCATGAGTGCTGGTGATGTGCGAGGTGCGTGGATCTTCCAGATCGCCCTCGATGGTGCGCCAAATCGCGGCCGCGACGCCAGGCGTGGTGAATGCCGCCAGTGTGGCTTCAGGATCATCGGGCGGCAAGACTTCCACGGGGCCCAGTCGGCTGGCCAGCGCGTCGGCAATTTCACGGGTATGACGCGAGGCATAAATACTCGAACAGTTGATGCAACTGCGGCCGCCATTGCGACTGACGCTATCGACCAGCAGGTCCAGATACTCGGGCCATTGATCCACCGCATCGTCGCCCAATAAAATTTTGCTGTAACCGGGACCATGGACCTGCACTCCGGGATTGGCCGCATATTGGCGTATGGTATCGGGGCCGCCGAAGATCATGCTGCGGCGAAAGCTGGATAGCATCGCACTGCCTACATCGCCTCCCTTGCCGGGGTAGAGAGAAAAAGCCTCAGCCGGCACTCCCGAGGCGACCATGGCGGCAAACACGCGGTAAGGTGTCCATGGTTCCTGAGATCCAGGCTTAAGGGCCAGGGGAAACTGCAGGGGGATGACCGGAAGCCAGAGAGTATGGACGCCCGGTGAATTGGAGGGGAGGACAGCTCCCAGGGCGGTTGTCTGGGGCTGATAGCTCACGGTGAAGCCACGACCCTCATCACCATAGCCACGCGCCAGAATGTTCAGGTCGAGGCCACGCGTGAGCGCATCGATAATGGACTCGATGTTTTTCAAGACAAAGGCATTTTTTTGCAAGTTGGCATGGCACATCGCCAGCGGCATGCCCGTCGTAGCCGATTGCAGTTGGACGAACTGCTGGGGCGACTGTTGGGAGTCACCCACGTTGAGGGTGCCTGACGCAAAGAGTTCGCCCGCCCGCCCGCAGCAGGCAATCAGTTCCGCGGGCGATATTTGTCGCAGGATCGATCGTGCGCGGAGGGCATGTTTCGCATCGCGGCGGACAATCCCACCTCCCACGGTACTGACTCGGGCTACCGGTTCACCGGAAACAAAATGAGACACCTCTTCCACGGCGAGAGACTCGTAAGGTTCACCCCAGCGGATGGCAGGCAGCGTGAGCATCAATAGACTCCTACGGTGGTTGCCCCGGCCAATTGGTGAAATGGCCTCACTCCGCTTACTCCGTCCCACGGATAGAGTTCGCAGGGCAGTTCGCGTTCGCCTTCATCTCGTTCCAGGAATCCGGGAACAAAGAATTCCTGCGTGAGCGTGGTCAGTTTGACGCGGCCCGTTTTGCCATACTCCACAATACGATCGGTGTCGTCAAAGTCGACCACCTCGATGACCGCACGGGGTTGAGGGGCGTAGTAGCTGATTTTATAATCTTCGGCCGCCGTCACAGGCTTGGAGCAGGCAAGCCCCATCAGGGTATTGCCGTAGGTCGGTGTCATGGAGATGCCACTGACTTCCGGCGGGCCGCCAAAAAGTTCTTCGATGCAAAAACGAGTCCATTGTGGCGTGAACTCGGTGCCGCCAGAAAAAATTCCAGTGATCCCGGTCTCCGCCAGACTGGTGCCACGTGCTTCCAATTCCAGGCATAAGGCTTCGATCAATTTTGGCGTGCCGAACATGCATCGTACTTCGTGCCCGGCCGTGAGGATCGTGATAGCCTGTTCAATACAATGGCGTTTGTAGGCTTCCACCTGTTCCATCTGGCCTTGCTTGAGCAACTTGACGACCCAGCGGGGATCTAAATCGATGCAGAAGCAGATGCCGCCACGATGCTGGGCCAGATGTTCGACTGCCAGCCGGAGTCGTCGTGGCCCCGAAGGCCCAAGCATCAACCAGTTGGACCCAGTGGGGAAATACTCGACCGGCAGCGTTTCGCTGAACAAGGAGTAGTCGGTGCGAAAGTCATTGATGGCAATTCGACTTTTCGGAGTGCCGGTGGTGCCGCCCGTTTCAAACACATAAATCGGGTTGCCAGAGAGTCCTTGGGGGACCCAGCGTCGAACCGGGCCACCCCGTAACCACTCGTCCTGGAACGGCTCGAACTTTTTCAGATCGTCGAAACTGCGAATATCGGTAAGTGGATTGAACGGAAGTTTCGATTTTTTCTCCAGCCAGAAAGGACTTCCGGTTGTATCGTGGAAGTGCCATCTCACGGTACGTTCCGTATGTGCGTCCAGTTCTTCGTGAGCCTTGGCGATTTTCTCCTCGAGCGCGGGCATGGATAGTTTACGATTGCGTATACGTGGAATGACTGTAGCGAATGGCCCGGTGGTGAGTGGCCGTTAAGAATGCTTCAAAAAGAACTTCCTGCTTTGGGATAACCATGGAGAAGCACGCCATACGGATGTCTGAAGTGTGATCGATGATCGATGAACTGCAAAAGGAGCTTTCTTTCAGATCATCGATCCCCACATCTCACATCACTCATTTACTGAGTTGAGCCTGTACTGCTGAGCTGGGCCAGCACCTGGATGACACCGTTGAGGTGGGCCAATCGAGGCCCAAAACGATCGACAAATTCATTGAGCATGAATTCACCGTGAATCATGTCTTCGCCACATTCGTCGATTTCATCCGTGATCCGTTCCAGGTACTCGATTTGTACCTGACTGAGAGATTCGGCCGCCTTGCGACATGTGTTGGAAAGACGCGGGTTGGCTTGCTTCCACTGATGCAGTTCCTTCATCCGCTGTTTTTGTGCCCCTGCCATGACGCTGACCAACTCTTCGAGAATCTCGTTGGTGCGATCTTGGGCTGCTAGCACCTCGCGGAGCAATTCTGTTTGCTCGTACCCAAAGTCCACGGGGGTTTCCGCGGAACTTCCCGCAGAGACGTCAACCTGTGAAAAAATGGTTGGGATCGCCTCAGTTCCAGTAGCCCCGGTTCCAGAAGAACGGGAATTGTTGGTAGCTTGAGGTCGGGATTGAGGTTGGGGCCTAGGAACGGGCTGGCGGCTTTCTGACATGGAAACTAACTTTCCTTCTCGGTTTTCCCAGGCACCCGGTTCAATGGGCGTAAAGGCGGGCTATTTTATGTTAACGAAAAGAATAGGCGATCAATGAAAAGAATGAAGCCAAAACAATCAGGTCCAAATATAAATTAGACCCAAATACAGATAAAGCGCCCTGCCGGATGCAGACCTATGCATGATTGCCCAACACATGGACACCCAATGCATGGACAACAGCGTGCTAGCAGGCGTGAGCCTCAGCCCCGTTCTTTACATTTCTTTAGTTTACTCGACATCGAGAAGTTTTGCTAGCGCTTAGCTGAGTTAGTTTCATACCGTTTCTGGATTAAAGTCCGGAGGTTGCAGTTCCCGATGGGATAACAGCGGCTGACTTCGAACTTATCGGCTCCTTCTGCCTACGTCTCACGGTTTCCGTGGATTCCCCATTCACCTCAGGACTTACTGCATGGATGCCGCTGACGGTAACTCTTTGGCTGCTATTGGTTTTTTGACGGCGCTCGAGGATACGACGCATGGCTGGTTTGGTGGCTATCTGGTCCTTTCACAGCTTGGCAGGCCGCTTGAATTTCATTGCACGACACCCATTCGGCCGACGCGAGCCCAGCAGATACTCTATGGGCCGACCTTACGGCCCTATCTGTTAGGCGAAGTCATCGGTCATACTTTGGTTGAGCAAGCCAAGTTGCCGATCGAGGCGATTCTAACCGATTTGCCCGAGATGTTGAGTCTCTCCTTGTTGCAGTCAACCGCGATGGCTGTCGTAGAAAGGACCGTGGACTCAGTCAGAGGAGAGGTGACGGCAACCCGCACAAAGTCCGGCGTGGGACCACGCCTCGCATCATGGGAAGTGGAAGAGTCGACACCTTGTTGGGTGACAGGCCAGTTACAGCTTTGGGGAACATCGACCTGCGACTGGGACCCCGAGCAGCTTAAAGGGAAGCTTACACCCTTGGTGGAGCATATTGATTTATTGGAACCGTTTGGCCGGATACGCGAAGCCATCCTCGAGGCACAACGCATTTCTGCGGATCCAGGCGAGGAAACATTCACTGCAAAAGTTGCCGCATAGGAGCCGGAGAGTGGAGAGCGGAGGAAAGCCCTTTTTACTAGCGTTTATCAACATCCGGCATTTGCGGAAAAACGGGGTAACCTTTCTCGCCTACACGAGTACTTACTCATCGGGATCGGGATCGGGATCGGGATCGGGATCGGGACTCGGGACTCGGGATCGCTATCGAAGTACGCGAATGTCAGCAACTTTTTCAAAGACCCATGCAACGTAGCTTATCGAGAGTCAGTAAACATCCAGTTTTTCGTGTCTCAGACCCATGTTATTTCGATCCCGATCCCGATAGCGATCCCGATCCCGATGGTTTTGAATAAATCCCCAGCCCTAGCATGCCAGCCCCCAATTCTCAGCCCATGTCGCTAGCTCATTCCATGGTCGGTGGCGAACTCGAGCTCATTGCGCCGATGGTATTGTCTCATGATCGCATGCGGTTGGATTTACAGAGCGGTCGGTTGGCACTCACAGATTTATCCTTGACGGCGCCGGAGTCGTTTTCTCCCGTATTGCCTACCTTTCAGGTGCGTACCACCGGTTGTCTGTTTCCCGATGGATGGGTGGTGCGTCGTCGCTTGGAAAAGAACAATCCGCCGGAATCTGAAATGATTCCTGACTCGGGTAAAAAAGAGAGAGTGAATCCGTCATTTTCCCCTGCTTGCCAGAGTATGCCAGCAAGCGATGAGGCCAATGTAGCGTTCACTTCACGCACACGCGTCCTCCCACCTCGAGATGTGGTGAAGTTGGAGGACAGGCTCTATTTCCTGTTGCAGCCACCGCTGGAAACATTGCTGGAGATGGAGTCGTTCCGTTTTCCATTCCGCCCGTTTGGTTACCAGATGGATGGTATCGCTTTTCTCTACCCAAGGCATGAGGCGGTGCTGGCTGACGAGATGGGACTGGGCAAGACGATGCAGGCGGTCACCGCCCTAAGGCTGCTGTTCAGTCAAGGTCAGATGGAACGGGTGCTGTTGGTTTGCCCCAAGCCGCTGATCACCAATTGGCAGCGAGAATTTTCCTTATGGGCCCCGGAACTGCCCGTGACGATCGTCGAGGGAAGTCAGGCTCGGCGGCATTGGCTGTGGCGTCATGCGACCCGGGGGGTCTTGTTGGCGAATTATGAATCGGTCGTGCGTGACCGTAGCCAGGTGACTTCCATCGACCCCGCGCTGGATGTGGTAATCCTTGATGAGTCTCAGCGGATTAAAAATCGAACCGGAGCGGCCAACCAGGTCCTCTGCGCGGTGCCGCGGAAACGTAGCTGGGCATTAACCGGCACGCCGATTGAAAACAGTACTGAGGATCTGGTGGGCATTTTTGAATTTGTTTCTCCAGGACGCCTCCAACCACAAATGAAGGCGGCTCCGATGCGTGCGGTTCTGGAGGATTATGTGTTGCGGCGTACCAAAGATCAGGTATTGGCCGACTTGCCTCCCAAGCTCTATCGTGATGCGCATGTTGTGCTTACACCCGAGCAATTGCTTTCCTACCAACTGGCCGAAAATGAAGGAGTTGTGCGCCTGAGTGACCTCCAGAAAGAATTGACCATCCAGCATGTTTTCGAGTTGGTTTTGCGGCTGAAACAAATATGCAATTTCGATCCGCTCACCGGAGCCAGTGCCAAGTTCGATCGATTGCGAGCGGACCTGGAAGAATGCGTGACCAGTGGTCGCAAGGCGATTATCTTCAGTCAATGGGTGCGTACGATCGAGCAGCTACGTGATGGTTTGGAGGAATTTGGGCCATTGGAATATCATGGCAAAATACCTTCCAGGAAACGAGATGGAGTGATTGAGCAATTTCGTGATGATCCGGACCGCCATGTTTTGTTGATGAGCTACGGTGCTGGCAGCGTGGGGCTCAACCTGCAGTTTGCCGGATACGTTTTCTTGTTCGATCGTTGGTGGAATCCGGCCGTTGAAGACCAGGCGATCAACCGGGCCCATCGGGTCGGGACGACCGCGCCGGTGACGATTACTCGTTTCCTGACAACCGGCACGATCGAACAGCGGGTCGACGAGATATTGGCGGCAAAACGTGAATTGTTCCATTCCATCTTCGCCCCGGAGTCGGTCGATTCCGGGCCATCCTCCAGATCCATCGGCTTGTCTCGTAAAGAAATTTTCGGACTCTTTGACTTGAAATTCCCCGCCGCCTAGAAATGTTTCACAGAAATCGGCGCAGGAGAGTGTCCAGAGTCCGGTGGATCTGTGTGAGGTGCTCTGGAAGAAGGGGGTGCGCATCTCCAGACGCAACACCTTCAAACCCCCACCATTGCAACCGTACTGGCCATTGGCAGATTTCCGCGGTCTGATTGACTCGCTGTAGCAGTCGCAGACTCCAAAATGAGCCGTAGCAGTCACGGAAATCGAGCCAACGCCGGTTTGCCTGCGGCAGGCGATCCTGGGCGGCATCCCCTTCAGGGTGATGGTTGAGGATGGGCGTACGTGATTCGGGACGGTAGGCAGTTTGGGCTCGACCGGAAATCACGTGTGCGATAACGATCGCTACCAGCATCAGCCCGCTTCCTATCGTGGCCCAGGAAGCCGGAGTGTCAGCCAGAAATTCCCAGGACAGGGCCAACTGTCCGGCCGTGAAGCAGCAGCAGGCGGGCCAGAATTTTGTCGGTAGCCAGTTCAATAGACCCAAGCACATCAGGCCGACCAGAAATATTTTCCAGGCGGCGAATAGTTCGAGCCGGGGACCGGCGGGTAGCAGATTCGCCTGCAAAGCAGGCAATGCCAGGACAACCCCTAAAGACAGAACGATCCATTGCCAGGGGCCGTCCTGGGGACGCTTGGCGCCCAGCACGGCCATCATGGGTAAAAAACTTGTGCAGGCAGTCACATAGCGCAGGGTGGATTGCCAGAGGGGGGCATTCGCCGGGTCCGTGACTGCCTGCCCCATAACAACGACTCCCACGGAGATGGCAAGCGTGGAGAAAAGAGCCCACAGGCAGGGAGCTACCATGGTCGTCCCACGTAACTTGGGCAGGCTGAGCAGTAATCCCGCAGCCATCAGGAAACCGGCCGAGGCTTGAATCAGATGAGGCTGCTCATGGAGAATCGATGAAAGTGGCATTGGCGTAGCGTCTGCCAGTTACGCAATGGCTAAGGATCGTTCGAGAAATAACTGTCCGATGTCCCCTCGCCCCTTTGGGGAGAGGGCAGGGTGAGGGGCCTGGAAATATGCCAGTTATTTCTCGAACGATCCTAAATACTTACCATCGTTCGCAAAGGGGGCCAGATGAAATAGCCGGGTTAAACGGATGGTAGGGATCATGCGCCATGGCGCGGTTTC
>JAJRWS010000106.1 GCA_024276705.1 Planctomycetota bacterium | reverse complement strand
TTTGCAATGGCAGAAACCTTGCGCGATGTCTACAATGGCTGGGCGACAGCTTGGAGCTATCGCACCTGGGTCATGGTCGGGCTGGATCTGGGACAGAAAAGAATCAATCACTGGCAAGCGCCACCCGAGCCTCGTCGCTCGCAGCTCAGTAGTTGGGGCCACGCGGGCAGCCTGCACGGCGATGGCATTCATGTCTTGATGGCCGATGGCTCGACTCATTATTTGTCGGATTCAACAGACCCCATCGTCCTTGAGCGGCTTGCCGCGATGGCAGACGATCAGGTGGTGTCCTTACCCTAGCCGACTCGTTTTAGTCACAGCCAAAGGCAACAGCAGAACAGTAGCCGGCGAGCTACGTCTCGCCGAAGTTCTTGTCGTAGGCGAAACAACAACTTAGCAACCCATTCGGCGAGACCAAGCTCGCTGGCTTTTGCACTGTCCCCAAAGTTAATTCGCTGAGGTCACGGCCAATTCGAGAAATCAAAACCCAACAGTCCTACTAGTACGAGACCATCGGGGTTAATTGTTACTGATCCATCGCCATTGGCATCGCCTTGTGCGAAGTTGGTCCCAACGCCTAGATTTCCGATAAATATTACTCCGTCGCCAGCCACATTGACAAGGTTGTCAAGGTTGAAGTCCGCCGGCATAATCGTAAAGTAGAACACAAAATCTCCCGCTTCGGCCCCATCGCCAGAGCCGGTCACGGACAGGTTTGTCAGTCCCACAGTACTTTGGTTTACACTGGTTGGATTAACCCATTCGCCATCAAGCTGCACACCAGATGTGCTGGTGAGAGTGTCTTTCAGGGTAAGAACCATCTGGTCCGTTGGTAAAAAGTCATTGACGACTAAAGGTGTGTATCCCCAAGTCGCGATGTTGGTCAGAGGGTCGTAATCGAGCTGATACACCATGTCCGTTGTGTAGCTGTTGAGTGTGTAGGCCCCATCGAGCATCAACGCATTTCCAAGGGTCGCGGAATCAATCTCTTCGCTAAAAGTGATCTCGATAATATCTGCCCCACCAATCGGCACTGTACGAATCTGTTGGCCAGAGCCGGTCGGAATAGAGTACAGGCCATCAACGCCGTCCAGCGTGTTTGGACCACGGATAGCAACATCGATGATTTTTGGGGGATTGATTTCATAAGCCCCGATGTCAACAAAAGAGCCGCCTGTCCCGACGCCTGGAACATCAAAGATTCGTGAGAAACCGATGCCGCGCTGGTCGGTGGTTAGCGGCGTAGACGTAAAAGGTATTACGGCTAATGAATCGTCGCCTGCGTCAATGGCGGGACTACCTGTTAGCGGGCGGTGCGTCCGGGTCAGTCCGCCGTTGAACTGCAACGGGCCTAAGCTAGGGTCGTTAGTACCGCCGTTATCAAGATTCCCCGCACCAAGACCAAGACTGCTAAAAGCGATATCGAGATGAGTAATATGATCCACGAATCGATTATCGGCATTCGGATCTGGATTCATCGGATCATAAGGAACTGTTGGATTGACATCGCTGATCAGGTTGTATCGCGATTCTGCGGCGTTGATGCTGCCCCAAAAATTATTGGCGTTGCCATCTTGACGAGCGTTGCCGGAGACGATGGTGTTGGTAAGTACTACGTTATTTCTCGCGTTGGGGTAATTAGCGGTTGGGATAAAGCTGTAAATGCCACCGCCCGTGTCGGCCGTGTTGCCGGTAATTGTTGAATTTTGGAAGTAGGCGTCGAGCGCCTCCTCATTTTCAAAAGGATAGACCGCCAGATGGACTCCGCCGCCGGTGCCTGGCGTATTGCTGGCCGTTGTATAGCCCGCCTGATTTCCTGAGATCGTTGTGTTGGTCACATCAAGGCTGCTAATTGCTGAAGAGCTATTCTGACGTTTCGTGCAGACGGCAAGACCTCCGCCATGTTCGCCTGCTGTGTTATTGTCAATGGTCGTGCCGGTGATTGTCAGAGTTGCGGCCGTTTGATAGCTAAACAAGTAGGCGTACATTCCGCCGCCAGAGTTGCGAAGTTCGCCAGAACTACCTAGAAGGGTCAGTCCTGCGTCATTGCCGGTAATGGTGCTGTCTTCGATGGTGACTTCCCCACCCGACCCTACACCCGTGAATATCCCGCCACCACGATTCGTTGCCCGATTAAAGTCGACGACAGTTCTCTGCATAGTGAACACAGAACCATTTGCTTGAGTGTGCCCGACACTCGGCATATCCACACGGACACCGCCGCCTTCGGTAGCGATATTCCCGGTTATTTTTGAATCGGTGATGGCCAATAGGGCATCGGCATTGGAGTTGAAATCGCTGAAAATCGCACCCCCACCGCTCGAAGACCCAACACCTGTAGATGCGTTGAATGAAAAGCTGGAATCGACTATTTCTACGTTTGATTCGTTGCCAAGAACCGTGTAGAGACCTCCGCCAGAATCAGACGCGACGTTATTAACAAATGTGCTATTGTTTTCGATGCGCAGCGTTGAGCGTAAAGCCGAGGCTCCAGCTAGATCCGCATACAAACCACCACCGTCGCTGTTAATGGATCGGTTGTCGTCGAATGTAACTTGGTTGACCGAGACCGTTGAATCGCTTCGGGCCTGGACGTAAGCTCCTCCTCCATTGTTGGTCGCATCATTCTGAAAAAAGAGCGAGTTGATTACATTGATGGTCGATTGACCGCTTGCATCGGCGTACAGGCCGCCTCCCTGTGAGGTTGCTTCGTTTCCATCGAAAGTCGTCTGATTCAGTTGCACCGTTGATTGCGTGTTGATGTCGGCGAACAGCCCCGCGCCTCTGCTGGTGGCGTCGTTCTCTTCCAGAACTACTCCGTTCATCGTCAGCGAAGCATTGCTGTTGAGATCAGCATACAGGCCGCCGCCGTTACCTGCTTCGTTCAACGAGAAACTCGTATTGCCATCAATCGTCATGTCGGCGCCGAAAAGCTGCGTGTAAAGCCCTGCCCCGTTTCCGAAATTCGTCGTATTGTCAAAAAACGTCGTATTATCCGTGATGACAATCGTGTCGGTTGTGGCTGTGCCGGAGCTACCAGAAACCACAGCTACGCCACCACCCGTGGCTGCGTCATTGCTGTCGATAAGTGTGTTTTCAATACGCAGGACTTCCCGTGAAGACGCGCCGCCAGCAACATTCACGTAGATGCCCCCACCTCTGTTGGCTTCGTTCTCCACGATAATGGAATCTCGCACAATCAATCGGCCTTCAGAGCGTATTGCGCCGCCGTCACGATTGCCATCTGCATCAGCCCCAGTAAGAGTCAGTCCTACCAGTTCCACTAGTGGCGGCGAGACTCCTGAACTTGGATCGGTGATGTTGAAGATGCGAATGCCCGTGCCGGTCCTTCCAGGAGTCGGATCGTCCGCATCGATAGTCAGGCTCCCGAGTGCGCTGGCGTCGATAGTGAGATTCTCTGTGTCATTGATCGTAATCTCGCCCAGAAACGCACGATCGAGCAAAATGGTTTTGTTGTCGCTGGACGTCCCTTGAAAAACGATCGTATCTGCACCACTGCCGGCAGGGGCGTCGCCCACTGCCGAATCGGTGTTGGCGGCGACAATCGCTTCACGCAAAGTGATGACGCCATCCGTTGTAGGATTATTGGGATCGAAGTTATCGAGGAACGAGTCGACTGTGATCGTCGTCAGCATTCGGCGGTCTTCCAACGACTCAATGCGGAGGGGACGCGAATAGGTATTTCGCCGCCCCCGCCTGTTCCGTTTCTTCTGCGAGAATCCAAGTCTTGCAGCGATAGAGTTCAAATCAAAAAGCTTGTTTCCCACGGTCGTCCTCCTTTGAGATAATTATCTGTGATAAAAGGCCGTCAATTATTTACTTCTGCTGCAATCCGTTCATCGTGTTTCACGGTACCTCGTTAGTCCGAGTACTCCTAAAATCCCAAGTGACGATAAAACGAGCGTACTTGGTTCAGGAATACTAGCGATGCGAAAACCAACTATTGTATTCCCTATGGCTGGATCACTGTTCCGACGGCGCGATGAGGCCAGCGGGACCTCACCGCTATGCCACGAACCACCACGAAATATGCGACTAGATTCGCCATCATTCAAGAGATCGAATTCGGTCTCTTGCCATTCATCAACATTTCCCCCCTGGGCCATGGTGCCAAAGGGGCTCAGCCCGCCGGCCTGCATGACATCTGCCGGGCCGGCGATAGAGCTTGGGAGGAAAACCGCCGTGTTGGGATCGGTGCCGCTGCCGACCGGTAGGGGCGCGGTGTTGCTTCCATTCGGGAAATCAAACCATTGGTCGGTCACCGGGTCGTAGAATGCCGCCTTGTACCATTCGTCAACGCTTGGCAGGAAGTAGAGGGCGCGGCTGTTGCGGAACTTGTTATCTGGGTCGTAGCCTGGGTCGCTCGGTTCCCAGAGTTGAAACTCGCCGCCAAAGTCGAAATTGTAGGCGGGCGTCGCGCCCTTGCTCGTGTTGAGCCAATTGACAAACTCTGCCGCCTCGAACCAATTGAGTGTTGCCGGTTTGTTGGGTCCGCGCCCCTGAAGAGTGATGCCGAGCGGGTTGCCTTCGCCTGCGGTGATCGCGTTCGCGGCATCAATCATCGCTTCGGAGATTTCGTACTTGCCAATGCGGTAAGTGTATGGCACCGTCCCGGCCGGGTTGGGGTCTCCTTCGGTGTCGGCCACGTTCCCCGGATCGCCGATCGTAACGAACTCGATCTCAAAAGCATTTTCACCACTGCCAAATACATCGGCATAAGCTGCGGGAGCAATCACCCCAACCGCAATCACTCCCAAAATAACCAACCAGCATTGCATTGTGAAACGTTTCATAGTTCGCACTCCTTTCGAGGATTTTGGGCGCATTCTATCATACGGGAGGGGGGGGGGGGGCGGTCAAGTAAAATCATTGAACCACGACGACAAGACGGGCACAACGCCGAATTTCCGTTGTGTTCGTCGTGTCGTTGTGGTTCAAATCTCTTCTATTTTACGCCGCCAGAGTAAATTGTGCACTATGCTGGCCGCGAATCGCTAGAGTCTTCCCGCTAATCACGCTTCGCTCGAACACGATGTCGATCGTTTCTTGTTGCTAGTCTAGTACTACGGCGCTAACTAGCGTCTGTCCGAAAATGTTCTGTTGGCGTTTTTTTGTGTCGATATCGGTGTGCCAAGTAAGTTTAATTGTTCTTGTTAGTTGAAAGGAGCTAATCATGGTAATTACCTGTTGACCATGTAGCCAAGCGGGCATCGTGTTCGGGTAACCGGCAAGGTGAAGCCTCGCTT
>JAJRWS010000105.1 GCA_024276705.1 Planctomycetota bacterium | reverse complement strand
CAGGTGGTAGACACCATCGTAAAAAAATGGGCCGTTGACATCGCTAAGTCAGCCAACTTTGTAGGTAAAATGGAACTGTGGCCGATACGCCTCGTCATACACTTCTGCTTGGCAACATGACGCTGCACCACATGCGACAAACAAGAGCAACACCGACGCTATAAGATCATTCCTCATCGAATCCGATCCTCTTTCCGACACGAGTTCAGTACGAAGAACCAACGAATAACAGGCCTTAGCTTCATAAATCGAGAGTCTGTGGACAGCAGTCCATCTCCTTTTCCGCACTTCCAGATTTCAATATCCGCTAATTTCATCTTAGCAGATTTTGTTTCGTACATGTCAGACAAGTGATTTGTAAATTTCGCTCCTCTCGCGTGAATGAAAATTATCTTTCGATCGATATCACTTGATCGTATTTCCGAGGCTCAAAAGCTGCCTTCGGTTGAGTCTTGTAGGGCGCCAATTCATTACCTCACTCTAGCGTGTGGCCACTATGCCTTTTCACTCCAATTTGGTTTTAAAAACTAACCGTTTCAACGAAAAGATTTTAACGCAGAGGAACAGAGCAAGCGGAGAGCCGCAGAGGACGATAGAAAAAAACTCTGCGCACCTCTGCGTTCTTCGCGGCCTCTGCGTTTATCATGAGGTATCGACATCCAAGTTAAGCCTAGAGCAAACATTCATCATGCAATGCGACGATCACACATCTAAGTTTTATCACTTCGCCATTGCGTGGCATTGTGCGCGCCGCCTGATACAACGCAAGATCGATTGAACGTTGCTCAACCCTCGAAAAAAAACTTGCGACGACGGACATTGACGTAACTTGAGTCGGACTCGACTTACGTCAATGGCATTTGACGTAAGTGGTAAAAGAAATAATTTTCACGCATTTTTGCGCTTCACGCCCATGGCCCGATGGATTATATCGGCATCCATGAGCAAGAAAAAGAAACCTGACAATCGGCCTCCCAATCAAGGTTACCTGGCCCAATCCGAGGAGATGACACTCCGCACCTGGACGGTTGGCGCCTTGCCCTTGATCAACCGAATCCTCGACCGGATGCGTTTGGATTCCTTTTTTGAGGAACACCTTCCAACCGATGGGCCCACCATGAAGGTCCCCACGCGTCGGGGGCTGTTATTGCTCGTGCGAAACATTCTTCTTTCTCGTGAGCCGATCTATGGACTCGGCGAATGGGCAGGGCGGCATGCACCCGACTTGATTGGCATTCCCAAACATCAACTCAAGCATTTGAATGATGACCGCATCGGTCGACCGGGTGGCCCAGGGCAGTTACCCACCCCGGGCTCCCACAGACCCGTACGTGCCCGCATTAGAGCATACGGTTCCTCAAATCATGGTCACTACGTGTCACGGTGAACAATACGCGGGTTGGGAAGTGGGAAACGCCGTAACAGTGCGTTGAACTGAGTCCAGAGAAGTTCGCGTTGGCGGTTGCGGCGGTTAAGCCACTTGTGCCAGCGACGTTCGACTTCAAAATGGAATCGCTTCAACGCCACGTAGTTCCCTGTGATCCCGTAATATGCGTAATGTCCGTTGAGCTTCTGTCGCAGCTTGATATGCTGCTCACTGATTGGTCGGTGCCGGTTATTACGACACCAGTGAGCGATGCTCCGCACTGCTCGACCAAAGCGGCTTGATGCGGTCTTGCGTTTGACAACCCATGTTCCACTACGTGATTTACCCCAGAAGTGGGTAAAGCCTAGTAGGTCGAACGTACCCGGGCCATCGTCTGAATTTGCCTCCGCGACACATGCCGATTTCGACGGTAACGCGAAGTCAATAAGACGAGTCTTGTCCGGATGGATTGTCAGGCCGTACTTGCCAAAACGCTTGGGCAGAACTTCCATCACACGGCGGGCGTCTCGCTCATTGCGAAACCCGATCGCAAAATCGTCTGCAAAACGAATCAGAAAGGCATGGCCCGCAAGGCGTGGTTTCACTTCCTCCTCAAACCAAACATCCAGCACGTAGTGCAGGAAGATATTGGAAAGGATCGGTGAAACCACACCGCCCTGGGGCGACCCGGAATCTGGATAGCTGATGCTACCGTCTTCCATCACGCCCGCTTTGAGCCACTTATGAATCAGCTTCTTTAAAACTCCGTCACGCACCCGATGCTGGAGAAAGGCTCGCATATGTTCATGACTCAGATGGTCAAAAAACTTGCGGATATCGACTTCCAAAATCCAGCCTCCTTGGATGGCCATTGTTTGCTTCCAGAGCGACTTCAGTGCTTGATGTGCTGACCGCCCAGGGCGGAAACCATAGGAGCAGTCCAAAAAGTCGTGCTCGTAGATCGGTTCCAGCAACATCACCACCCCCCGCTGGAGGATCTTGTCCTCCAGGGTGGGAATTCCGATCGGGCGAACTTCCGTTTTGGAAGTTCCCTTCGGAATGTAGACCCGCCGGACTGGTGGCGCTCGATAGCTGCCCAACTTGGCACGATCAAGAAGCCGTTGAAGGTTGCCTTCAAGGTCTTGTTCGTATTCCGCTGCCGTGACGCCATCGACACCCGCCGCTTTGTCCTTGCGAGTTCTTCGGTACGCTTCAAAAAGCCAGTCAATGTCCATGAGGTAGGCCAGAGAAGTGAAAGCCATTTCCGGCGATTGTCTCGCCAGCTCTGCTATCCGTCTCTGTTTCGTGGACACTTCAATCGAATTTCGATGCATTCGTCGTGTTTCTCAAATACGGTTCCATGATTCGGTGTCTCGCTTCCCTCCGTCGGGTCCGACTGGGTGCCGTTCCCCGAACTCATCGGTACTATTAAGACACTATGATTTCCTGCCGCCCATCCCGCGTCACTTCGTTGCCTTCGTTCGGCGGTACCACGCGATTGCACTTGTGCTTTCGCTCTCACGCGGCAAGTGCCACCACGCCAGCCTGGAGTTGGTAACCCGGTACTCCCTCCGGGATTCGTCCGTGGAGACGACAGGATCTCCCAAGTTCCTGGGCAACCCCAATTGTCCGTTTGCTCATGCTCTTCGACTCCGGCGAGACGGTTTGTTCCAGACCTGGTGACGCATAGTCGCGTCGGATTTCAGAACAACCGCATGGTCCTTGCTAAGCAAACCACAAAGACTCTCGCAATGTTAGACCTTTCGAAGCTCAATCACATGGCTTTCGGACTGGCTGTCTACGCTTCGCAGTGCCGGTTACCCGATCCCACGCAAGACTCGCTTCCGGCCGTTGGTCGGACGCTACCGGACGGGCTTTTCACCCGCAGGGTCACTATCAAAGGTTTCAAATTCACTTCATGTCAATCATCCTCCTTCGCCAAGCTTCTTGGCGCAATTGCCTCGATCGTCTGTTCGAAGGAATGGACAAATCATTGATTATCAGTGTGGTTCGGCATGTCATCCGGGAGTTCGATCTGCGGCTGGATGAATTGCACAATGACTCGACCACAGTGACCTTCCAAGGGGCCTACACGGGAGCCTATCAGGAAGGATTTCGGCGCGGGATCCCCACGCTCGGAATCAAGTGGGGTCACAACAAGGATCACCGGCCCGACTTGAAGCAGTTGCTCTACATACTTACCGTGACCGATGATGGTGGCGTACCGGTCTATTTTACCTCTGCTAGCGGAAATACGGCCGATGACAAGACGCATCTGGAGACATGGCAGATCATGCGGGAGCTGGTGGGAAGCTCGGACTTTCTCTATGTGGCCGATTGCAAATTGGCATCCACGAGTAATCTACGGTCGATTGATTCGCTTGGTGGCCGGTTCATCACGGTTCTGCCACGTACACGGCGCGAAGACAAGGATTTCAGGAAACGTCTTATTGAAACTCCCGAATCGATTCACTGGAAAGAACTGTACGAGATCACCGACGATGATGGTAATGTTCTGGATCGGCTCAGTGTTGCCGGTCAGCGGGAATGTACCTCCGATGGTTACCGACTACTTTGGTTCTTCAGTCAACGCAAGGCGGTACAAGATGCTCAGACGCGCGCAAACCAGATCGAAAAGATACGGCAAAAGCTCAACAAGCTGCAAGAACGCCTGGAATCTCCCAAGACCCGGTTTCGCAACCGGCCCAAGGTCGAGGAAGCGGTAGCAAAAATCCTGGCTGGTTCTCCTGTGGGGCACCTGATCGATGGTCAGATCCAGGAACATGAGATCGAAAAATTCACCCAAGCTACGCCAGGCCGTCCAGGCCCCAATACTCAATACAACAAAAAAATACAAATCCGATATCGTCTGAGCATGGATCTCCATCACGACCGATACAATAAAGAAGTTGCCACCGATGGTACGTTCCCACTGATCACCAATGCCGAGGATCTTTCGGAGGAAGAGGTGCTGCGTGCCTACAAGCGGCAGCCGCTTATCGAAAAGCGGTTCTCTCAATTCAAGAATGATTTCGAAGTGGCTCCCGTCTTCTTGAAGGAAGTCAGCCGGATCCAGGCACTTCTGGGAGTTTACTTCTTCGTGCTTATCGTGCAAACGTTGTTGGAACGAGAGTTGCGCAATGCAATGGAAGAGGAGCTAATCGAGGATCTGCCCCTGTACCCTGAAGGCCGAGCTTGCAAGGCGCCCACCACACGCCGTGTGCTCGACTTTTTTGAACCCATTCAACGCCACCAGATCGATCGTGATGGAAACGCTGAAATTCTGGTGACCAAGCTCTCACCCTTGCATCGCCAACTGATCAAGCTACTGGGGCTCAAGCAATCTCAATATGGAAAAGTGATTTGACCGGTGGACGTAATTCGAGGATATTGGAATTTCGGACTGCGGAAAGACAGTTGTAATTCAACTACTATGGTGACTTCAACACAAAACAGTCTTACGTTATTGTGTTGATCCTCTTTTGTCAGCTAACGATGAGCCTGTATTTTCTCTGCTTGCCTCCGCTACTTCCCAACTTGCCACGACTCTCACAAAATGCATAGAAAAACTCTGGAAATAT
>JAJRWS010000104.1 GCA_024276705.1 Planctomycetota bacterium | reverse complement strand
ATTGATGACGGCCGACCTTGCCTCCCAGTAGGGTTCGAGTACGAGTACCGCTCTGCTGAGTACGAGTACGATATTCTCTCCTCGGCTCCTTTGAGGAGCCTTCCTCAAGCCACCCGCTATGCGGGTGGTACGTGACAGGAGGTATTGGTACAGGGCTCACAGGCAAGTGGACGGGCGTGATGGTTGCCAATGCGATGCGACTCGATAATGTGGTGGTAATAATCCCCGCATATAATGAAGAGCAAGCTTTGCCGTTGGTGCTGCGCGATTTACCACCGGTTGGATGTGTGATTGTTGTAAACAACGGGTCCACG
Source organism: Planctomycetota bacterium (assembly GCA_024276705.1). Lineage (GTDB taxonomy): Bacteria > Planctomycetota > Planctomycetia > Pirellulales > Lacipirellulaceae > JAJRWS01. The sequence goes on along the minus strand of JAJRWS010000104.1, from coordinate 5,993 downwards.
GACCGTACTCGGGAGGTTGCCGAGCGTGCCGGAGCGGTGGTTGTGACAGAATCTCGTCGGGGCTATGGGTCGGCTTGCCTTGCCGGCCTCGCCACGCTCGAAAGGCAGCTCGACGCCGGAGAGGCCGAGCCGTGCGTGGTGGTGTTCATCGATGCCGACTACAGCGATTATCCTGAGCAACTAACCGAGCTTGTCAGGCCGATTCTGGATGACCAGGCCGATTTCGTGTTAGGTTCTCGTTTGTTGGGTGAACGTGAACCGGGGGCCATGCCACCGCAGAGTTTCCATGGAAATCGTCTGGCATGCTGGTTGATGAAACGGTTGTTCGGCGTGAGTTATACCGATCTCGGTCCATTTCGGGCGATCCGTTACTCCCATCTGCGGCAGTTGGAAATGGCCGACACGAATTTCGGTTGGACCGTTGAAATGCAGATCAAAGCGGCCAAGAAGCAATTGCGGACCCTGGAGTTGCCGGTCCGTTATCGGCGCCGTATTGGTTCCAGCAAGATCAGTGGCACGCTGTGGGGCAGCGTGGCGGCCGGCAGTAAAATTCTATACACCATCGCCAGATATGGTGCGTGGCGGCAGCCCATCAGGCCCACTGACAGGATTGCCCCATGACTTCAGCGAAAGCGGAAAGCGGAGAGCGGAAAGCGGAAAGTCAGGAAGAAAAAAGCGATTTACGGAAATCCCCGAAGGCTTTGTGGTTGTTAGGGCTGGTGAGCTTGCTTTGCTATCTGGCGATTGCCTGGTTAAGCCGCCAATTTGGGCAGGAGACGCTCCCTGAGGATCGGCCGACGCTCTGGGTACTGGCTTGGTACGCTTTGGCCTTTGCCTGCTATTGGGTAGCGCTTGTGCTGGTCTTGCGAAGGCCGGCAAGCCGATGGTTGCTGATAAGCATTTTTCTTTGGTCGGCGCTGTTTCGGGCTGTGCTGTTGCCCTCGCTGCCTGTCCATGAAATTGATATCTATCGGTATATCTGGGACGGAGCAGTTCTGGCTGAGGGGGTCAGTCCGTACCGTTTTACCCCTCAGCAGGTACTCGAGGCCTTGGAGGATCGTTCGCCTTCGAGTCTGGAGCTGAGTCGCCTTGTGCATTTACACGAGCAGAGCCCTTCGCTGGCTGCCGCATTGGCGCGAGTTCACTATGGTGATCTGCCATCGCCTTATCCAATAGTCAGTCAGGCGGTCTTTGCCACGGCCGCTTATCTGACGCCGGATACGGCTTCACCCGAAGTGCGCCTTGTCATCATGAAGGAACTGTTGGTCGCTTTCGATCTGGCCACGCTGCTGGTGGTGGTGCTGCTGCTGGGGGAAACGGGTCGTAATCGGGCATGGTGCCTGGTTTATGGTTGGTCTCCCTTGGTAATGAAAGAAATCGCCAGCAGTGGTCATCTCGATTCAATTGCCATTTTTCTGACCACGTTGGCGATTTGGCTACTTGTGAGGACGAGCCGCACACTGGCTGGCGCAGTGACGGCCAGGCGGTTGATGGGGATTGTGGGGGTGGGGATGGTGCTGGCGTTGGCTGCCGGTGCAAAACTCTACCCGCTGGTGCTTGTCCCCCTGTTCTTGACGGTTTGGTGGCGCCGGTTCGGATGGATCTGGGCTGGTGTTGGAATGACGGTTGTGGCAATTGTCGCCAGCCTGTTGCTACGCCCCCTGTTGTTGCCAACCGCCAATATGACGGTGTCGGCATCGGCGTCCCAATCTCGTGCCATGCCGCTGTTGGACAAGCTGGAAAAGGAAAATCAGGCCGGCACGGTCTCCTTGTCCGCGCCTCCTTTGCCGGCTGATCCGCAAGCAGGCATCCGGGCGTTTTTCCAGCATTGGGAGATGAACGATTTGTTGTTCATGGTGCTATTGGAAAATTTACGTCCCCAGGTGGATGTGGAACCACGTGCCCAGCCATGGTTTGTGCTCATGCCGGATGCCTGGTCACGAGCGATTCTGCTGTGTTGGTCGAATTGGGTCGACGAGCTAAAAGGGGGCAGGAGCCTTTTATCGAAACGGCCCCAACCAACGCCCCGTGTCGGTGCCCGGTGCTTTGCAAAAAAGGCTCCTGACTCCTTTTTCGGGCCCGGTTCGAAGCAGAAGTTGCGAGATTACTCCTTCCTGCTGACACGCGCGATACTGAGTCTGATCGTGCTGGCGATCGCCTGGAGACTGGCCTTTCAGTGGACTGGATTTCAGTCGACGGGCCCCGAACAATGTCCAGCAGCCTGGTGCCGGGCAGCGATGCTGACTCTGGCCTGGTTTTGGCTGTTGTGTCCCACCCAAAATCCATGGTACTGGTGTTGGGTTGTGCCACTTTTACCATTTGCCCACTACCGGGCCTGGCATGCCGTGGCAGCCTGTACGATGTTGTACTACCTGCGGTTTTGGCTGTCGGCTCACTTTCCCGAGCCTCCGGTCGCCGGTACGCGCTACGATGGGGAAAACTTTTTTTATTTTGTCATTGTCTGGCTGGAGTTTTTGCCTTGCCTGCTGTGGCTCTTCTGGGAATGGCTGGCGACTAAGGATCGTTCGAGAAATAACTGGCATATTTCCAGGCCCCTCACCCTGCCCTCTCCCCAAAGGGGCGAGGGGACATCGGACAGTTATTTCTCGAACGATCCTAACCGAGTGCGCGTTTCAGACCCCTTACCCGAAGCTGTAAAATACGGGCAACTCCCTCTAGGGAGGGAGTGATGCTAGAATTGCCGTCGTCTTGCCTGATCCGAGTGGCTACACTTCTGCATTCCCCGTTCCTTATCAGTCATCCGTCCCGGGATCAGCTGCATGTGGCCCCCACGAGCAATTTTCCCGTTGGTTTGCGTGGCGTGCTGGCTTTCAAGCTTGCCTTGTCAGGCTCAAAGTGAGTCCCGTCGAAGCAAACGCCAGGAGGCAAAAGGGTATCAAGGTTCAGCGGGAAAAACGAGTGGCTCGGGTGGATCCGCGGTTTCACCTTTCTCAGACCGTTTTCAACGGCGGGCTGGCTCCATGGCCCATAATAGAGCAAATGGTTTTTCTATTCGCCGTGAGACTCGTTTGCCGACTGCTTTGATGGGGTATGACGTAGTCCGGTTGCATGACCAACAGCAGTGGCAGCTTGGACTGAAGTCGATGACGACTGCTTACGATGGTCAGCGCTACTATTTTTCCAACGCTCGTCAGCGGGCGATTTTTCTGGCTGCTCCTCACCACTACGCGCCAGCTTTGGGCGGTCAATGCATGGTGACCTACGCCGAATCAGGGCGGAGGATAGCCGGAGACCTCAAGTACGGCTTGCTCTATCAGGGCAGGATCTATCTTTTTTCCAGTGGCTCTTATTGGCGGGAGTTCCAAGACAGGCCGGCGGTCTACCGGGACGTGGATCTGGCCAATGGTGGGAATTGTCCGGTAACCTGGTACGAGGAGAAACGCCGGATCCCAGGGATTCCCGCGACGCTCCTTATCCACGATGGTTTTCGCTACCTGTTCGCCAACTCGGCCGCAAGGACCAGATTTCTCGAATCACCCGATCGCTATGGCCAAGTAAAGAGTCCATTGTCCGATGGGCAGGAGTCGCACCGGGGGCAAAGGTTGCGTACAGGGAAATCTCCGACGGTGACTGCAGTTCCAGAGAAGGAAATGGCGGCAGATTCCATGCTGTCGTTCTCGACGCCCCAGCCGGAGCATGCAAGGTCTGGCCCTCTTGCCAACGTCAGGGGCCGACAGTAAATGGTCCAGAATTCCTCAAATCAGCAATCGCCAGTTCCGATGAGCGATTCCTTGCTGCGAGACGATTCGGAGTCACTTACGAAAAAGCCGGCATTGGGCGGTTTTTGTCCTGTTTCTATCCATGGCGACGATAAGGAATTAGGGTTATGGGTTGAGGGAAAAGAGGCCTTTCAAGCAACCTGCGATGGCAAATTGTATCTATTCGCCGGCGGCCGAGAAAAATCGCAATTCCTGGCTGCTCCCGAGCGGTATATTCCAGCCCTTGGTGGAGAATGCGTGGTGTGTAGTCGAGATTTGGGTAAGGAGGTGCATGGGAGTATTTTCCATGCAGCCATCTATCGAGATCGTTTGTTCCTGTTTGCTGATGCGGAACAAAAGGTGGCATTCAAACAAGATCCCACCAGTTACGACCAGGTTGATTTAGCCCTGGCCGGCAAGTGTGTCGTGACTTTGTTGGAAGATGGCAAGCGGGTTGATGGAGATGCAAATGTCATGGTCTGGTATCACAACCGAAGGTACCTGTTTGCCAGCACGGAGTATCGGCAGAAATTTCTTGCCACGCCAGAGCGGTATGTCGATCACTAGTCCTTTGTCAAACTAATATTTTCGGGTAGCGGTCTGCGTAAGCCTTTGCCCCTCCAAGAGTTGTTCCGATCGCTATCCGAAAATTTAGGCTTGCTCAGACACTAGAGCATATTTCGTAATTCGCTCTCAGATCGCGTTCGACGCGTTGCTCACCGCAAACCATGCCAGGCGGACTGGATGCCCTGGAGTGCTGGCCCGATGAATTGCCAGTAGGCCCGGATATTGGCTGTTGAATCGTGTCCGGCAACGTGGACAGCTAGTCAGATGCAGTTTCATCTTTTCCGCTAAGGTGGAACCCATGATTTTCGATCCAATGTCGCCATTCGCCCCATTTTCGGCAGCCCTGTTTTGAGCCAAGCTCGCTAAACGGTCATGGTAGGCACGAAAGTGACTTTGGCATTGCTGGCAAGTCAAATTGCCCTGGTTGGTCTTGTCGGAAACCAACAGGCTGCCAGCCCCGACAATCAAGCCGATAATCAGCAACGTGGCTCCAACTCCGCAGAAACAGATTCGCTTGCGCTTGGCACAGTGTTCCACCACATTTAGCTTTTCCACCAGCCGTTGCAGTTCGCCAGGAGGGCAACAGCTCCAATCCGCCATCTGAGAGTCATTTTGTGAATTGGCTGATGAATGCATCGTATGGGCTCCCTTGAGACTGGCTACCAAGCGGCTTTGGAGGGGTACAGACTACCGATAGGATCGTCCATTTTGGTGATTGGGTCTGTATGGCATTTCACGTAAGCTCAGGTATTGTCATTTTCACGCTTTCCGCCAGCCGGTCGATGTGGGTCAGCACAATTTTACGGCGACCAAGTTCCAAGAGCCCTTCATTCTGCAATTCACCCAGGACCACGGTCACGGTTTCACGAGTGCTGCCTATAATATTGGCCAGGTCTTGGTGTGATAATTTGATTCCCAAGGCAACCCCAGCCACCGTCTGGCGGCCGTACTGTTCGGCCAGTTCCAGTAGCAAATGGATAAGTCGTTCTCGATTTGAACGAAAAAGCAGGTACTTCAACCGTCGTTCGATTCGCTTTCTGCGAAGTCCAAACAGTTTGGTGATGCCAAGGGAAACGTGTGGATTTTCTTCGATCAGTTGCTGCATCGTGTCGGCAGGGATGAGGAAAATAGTCGATTTTTCCAAAGCTTCGGCGTATTCTTCACGTTGTCCAGTTTGGCCACTGGAATCCACGAGGGTCAATTCGCCAAAAATTTCCCCCGGTTCGATGAATGCCAGAATGGTTTGTTTGCCGTCTTCCGTGAAGCTGCCTAGTTTGACTCGTCCTTCCGCGAGCAGGAGTACGGCATCGGCCTGATCCGCGGGGAGATAAATGGGGGTGCCTGCTGGAAATCGCCGCACTCGGCACATCGATTCAAGCATTTGCAACTGTGAGGGCTCAAGCCGTTGGAATAGGTCACACCTTTTCAGATACCAGACACGTTCGGGCATAACCGTTGCTACCAGCGAGAGAGGAATGAAGTCTGGGGAAGGAATTGGTGAGGCGGGGTGTGGAGCTGCAGGGTGGCTTCGCGTGTAGTCTATCGTATGCAAAGTGCCTGGTGCCACAACCCGAATTTTAACTCTCCGGAGTCGGATGTTTACAGACGGCGAGTTATCGAGTTGCCCAATACCCGCCCCGGGCATGGTCGAACAGGGCCGGTTTTCCTCGCTGTTGTAAGTCAATCTGGCCATGGTGGTAGACTTCT
>JAJRWS010000103.1 GCA_024276705.1 Planctomycetota bacterium | reverse complement strand
TGAGTACGAGTACGATATTCTCTTCTCGGCTCCTTTGAGGAGCCTTCCTCAAGCCACCCGCTATGCGGGTGGTACATGACTCTTCTGAGAAAACCCCCAGTGGTTCACAATGGAAGCTTCCGGCTTGGCCGGAGGAGCCTCACTGAATTTCGCGCAGCAGCCAGACGGCCATCTCCCCTGCTCCGCGATGGTTCCAACTATAATACGGGATGGCCGTGAGCGAGACCGGTTGGCTGGCCGTTTTGCCAGTATCTTTGCTATCCGTAGCCGTCCCCTGCCCTCCCCGCTCCAGAGCTCTCAGTCCTTGCCCTTCCAACACCGTGATGCCACCGAGCAGGTCGGGTCGGTGGCGGGCCGTCAGGAGGGCAGCGTCGGGTAACACCAGGTTGCTCACTCGGCCCTGGTGATCGATTCCTTCGACGCAATAAACCAGCGGTCCTCGCTCCAGTGCCACTCGGCCCCGGTCCGCCTCGACTTTTTCGTTTGCCAGTACGCGGCGGACGGGCATGGGCAGATCTAACTGGACGGTGTCGCCCGGTTGCCAGGTACGCTGGATGACGGCGAAACCGTGTTGCATTTCTGGGGTTACGACTTTGCCATTGACTTGGAGCGTGATTGATTTTAACGCTGGGTTGAGCTTCTTGCTCTTGGCACTTGGTTCCCCGCTTTCTGCTCCTTGACTGCTGCCGGCTGGCCGCGTCAGGTAGGTATAGAGCTCACTTGGAACCGGCTTCCCTTGGGCCCAGCCTGGAATTCTCAGGCGGAGAGTAAATGCTTGAGGCTGGTCCGGATCGACTCGGAGGGTAATCTTGCCCTGCCATGGATAGTCGGTTTTCTGCTGGATTGTCACCGATTTGTCTTGCAGCCGTATGGTTCCTGAACCAGCCACGTACAAGTTGACGTACAGACTGTCGGCCCGTGTCGCGTAGATGAAACTGGCAATCGACGGCATAAAACGCACGATGTTCACGGGGCAGCAAGAACAATCAAACCAGGGTGACCGCTCGCAGACGCCCTTGTTAAAGGGCTGCTTGCCGTCGCTGGCCAGCGGGTTGGGGTAGAAAAATTTGTTCCCTTCCAACGCGATGCCTGAGAGAAAACCGTTGTAGAGAGTCCGTTCCAACACGTCGAGATACCGAGCGTCTCCTGCCTCGAGGAACATGCGATGATTCCACAGGCACTGAGCAATCGCCGCGCACGTTTCGTTGTAAGCGGTATCGTTGGGCAACTCGTAAGCTTCGCCAAAAGTTTCTCCTTCGTGTCGCGCGCCGATGCCACCGGTAAGGTAAAGCTTGGTGGAGACGACGTCCCGCCAGATCCGTTTTACCGCTTCCGCATACTTTTCATTGCCGGTGAGTCGGGCCATATCGGCCATGGCGATATACAGGTAGACCGCCCGGACCGCATGCCCGACCGCGGTCGACTGTTCGGTCACCGGCATGTGGTCTTGATGATACGGCCCATAAAGGCGTTCGCGCCCGGCAGCCTGGCCCCGGTGATCGAGGAAAAATTGGGCCAGTTTCAAATAGCGAGGCTGGTCGGTTGCCTGATAGAGCCGGATCAGGCCGATTTCAATTTCCTCATGACCTGGCACGTCGATTCGTTGGTCATCGTTGGGGCCAAAGGTGCGATCGATCAGGTCGGCGCTGCGAATGGCCACCTCCAGCAGCGTCCGCTTGCCGGTGGCCTGGTAGTGGGCCACGGCCGCTTCGTACAGATGGCCCACATTGTACAGTTCATGGCTGTGAGCCAAATGGCTCCAGCGAGTCTTGCCGCACGCTTGTTGGACACGGTCGGGCTGGATCGTTCGGATGGTGTAGAGATAGCCATCTTTTTCCTGGGCGGCCGCAATATCGTCGATCAACCGATCAAGCCGCGCCTCCAATTCGGGGTCGGGATGCTGGGCCAGCGTGTAGGCTATTCCTTCGATGACTTTGTAGACATCCGAATCGTTGAAATAAATCCCTTCAAAATCGCCAGGCATGCGACCGGCTGCCTTGGTGAAATTGGCGAGTCGCCCGGTCTGCTCACATTTTTCCAGATCGTATCCCACGGTGACTCGCCGGTTCGTCTCCAGGCGAGGTTGCCAGAAAGTGTCGTCCAACTCAACCGCGGTAAATGGCACGGACTGGAGGCCCGATTCGGTCTGGGCCCACACCTGGTCAGCGGGCAGAATCGATGCAGCCAGGTATACGCTGCAGATTCTGCCAAGCAGTCCGGTCTTGGCGGGCCATAAAGGAAATGGGTAGCGAGAAAACATGGTTTGGGTCCTTCTCGTCGTTGTCCCTGTTGCAAGCCAGGCCGTATGGCCAGCCTACCGCAGGATAGCGGAATGTCAACGTCATGGCGGTCCCTGCCGGCAGGCCGTGTGATTGGAAAAGCCTAGTATCGAGCAGTGGAGGAAACCGGTGGACACTGGAGAAAGGTCGATTAGAATCAAGGTTCTCCCAGGCTGATCGATGCAGTTCTGCAAGATGAGGTTCTGCTTGCCTGGCGGAATCTTACCAAGGCGGCTTCGTGAAGCGATTTCGCTGAAGGAAAGGGCATGCCAGAATTTATCACACTCGCCGCTTTCGTAGGCCTGGGGATGCTGGTCTGGGATTGCATCGAAGTCGGCCGCAACGACGCCGCGAACCTGGTGAACGCGGTGTTCGGCTCACGCGTATTGAACCGGCGTACCGCGGTAATGATCGCTGGGACGGCCGTCATCCTGGGCGCTTCTTTCTCGGCTCCGGTCATGGAAACGGCCCGTAAAGGCATCTTCGATCCCTCGGTACTGACCATCCAGATGGCGTTGGCCATCTACGTGAGCGTTTATTTTGTCGATACGGCGTTGCTCTACGGTTTTTCCGGCTTCGGCATGCCGGTGAGTACGACTGCCTGCCTGATTTTCGAACTGGTCGGCGCTGCCCTCTTCCTGGCCGGCCCGAGCAACGTGAATTGGGGCAAAGTGGGGTCCGTGACCCTGGCGATCGTCTTCTCGATTATTGCCAGCGGTTTTGTCTCATTCATGATCATGCGCGTTTTTCGGGCGGCGATGCGGCAAAAGTCGCAAGATCGCGAAATGGTGTTGTTGCATGGCCCATGGATTGCCGGCGCGATGATCACCTGGCTTTCCTGGTTCATGGTTTTCAAAGGTCTGAAAAATGTGCCTCTGATCAAAGCACTGAAGTCGGAGACGTTCGAAACGTATGGCGACGCGCTGGTGCTGATGGCGGCGTGGGGCGTGTTCACGCTCACGCTTCATCTGTTGTTTGTTGTGACCAATGGCCGCGGCTATCGGCACCTCTTTTCCGCCACGGCCGTGCTGGGCATGATCTGCATGGCGTTTGCCTTCGGACAAAACGATCTGGCCAATGCGGCTTCGCCGGGACTGGCCGGTTTGAATATTTGGTTGCATGGCGGCCAGCCTGCCGAACTGGCGAATCTGGCCACGAAAATACCGATTCCGGTTTGGGCTTTGTTCTTGTGTGGCGTCCTGATGGCCATGGGGATGTTCACCACCTATGCCCAGCGCGTCACTCGAGCCGAGGTCAATACGGGCAGTCAGTTCGACGAAGTGGCTCTCTATGCGCCTCGGTGGTGCAAGTCCCTGGCCCACCGTATTTTGCACCTGCACGGCGAACAGCGCACTCTGGCACCGGAACCCGCATTGAGCGAAGCGGGCAAGAAAATCCACTACGATACGCTGCGCGCCTCGGTGATTACGGGGGTTAGCGCCAGTATCATTGCCTTCGCTTCCGGCCAAGGGCTCCCCGTATCGACAACCTACGTTGCATTCGCGGCCGTACTGGGTAGCGGAATGTCGGACCGAGTTTATGCACGCGGCGATGCGGACATAAAATTCGGTC
>JAJRWS010000007.1 GCA_024276705.1 Planctomycetota bacterium | reverse complement strand
CAGCTCGGCGGCTGAAAACCAGACAACCAAGAAAGGACGCTCTTTTGATGGCATGTTATGTTTTGCGGGCTCTCGTTCTGGCCGGAGCCTATTGGGTAATACGCACCGTTTGCGAAGCCGAAGAACCGTGGTCTATCGACCAGCGTGATGCAACAATCGACCAGGAAGAAATCGATCTGTCTTGCTTCAAGGACAAAACGATCTGATTGCTGAGGGGGCTTGTTGCCCGAACACGAGAAGGTTCGCTTGGCACTCGTCGTACCGGTCTGCCGTTGTGAAATACAGTGGGGGCCGGTGCGGCGGGTGACCGAGCTTGATGGAAGCGAAGAACAGGTTCGCCTTTTGTTAGCTATTGAAACATCTGGCATCACAACTATGTGCGTGAGGCTTTGACGGCATCAACAAGATCAAGCAGCGCGCGGCGATAGCGTTTTTGCTTGAAGTGAACATCATTGTGTCCCCCTTTGAGAACACAGAAGTGTTTCGGATCAGGTGCCCGTTGGTATAACCGTTTTCCAAGCTCAAACGGTACAACTCTATCAGATTTACTGTGGGCAAAGAGTGTCGGCATGTCCAGAAGCCCCACTTTGCTCTCGGACTGCCAACATTCATTCCTGGTGCCAAAGGCCAAGACGCGTTTTGGCAAGACTTTCAGGACCGGAAGTGTTTTTGCCATGTCTGCGATGCATGTGAAGGTGCTTTCAACTACTAATCCGGCCACCGGCCGGGATACGGCCATTTCGATCGCCACAGCACCACCAAGGGACCGCCCCATTACAACGACTGGAAGATTGGTCAACTCATTGGAAACAATATCGAAAGCTGCGCGTGCGTCATTGGAAATCCCCAGCTCCGAGGGTGAACCGTCGCTGTCTCCGTAGCCACGGTAGTCGAATAGAAAAATATTGGCATCGAGAAAGTCGAGCAAGACACCCATACTGGCCCAGTCCCCGACGTTCTCGCCGTTGCCATAACAGAAGATCAAGCTTACCGACGCTCCCTCGCGGGGAATCCACCATCCTTGCAAACGGCATCCATCTTGAGTAGAAAATGAAATATCGTCGAAATCACATCCATACTCATCGGGTGTTTCCACAATCTCACACGACGCGGGGTACAACAGTTTCCGAACAATCCGTGTGAACATATTCAGTCATTCTCCAGATTATTCTTGGATGGGCTGCACTAGCCTAATGACCGATTTCCCCAGACGGTACAAGAGAATTCCGTTTGCCGCACCTTCGGCGACCTTGGTCGACACTTTCCCGAGAACTTGTGCCACAAGTGACGCTTGTTCATCGATGATCACATCCAAAGCACCGTCGGTAAAATCCTCCAATCGCCCAGCGAGATAGACGTTGGCAAAGGCCTGGGCCATAATGATGCCGGTTCCCACCGCTCCAGTTCGGAGATTGTAGAGTCTGCATACATCGCCTGTAATCGCAAACGCGCCGTGCGTGGCGATAAGCATGTCTAATATCGAATTTGGCACTGCGGCTGTCTTAAGTCCAACAAGACTGGCCCTCCGTTTGACGGCTTGATACGCAACGACTTCCAAACATGTGGCGAATCGGCGTTGGAAATTGCGCACCCATACTTCAGGGCCGACGTCATCCTTCTCGTTCAGCAGACGCTTGCGTTCCTTGTACAGTTTCTGAATCTCACCCTCTCCCATACCCAGCCGTTTCAACAGCTTATCATGTGCCGGATCTTTTGGATACTTCTCAAGGTAGCCGTACAGAGCCTCCTTGCTCGCTCTTTGTTCCTTTTTGGCCGCCTCTCTCATGGACCGACGTTCAGAGAGTTCCTTGCGTGACACGTGGCGTACTGACGGGGTTTTACGCAGTCTCGCCCACAAATAAACCAAACGGAGGGCAAAAGCGACAATCACTGCCAGGAGTGCGGCCAGTCCCGCGTATCCGATGTAGCGAAGGCCTGCAGGTGCAGCGGCAAGGTCGCTGATAATTCCCAGAACATGATAGTAGACAAACAGCAGTATCATAGACAGAAGAGCCAGAATTCCCAAAGCAGCCGTGGGGCTCAACAACATAGACCGAAGATTTGAGTTTTCGGCTTCGGGCAATCTTGACGCCCCATCGGCAACCGTTTTGTGCGACCTTAAGATGGTGGTTTTGGACGTGACTCCATTTGCCGCCTTCGGAGCAGGGGATTTTGACTTCGATGGTCGTCCAACTGACACCCCCAACTCCTCGTCGCCGCCACGGCCGTGAGAGCCGGGAACCTCTACTGGGGTCGACTCAGCCTCGAGAGCAGCATCAGGCTCGGGATCCAGCTTCCTGTTTGGCGCAACTTTAGGGCCAGCCTCCGGTTCTTCCGGACTGCGGTCCTCGGTCGCGAGTGCTGCCTTCGGAGCAGGGGCTTTTGGCTTCGATGGTAGCCCAACCGATTCCCCCAACACTTTCGAGCCGTGATGGCCTTCGCCTTCGGAGTCGGAATCTTCTACCGAGGACGACCCAGCTTCGGAAGCAGCCTCGCGCTCAGGCTCCGGCATCGTGTCTGCCGCAACTTCAGTGTCTGCCTTTGATTCTTCCGGACTGCGATGCCTGGCTTGGGGCCGATGCGTCGTGACCTTGTTCTCCTCGCCATCGGCATTTGCAGGGCTCGCAAGCGTTTCCTCCGACAGATCATCTGGAACACTACGCTCGATTGCTTTGGCATTAGGAGCGTTTGGTGGCAACGAGCCCGGTGGGCGGTCGTTTTCTGTCATCGAAGCACAGCTCCTTTCATCCCTTATGTGAGGAAGCACAGGTCTCGATTCCTCTAAACTGAAGTTTTGCAATCTTGCATTGCAATACCGAATTGGCGAGATTCTGTCGTCGTAAGTCCTTATCCTACGTGGGTGCTAGCACTCGAAACTGCTCTTGATTTCAAAGAATGCAAAACTCCAGTCTAAAGCAGAAAGCGTAGGATCTCGTCTAGATTCGAGTGTTTGGGTGGCTTGAAAACTGGCCGGGGAATTTTTGGGTATACGTCCGGAAACACGTAATCATTTGGCTTCCATGTGTTAGGCCAATCATCTGGCACCTCTTTCTCAAGCGAATACTCCATCTCGTCGTCGCTAGGTGCACGTTTCCGTCCTTCTTCATCAAACATACAACGTCCCACCAACGAACCGGGGTCTTGTCCTCCTTTGGTTGAACGAACAGCGCTGGCGTGAATATGCTCAAACTTGATTCCATTAGTCCTGCTGATAGATCCTAGTGTCATCGCTCGGAGCAAGTCCACAAGGTTGTCGCGCTCGTCCGGCGGAACCTTGTCCGATTTCGCCGCCACAAAGCAGACCTTGGTGATCTGTCCGAATCTCCATCCTGCGGGTAGGGGAATCGCCATCATCGCTAACTTCCCCCACTCCTGAAGGAAGCTCTGCTGCGCAGCAATCTGGACGTACTTAAGACTCTCCAAGCTGTCATTCAGCGTCCCCGGTCCCGTCTGCAGAATCATGGGGATATCGAGGAGAACAATCATACGATCGCATTCACGAAGCGATTCTACCAGCGGATAAACCACCTCTTTCTGATATTCTTTGAAGCGAGATTCAAATTCGTCAGCGAGGTCAGGGTCACTCTCGATTGCATCAGACGTCAACGGAACGAACTGTGAGTGCTCGTCTATTCCAACAAAAAACTCCTGGACAGTAGTGGCCTCTTTTTTGTGAGAACTCGATGGCTGCTTGCCATCTCTGCTTAGCAAAAACGTTGAAGGGCTGATCAATGGCTTGTAGTTGGCGACAAGTCGAAACAGAGCATGCTTGTATTCACTAACTAGCTCATCTTCGTCCAAGGATTCTTGTTCAACGAGATCAAGATAGGGTCGGACGTGAGTTATGTAGTCACTGTCGGCCATCCAGGCGTTGAGCAGATCATTGGACCACACCTCATACGTTTTCCCATACATCCCAACATCTGCAAAACGCTCCCCGGGAAAATCCCGGAGCTCCAGCTGGAAATCTGAAAACCACTTCCCACCGAGCTTAAAGGAACAGGCGTATCGACTGCCGTCCTTCGTTTTTATCGGCCACGTCCCATCACGTCCCATCCTGAGACGGTGCGACGCGTAATCAAACACAGGCCCTTTCTTCGGCGTGAGTTCCTGAAAGCCAGAGATGATTCCCAGCTTTCCAAGGTCAAATCGTTTCGGATCGAAGTACTCTAGATGGTTAATCAGTGAAGTAATAAATACAGTCTTACCTGTATTGCGTAAGCCAGTAACTGCAATACGACGACGCTGAGTATAAAACTTTGGCATTTCGAACTCTTATTCACAGGGGTTCATGAGAATAGCTGTTTGGAGGCACAGTCAGAGGAGTTACGGGGAAAGGTCCAGAACGTCAGGTGTGCCGCGATTGGCGCGGAAACCGCGGCACTCTTCTACTTCGAACATTAGTTGACGCTGAACGGCATAGAAGCGTTCGTCTCGATCGATGTTCTCAAGTAGCTGCTCAACTCGATCGCGTTCAGTTTCGACATAAGCGTCGAGAGCGAAGTCGGCAGCGGTTAGCATAACATCGGCAAAAATCAAAACCGCAATCACTTTGGTGGTAAAGGTAGGGTCTGGCATAAACAGGAATGTTGCCGCTACCGCTAACCGGCCGCTTCGAATTGCTAGTTTCGCCGTCAGCACTTTTTCGCCAATTTGGCCGTTGGTGTACTGTCTAATGTCGTTTCCGGCCTGATAACCAGTAAGTGCAATGTCGGCCACCGCGCCAAGTTTGAGTGCTCGGACAAGCCCTTTCGCGCGTGTGGCAATTTCCGCCGTAACCCTCGCTCCCTTCGAAACCCGAAGACCAATTGCGGTATCTTCAAAGGCAGCCTTCTGCAGCTCATGAAGTGTTCGTGTGAACTTTTCCGCTACTCTTTCAACTTGTTTGCGCGTTCTGGTCACGAGGCCCGACGCGATCTCATCCCTAAGACGCCCTTCGTTTAGTGCACGCTGCACTCGAATCCATTTAGGCGATAGAGATCTACCAGTTGCTTGACTCCTAGATACCATTCTCTGAAGATCCGCTCGAATCTTCTCAACTGTGTCACGATGGCTTACAATTGTCATCCTTGCATATTTCGGATCGTCCAACGCTCTAATACAGCCTTTGTATCCTTGTTTGAGTTGAAACCGCTCGACAACCCGTCCGGATTTGCCTATTTTGACGAGGTCGGCTGGATCCGTTGGTGCACCCTCGATTGCCGTTACAAGGATACGCTCTTCTTTTCCCATTCGAGTCAGTCGACGATTGGCTCGCTCAGCCTCCAACCATTCAAACGCCTTGCCTGAACGAGACGTGCGCGACTGAGCCCAGTAATCACTAAACTTCGGGTAGCTGTGCACCGCCCGCGCGCTGACGTTTCCAGTTGCACGTCGAAAAGATGCCAACGCCGTGCGAGGCTCCAGAGTCTGGGAATTATGAATTGCTTTACCAATTGGAAACGAATCAATCTGGGCAGTATTGCGAGCGTGATTAAGATCATTGAGAATCTTCGCGGCCAATGTGCCTGGCTGCAATAACAGCACGAGCACGCCAAGTATAACAGCAGTTCGTTCTCTCCAGTGAGTCATAACATGCACCAAACTCTTTCGTATACGGCGTGGCCGACTTGCTAATTTCGGTGACGGTGAATCCCAAACTTTCAATTCACTTTTCGGTTTCTGTTTATCCGAAAGCAATTCGATACAGAATGGCTTCTGCATCAACACTTCATCTCATAATTCGCACACCGGCATTTCAAATGCGGCTTTAAGCAGTCAAAGGACGTAATTGGCTAAAACGCCCGCAATGGTGCTTTGTCCTTACACAGGATTGCCACAACGGCGACCTGTCTGATGCGGGGATCCTTTTCCTCGTTGAGGCGCCGATCGTGCTCGGTTTGATAGCATGCGTAAACAGATGGATGCAAGAACTTCGTGTCGAGCTGGGCAAGCACTTCATACCAGAGTGACGATTGCCCCGCTTGATAAATGACACGCAATGCCCACATGTTGTAGCGGGTGGACTGTAACTTCTTGATCCGTTCAGCACATTCCACAACACGTTGGGCGATCGTGCCGTAGGTATCGTGAGATGCCTTCGATGTTCGGTTCAACCAAAACGCGTACGCCCCCTGATTTGTGTCACTTCCTAACGCAACCAGATCATCGAGCAGTTTTTGATACTTTCCACCGAGGTATTTTTCATCTTTCGAGAGATTGGGGGCGATCTTCTCGCCGTCCTGGTCTTTTTTCCATTCAGCGTCAACCTGTTGTTCTAGACCTCGCAATCGTTTCGCAAGCTGACCTTGTACGGCGTTAGCAACCTCGGCTATACGAGAAGGCCCCGAAGTTTTGGCGGATTCAGCGAATGTCGAGAACGCATCTACTTGGTCACATAGCAAGGAGTATTTGTCGGCGGAGATGTCGGCGATGGCCTTGTCGAGCCCGATCTTGTTGACGAGATCAGCCAAGTGGGCGAGATCGTCTTGTAGTGATGCTTGCCACTGTTGGATTGCAGTCCGGCGGTCGGTCAACGCCTGGGTACGTATTTTCCACAACCGATCAAACGTCTTTCGAGTCTTGCATATCTGAATTGTGTTCCTTACTGCATCAATGAAAACAGTTAGACCCGTAACTCTCTGGACCGGATCCTTTGTGCCCAAAATGTAGCTTCGAAATTCCTTCCACAGTGGCGAAGCCGATTCCGGACAAACCGTCATGCCATCCAGCGCGATTTGAATCAACGCATCACTCTTCTCGTCCTCGTCATT
>JAJRWS010000102.1 GCA_024276705.1 Planctomycetota bacterium | reverse complement strand
GAGGTGCTGAGGGCACGCACCACCTGATGCGACTCCCTGCGCTTCGATCGATGATGGGTGCAGGAACGCACTTCGGACCCAGCCTTGTGTGGCACGTCCCTGAGGTACGAAGGGCGTGGTGCGTCACCTCGGAGTGATTGTGTACTCATCGGGATCGGGACTCGGGATCGCCATCGAATTCCCCCAATGCATAAGGAGCGGAACCTTCTTTGACCGAGTAGCCTCTGCCGCCTCACCCTACATCGCTATGTAAATCTGACAAGGAACAAAGAAAAAACCGCGAATGGACACGAATGGACACGAATTTAAAGACAAGACAGGCAGATGACAGAGATGACTCGTAAACTTCGGCCACCATCCGAAGCTAGAGTGGGAAAGACGGGTTCATTGGATATTTCGTGTCATTTCGTTTCTTTCGTGGTTGCAAAAATTTACTGATTGTACGGGCAAGAAACGTGTTCGGCATCCATTGATTGGGTCCATCCCCCCCGGCCCCCAAGTCGCTACACGATCGCTGCGTCTTGGAGGCCGTGGGTTCGGGCTTCAGGATTCACTTTAGTGTCTGCTGGCACCAGGCAACCGCTACCTCAAACATCTCGGACAACGCGGCTGGCGTGCCGCCCGCATCGGCACTGGCATTTTCACCAGTCTGAGCGGACTCTTGCTTGTCCTCATCGCCGGTAGCCGAAGATTCGAGTCGGGGGGATTCGAGTTGACGACTCAGTCGAGTCATTTCCACGACCGGCTTAAGAGATAACATGGCTCGTTTTACGGCTGGCTCCAGCAATACCATGTCGACCACCAGATGCTGTATTTCGCCAAGGGTGCCGTTGGAGCGAAGCAGGCCATCACGAAGTTCCCACATTTGGCTTAAGACAGCCGCCGCTTCTGGCAGGTTGCGAGCCTGGTTGAGCAGCTCGGACTTCAATCGGCTCAATTCGGCCAATTGCCGGTCCGCCACTTCCACGGTATCCGCCTGATCTCCCAATTTCTCGCAGAGGGATCCCATTTTGGCGCAGGTCTGTTCCGCCTGCGGGAGTGTTTCGGAAGCACGGACCAGTTGCCCTTGGAGCGTACCGAATCGCTGGCTTACCTCGGTGGCACGTTGGACCAGATCTTCGGAATCGATCAACTGATCACATAGATCCTGGACATCCGCGACGATTGGCTTCAAGGTGGGGAAGGCGTTGTTGACCTGAGCCAGTCCGCTGGCCAGCTCCGTCTGCAGTTGATCCAGTTCTTGCAGTGTTCCCTGAGCCTGCTGAGCGACATCACGTGTTGCACGGATGGAGGTGGCAACCTGGTTGATTTGTTGCAGGGAGGCAGAAGTCGAAGTGGCAATTTGCTCCATTTGCCGCAGTGCTTTGGAGGTATTGGCAAGCATTCGGCCATGTTCGTCTACCTGGGCGCGAACTTCTTCCAGTCGGTCGAGCGCTTCGACAGCCGAGACAATCGCCTGGGATTCATCAGCCAGCCGGCGGCGGAGATCGACAAACTCTCTCAAGGCGGTTTCCGCACTGGCAATTTTACTGTTTTGCTTGTCAAGCATGTCGATCAGGTGCAGGCCGCGCTGGGCCGCATTGCCGCGACTGTTCAGCTTGGCTACCGCCTCGGCCAACTGATCACATTGCTGCTGGAGAAGAGCCGCATGACGTTGTGCGGGTCGAATGAATCCGAGGTAAGCGAGTGTTACCGCAACCGCCGTTCCGAGGATTAAATATTTCGCACTACCTTTACCACCTGCCGAATTGTCGTGTTGTTGCCTGGCCATTATAGTTCTAACCTCCTGCTAGTTGGTTCGAAGATGTTCTGGCGACCATCTTCTTGTAGATACCGATCCGTCTGTTTGTAAAAATCGGCAGACTTTGCCCCAAACCGTGCTTCAACTTCCAGGAGTACAAACATCTGGACCTTACCGAAAAGAGGGGTCGTTCGGTCCATGCCGACTTGTGTGCATAAAAAACCCCAGGTGCGAAAACCTGGGGCTGGTGCAAAGCCGGATTGTGCAAGGCAATGCTAGGATGGTCTACGACGGGTCAAGACAAATCCCAAGCCGGCGACCACGAGCAACAGCACGCTGGTCGGTTCGGGAACAACCTCCTGGCTGATTGCTTCGATCGCGTTGATGTCGATCACTGCATGACCTCCCACCAACGCTGGTGGTAGTGCCAGATCGCTCAACGCATACGCTTTGTCCCACAAGTGCCCACCATGTCGCAAGAATGTCGTACCTGTCGGTCCGGTGGAGGCGTCCAAGACAAATAGCTCGCTGCCGGTCGCGTAGTAACCGGTTGGATCGAGCGGGTCGATAATCTGGCGAATGCTGAAGATGATCCGATCGCCAATGCCACCGGTCGGGTCGCGATCGAACGTGTCGTCTGCGTCGTCACCGACAATAATGTCCTGCACCATCAGGGCATCCAAGTTGATGGCATCTGTCCCATCGATAAAATCAGGGAAAGGCAAGACGGCGGTCGGTGGGAATGGGCCAAGCAGCGATGTCACGGCGGCGGCGATGGTGGCCTGGGAAATGTAAGGCGTTCCCGTGGGGTAGTTCCAGACGCTGGTACCACTCATGAAATCGACGTTCAACGAGTACTTGTTGGCATCGGCCTTGAATGCCGGCTCCGGTCCCCAGACCTCCACTCCGTCGACATCGCGGGGCCGGGGCATGGCGTTGATATCGGGCTGTTTCGCCCACAGTCCCTGGTCGGAAAGTGGCGAGAAGGCAAATGCTTTTTCGTACGAGAGCTCACCCGCCCCGCCGATGACCTTGCCGCTGACGAGCGTTATTCCAGGAGGGGTCCCGCTGGGAACGGCAAAGGGCAATGGCAACACGCCTGATCCAGGAGGCGCCGTTGGCGGATAGATGCTGATCATGTCGTCGTGGGAAAAGATCAGATGAGCCATGTCGACAGTATCATCGCTGGCAATCAGTTGCTTGAAGAGATGGTCGCGGCGGTTGGCGAGGGCGTCGACATCATCCTCGGGCGTGTAACTGGGCCGTGTCCCGGTGTAGTCGATGCCGTCGGCAACACCCCCCGACCCATCCCAGGCAATGACTTGCTGGGGATCGGCGATTCCACCCGGAGCCAGAGTTTCCTGATCGACGTCGTGCGAATACTCCTTGCCAGGCACAATCGACGGCGCGGCCAACCCGGGCCCTACACCACCAGGAATACCAGCCGACAAGGAACCATAGGGAATGGTGGCGACCGCCGGGGAGCCGGTGCACAACACTGCGATCAGTACCAAGGCGAGAGAACCATACAATTGTTTTCTCATCACTAGAACCCTCCATCGAAACTGGGTGCAAGGTTTAGAATGCGCCCCAGGTGTCACCACGCAGGCGCACAAACAGGCAGCAAAGGAAGGTCGGCCAGACCAACAGCGGAGGAACCCCCAGGAACAGATTTAAGAAATACGGAAAGCCGCACAGTAATACGGCAAACCACACTCCAGAGAGCATGCTATACAGTATTCGTGAAGATGTCAACTAAATATTTAAATAAGCCTTCGAAGGCAGAGTGAAACACTATCCCGCCCGCAGCAGTCTGGCAGCCTCTTTGGCGAAGTAGGTCAGGATGCCATCCGCGCCAGCCCGTTTGAAGGCGATGAGACTTTCGAGCATGACTGTCTCGCGGTCAAGCCAGCCCTGCTGGGCCGCTGCCGATAGCATGGCGTATTCGCCGCTCACCTGGTATGCGAATGTTGGTACGCCAAAAGTCTCTTTGACCCGCCGTACGATGTCGAGGTACGGCATTCCCGGTTTGACCATTACCAGGTCGGCCCCCTCGGCTAGATCGAGCGCCACTTCCCGCAAAGCTTCATCACCGTTGGCGGGGTCCATCTGGTACGTCCGTTTGTCGCCGCTGCCCAGGTTGCCCGAGGAGCCTACAGCGTCGCGAAAAGGGCCATAAAAGGCTGACGCATACTTGGCTGCGTAAGCCATGATCTGGACCTGCTGGTAACCGGCCGCATCCAGCGACTGGCGGATCGCCCCCACGCGGCCATCCATCATGTCGGATGGGGCAATGATGTTGCAGCCTGCCTCAGCCTGCACCACCGCCTGTCGGCAGAGCATGTCGACGGTCTCATCATTTACCACAAACCCGTCGCGAACCAACCCATCCTGGCCATGGCTGGAATAGGGATCGAGGGCTACGTCGCAGATCACCCCAATCTGTCCTGCATGAGCGGAATGAATCGCTCGTACCGTCCGGCAGATCAGGTTTTCCGGGTTGATCGCTTCCTCGCACTCGGCCGTTTTTTTATCAGGCTCGGTCGCGGGAAAAAGAGCTACCGCCGGGATCCCCAATGCGACCGCATCGCCGACCGCTTCGACCAGATGGTCCAGGGTCAGCCGTTCAACACCCGGCATGGAAGGAACAGGCTCTCGTTGATTGTCACCCTCACGGACAAACAGAGGCCAAATCAGGTCGTCTACGCCGAGTTGATGTTCGCGTACCAGATTTCGACTCCACTCGTACCGCCGGGGTCGTCTCAGCCGAGTTCGGGGATAAGCGCCCAATTGGGGAATGGACTCAGGGTTTTCGGTATCATGAGAGTTCGGTACCATGGTCTCGCCAGTCTGTTAAGACAGGTTGATATAATACAGGTAACCGTTCACGGCAAACGGTCGTATTGCTTAATCGGTAACACTTTAGCCGTCTGAAGAAAAAGCGTGAATCGCCGGGGTCAGGAACCTTTTTTCGTGGCGGTTGTAGGTTTGCCCCGGGGAAAGCGGTTTGGCCACGAAAAAAGGTTCCTGACCCCTTCCTCATGGTGAAGTCTACTTCAAACGGTTAAAGTGTTACATTAATCTTAATCTTAATCCACTTCTATATGCCCATTGCCTGCGGGGACGTGTCACACCTGTATTCATGCATGCCCTGCACTCTGGTCTGACCCTAAGGCATGGCCCAATAATAACTTCTCCACTTCCAGATGAGTGTTAAGACCAGGGACTTTACCGCCGCTTGACTCCCTTACGCACGTATCCCATGCCACCACCAGAACCTAAAATATCGCTTGGCCCATTTCATTTTCAGCCCGCGGCTGTATGTATCGAGGGTCGGCCTGAGCTCAAGCATTGGCAAGGGCCTCTGCAATTCGCTCTCTGGTGCCAACGAGCCAGTCCGTGGTGGATTGGGGATATGATCAATACGGGAGAAGATCTGTTTGGTGAAGAATTTGCCGCCATTTGTGGTGGCACACTCTCGACCGAGATGGTCAGTCGCTATGCTTCGGTGGCCCGGCGGGTCCCGGCGAGAAACCGTCGGCCCAATCTTTCCTGGTCAGCTCATGCCGCAGTGGCTCGTTTGTCGCATCCGCTCCAGCGGCGGATGCTTGCCAAAGCCGAAAAAGATGGCTGGAACAGCGACCAGCTCCGCAAGGAAGTCCGCAAACTGCTGAAAAATGCCGAGAGCGGAGAAAGCTGAGAGTGGAAATTTTCACTTGGCCCAAATCATAAATCATAAATTCCCAGTCCCCTTCCCCTCATGCCCTACTCCTGGCCTGAAATATTGACGATGGCTGTCATTATGACTTTTGGCAGCGTCATTCAGGGGACTGCTGGTTTTGCCTCAGGCTTGCTGTCGGTGCCGCTGTTGGTGAACAGTGGTTTTTCTATACCAGAAGCGGCCGCCATGAACCTCACCTCGACCAGTGTGCAAAATGTGATCGGCGCCTGGCGGCTCTGGCCTGAACTGGAACCCAGCACCTTGCTGCGTCCAGTCCTATTGCGTTGGTTCGGCATACCCCTGGGCGCTTATACCCTGGTGCTGGCGCATGGCCTCCAGCCAGCACAGGCCAGGCAACTGATCGGTGTGGTCTTGTTGCTGGTGGTCCTGGCCTTGTGGGCCATCCGGCCACGCCCTCGCGGGCAGTTGCCATTCGGTTGGCAAGCGTTGGCGATGACCAGTTCCGGTTTCATGCTTGGCTTTGCCTCGATTGGTGGCGCCCCGCTGGTGTTGTATGTCAATGCATTGAGCTGGAGCACGAACCGTTCACGAGCCTTTTTATTCTTCTGCTCGGCTTCCGGAGTCCCGCTGGCGGCCTTGCTGCTGTGGTGGAATTTTGGTGCTCAGGTGCTCACCGCCGCCTTGGCCACGCTATGGATTATGCCACTGATGTTCGCGGGGCTTTGGCTGGGCCTGCATCTGGGCAATCGCCTGGACAAACGGATATTTCGTCGTTTGACCTTTGGCTTGTTGTTGGCATTGGCCACCATGTCTATCGTCAGCCCGCTGGTGACCGGAAGATGAATGGCAACTTGAGCAGGTGACGGAATTTATTAAAAGATGCCAGGCCCAACGGCGCTCAAGGCAATACTGATCTTCTCGATAGTCTTTGCTCAGTTCACGGCAAAGCTTGTTGCTATTTCTCTTTACTAGCAGTCAGGCCCAAATTGTGCTCCATGCTGATTGTCACGCTATCTCCACCTCGGCATTGGAAGATCCTAATTCATCGTTAAGCGTTTTCGCGGCATGTCCGAGAAACATCCCCCGGGAAACATCTCTTGTCGAATACGCGCAAAACGGCCTGCTACTGTAAAATTGCGACCTAAAAAGCCCCCTATCCATGAGGCGGTGCCATGTTTTTGATATAATATTCGGATAATCTTGTCAGCAATTATTATTATGATCGTATCAGTTATGGGGAGTGGCCATGCGGACAAGGTAGCCAGAACGCATTTTCCAACCCATGCATCATGGCGAATCCTCGGGCTACATGATCCAGATACCGGCTAGAGGAGTCTATTGGGTAAGGTCCCATGGCGATTGAAGAAAAAAAACTGGTTCAAACGCTTTTTGCCTTACGTTTGAAACTGCTCGCCTACCTGGTGATCATTGTTCATGATGAGCATGCTGCCTAAGGCTTGTATCAAGAAGTATCAATGAGGGCGGTGGAAAAACGTGCTGATTTTGATTCGATAGCGCATCTGCGTTCCTGGTTGTTCCGTACGGCAAAGAATCAGGCGATCGATCATTTGCGAAGATCCTGCCGAAAAGATGTTTCTCTGGATGAGCGGTTGGCGACAATTATTTGCGCGAAATACGAATCACTCAGCGAATCGGAGCTTGAGGAATCGCTGCATCGTCTCCGTCGTTGTATCGGACGCCTAGCGCCAGCGGCGACTCATCTGATCGGCATGCGGTACAGCGAAGGGCTTTCAGGGAAAGCCATCTCGGCTCGCCTCAAGCAGAGTGTGGACGCTGTTCATCAGGCGCTCAGTCGAATTCGACGCGTTCTGGCTAATTGTATTCAGGAGCAAACTAAAAGGGAGGGAGCCTCGCGATGAATCGATTGTCGTATTATCTTCGGCTTGATCGGTTTTCGGATGGCGATGTCGTTGCCGCACAGCGGTATATTGATAGATCCCTTAGTCTGGAAAATTCCCAACAGTATGTCGAGGCACTCCTGTCGGATGATTCCCGCATGGATCTTCTGGTTGCGGTATCGGTGCTGGACCGATTGGCGAAGGAAGCATGCCAGGTATGCCAGGGCGATGTATTTCTGGAGACGCTCACCGAAGATGAATTGCTGCCCGAGGCGTTGACGGAAAGGCTCGACGTTGGCCCGGATTGTGCCATTGCCTGGGAGCCGTGCCAAGGGCCTGGTCATGATTCCGATCTGGCCGCGGGCGAACCGCGGGTTGAACTTATTTCTGGAAATGAGCTGATTTCGGGAGTGGGGCCGATTTCAGGATTGAGAAAGTATCGCGGGCTGTTTGCTCTGGCCGCTTGCATGCTTTTTGCCCTGGGTTGAGTCGTCTCATCCAGGCTGTCCAGGACGGATTTTGTCATGGGGGAACCTCGTCCCTTGGCAAGGATTACCGCCATGCAAAGCGTCATCTGGGCGGATGGGGCGAGGCACTATCGGGAATGGTCTACGGTATCGTGTGGCGAAACGTTGGAATTCGAGTCCGGGTTGGTGGAGATTTCGATCAACGACGCAGTTCAGATCGTTTTAAGAGGTCCCGCGGAACTAGAGCTATTGTCCGATAAAAAAGCGTTTTTGTATCGCGGAAAGCTTGTCGCGCGAGTTGGTCCCACGGGCATCGGATTCTTTGTCGATACGCCTCATGCCCGTGTCCTCGATCTTGGCACGGAGTTTGGTATCTCCTTGACGGAGCAGGATCATACCGACGTGGTCGTCTACAAGGGGAATGTTGATCTGACGGCACGCTCCGGCAGCGCCAAGACCACTTCTCATCGACTTGGCGCTGGCGAAGCGATGCGAGTCGGTAACCATGGAAAGTTGGCACGGATCACAACGGTCGAATTCAGGGACTTTGTGCCACCTCCCAGATTGGGTCGGGTGGCGGTGAAGCCTTCAAAACTGATCGCTTCAGTCACCGATAACGTCAAGTCGCTCGACACTTCGAAGTATTACTGGATCGTCGACAGCGGGTTCTCGGAAGACTGTCGCGCGTTCGTCGACCGAAATTATGAGTGGAATGGCGTGGATGAACGGGGCCTCCCGCCTTTTCTTTGCGAGGCCGATTATGTCATGACTTTCAACGACGCCAAAGTGCGGGAGGATTTGCAGATTACCATCGAACTCTCGCGGCCGGCGACTCTTTATATCCTGTTTGCGGATCGCAATCCAATTCCGGATTGGCTGAAGCGGGACTTCGTCGACACGGGCTGGGATGTCGGGATGGACGAAGGATACGTCGACCTGGATGCTCTCTATCGTCAAGTCCCCGAGGCGGTTCACAAAAAGGTTCCCACAATCGCCGTAGGCGCCGGCAAGAGTGTTGATTACATCCATTCGGTTTGGCAGCGAGAGGTCACTGTACTGGAGGCCCCTCGATGAGTCGATGCTTGAACTCAAATTCAATCGGGGTAGCGTGATGAAGGACTTTTGATGGGATGTCCGGATTCTTGTGAGTCTCGCTGCCGCTGTAGATAAATTGTTGGAATGATGGTGACACCCAGGACATTGATAATGGCAACGAGAGAATATAGGGCATTCACGAAAAGAGCAAATCGTTGGCGATCGTGTAACCTTGGAAAATCAACTGCTCTGGGAACAAGCCTGATTCGGTTGTTGCCAGCGCTGGTTTTCTTCCCCGCGTCTCTGGCCACCGCGGGTCCCCTCGATATTGTCATTGGGGCAAGGGATATCGCGCCCACCCCGGTGGAACAGGGCACCAAATTCGTATCGCCCCTTGGCAGCGGCAATCAAAGCGGGGTGAGCCCAGCCAATGCGATGCCTTTTCAAAAATTGGATCTCTGGTCCGGCTCGCTCCGGGAGATGTCGTCTTTTTCATGGGCGGAATCTATAGCTACTCGCTGAATACCGTAAAAAGAGTCTATCTGGACGGTGGAACGGCCGCCAATCCGGTGATCTACGAAAGCTATCCGGGGCAAACGGCCATCTTCGATGGTTCCGCGTTAAGAAGAACAGTTGATGCGGAGCGGAAGGAAGGCCGTCTTCGGCTGACCGGCGAGTATGCCACCCTGAGAAATGTCGTCGTGCGAAAGTATCCAACTGGGAATGGAATGTATGAGGCGATTGAAAAAGCTGTCAGAAAGTTTATTTCAGAATGTAATACCAAAGGGTATCCTGAGTTGGTGTTTTGTCCGATCGATGAACCACGCGCCCATTCGGCGGAATTTGCCGCGAAGATCTTTTCTGCTTTTAAGCGAGCGGGTGCCCGAACCTATATCACCAACGATCCAACCTTCGGGTATTCTCATCACTATCGCAAATACCAATCCATCGATGCCTGGTGTTCCCAGGCCTTTGCGCTCCCTTATGAAAAGGTAGTCGCGGACCACCGCCATGAGTATTGGTCTTACCCAAATCACAACGCCTGTGAACTGAAGGATCGGGTGATCATGCAAAAAGGTGGACGCATGACCTATGGATATGGGTTGTGGCGTAGCGGTTATACCACGCTCATGCCCTGGGCATGGCGGTGGTATCCTGGTGGAAAACAGTTTGGCTATTTGTCCCATGCCCGAATCTCGGGTACGGGAAATCGGCTTGATGAAAATGCCAATTTTATTCCTGCCATCTATTGGGAATGTTTCCGGGAGGGGATCGATGATGGGCGTTATTTGTACACCCTGGAACAGACTCTTGAGGAGAGAAGAGACTCAAAGGATCCGGATTGCCAGAGATTGGTCGATCGGGGTGATGCTCTGCTGAATAATATATGGGGGCGAATTTTGCCTGAGAAGAAATATTTGAGGACCGATTTCCTTGCCGACCGATCTTTCAAGATCATTCGGTGGGAAATTGCGGAATTGACGACTCGACTGAAGAGGTATGAGGGGAGTGAGGGTGTGGTAGCACCTTCCGTCGTTGGAGTGAAAGATGTGGAATTCTCATCGGTCGAGAATGAAGAATTTTATGTGCAAAAAGGTATTGAAAAAAATATTATCACCAGGACCAGCCTTGCTGTGGGTGCTTTTAAGGGCTGGGAAGCCACTGCCGACAAGGAATTGTCGATATTGGATTCTTGAAATTCGACCAACCTCAGATTACCGCGATACAATCCGTGGATACGCTTCTGGATACGGAGGACTATCTGGTGGTCACTTTGTCCATCCGTGGCATTCGCAATGAATCCTTGAGTCAGTACGAATGCGAAGCAAAACTTATTGATAAAAATGCAAAGGTCCGATCCCATGTTCGCCTGCCCTTAACGGCGGATTACCGCGCCGCTTTGCCAGTCGAAGGCTTACCTCTTGGCGATTACCAGCTCTTACTTTCCATCCATGATGGTCAGGGCGAACAGGTGTCCGGCAATAGCAAAGCAATTTCCATCATTCGGGGATTTTGATTTATCTCTCCTGTCATTCGTTCTCCCTGGTGCTGCTTGACGGCGAGACTGGTGAATTGCCGGTTTCCCAGGAGTCCGATCCTCCTACGATTCGCAATGCAAAGCCTCGCTGGGCACTCTCCTGGCTACTTTCGATCATGCAGTTCGTCACCCGACAACGGTAGCAATCTTGCAGCAATAAACCGTTCCGGGCATACTCGAAGATCGAGCACGCGTTGACATGGACCCGGTGGCAGCCGGTCAGTTGCATGGCAACGGCCAGGTCGCCGGTGCCACACAGTTGATTGCCGGTGATTATACAGTCCTGCGAATCGCGGATATGAACCGCCAGTTTTGCCGCCGTGTTTCCAGCCGCGCCGTCGTAACGCGGGTTGCGATCGAGGACGTTGGCGGAAATTACGATATTTTTCGAGCCGGCGATCCGTACATTGTGGTCGAAACCTTTCCAAATGGTATTGCCAGAAATGGTGGCAGCGCGGACATCCCGGAGGTCGAGGTTGAACTGCACATCGGACAGGATATTATTCGCAATGGTGATGTTGCCATGCCGTAGTTCATCGGTGAAAGGCCGTGCCGTCGAACGCCCCAAAATCCGAATATTAGCGGACTCGGGAGCGTCGTGCCCATGCTGAATGGTGCAGCCCACGATCGCCACTTCTCCGATCGAACTGCCGGTGGAGTCAAGCAATACGTTTGCCGTGGCCGGCGTTTCGGGGCTCATGTTGCCTTCGATGTCGCAGGTGCCGATCTGAAGATTACGAATCTCGCTATTTTTTGCCACGATGCCGCCACCGTGGTTGTAGCTGATATGGCAATTCGCGATGTTGATTTGGTGCAGATTCAGCTTGTCGAGAAAGACACCGACTCCGGTATTGTCGTAGATGTGGCATTCCGCAAGCACGACGTTGCGGTTGCGCTTGAGCAGATGAATGCCGTGCCGTGCATTCCGGATGCTGGTGCGAGTGATGGTCAACTGCATCGTGCCACTTGCTTCGATACCATCCGCCAGAGGATTCGCGCCGACAATTTCCAGGCCATCCACCATCGGTGTGCGTTGCCGTGCCCAGACATTCGGTTTGACAGTGGCTGGGGCCGCCGTGCCGTCGTGGGTGCCGAGAAAACGAATTGCTGGGCCTTCGTCAGACATGATCAGGGTCGCGGTGCCATCCGACGAGAAGGAGGTTGGGCCGACACGATCCAAGTCAACAACAATCGTTTTGGAGATGCGGTAGTTGCCATTGCCAAAGCGGATCTGGCCGATGCCGGCGTCGACAGCGCGCTGAATCGGGCCGCTGTCGTCGGACTTGCCGTCGCCGATCAGGCCAAAATCCGCCAACGTCTGACGCGGGACAGGGGGTCGCGGACGAGGTTCTTGCGATGTGGCGACCGAGAAAAGAAAATAACCGGCGACCAGGAAGGCGGCTTGCGGCATGAGACGCTTGCATGGCGGCTTGAGCATAAGAAGCTTCTCCAATATGATAAACAATACAATTTCCACCCACAGGTCTTATTCTAGCAGGGGGGGGAATGGCGACTCAAGTGGGAAGGGTCGTCTGGCACGGGGTGTTTCATGGGCATACCGTCTCGAACGTTTCGCCATGAATTTGGATTTTCCATTGAGGAGATGCTGAGATGAGAGTACCCAATGGTGGACTTACGAATTACGCATGGATTACCATGATCCTGTTATCCGTTGGCGGGAACCTGTCGGCCGGGGAGCCGGATGCTTGTCAGGCACTTGATATCGGCTCTCGTCTGGAACTCTTCGTCAGCCGACATCTGATCGACCGCATGGAGGACGTGGAGGAAATCATCGGTGACGAGATTGAGCGGGTCGTCCAGTGGAAGGGAAATCCGGAACTCGAAGCATTCGCCGGCAAGCCTGTGCGGTTGCGATTGGTTATGATCGAATGCGATTTGTATTCGTTCCAGTTCAAGCCATGATGCCAGGGAATACAAACTCATGAACTCACCCGCGACTCCTTCTCTCCATCCGCTCGACTGGATAGTGATCGGCCTTTACGCGGTCGGGATGCTGGCTGTCGGTTGGTACTATTCGCGGCGTACCGGCTCGTCCGAGGATTACCTGCTCGGCGGCAGGCGGATGAATCCGTTTTCGGTCGGCCTGTCGCTCTTCGCGACCCTCCTGAGCACCATTTCCTACCTGGCGTTACCGGGCGAGATGATTCGCTATGGGCCGATGGTGCTGACCATGATGCTCGCCTATCCTCTGGTGTACTTGCTTGTCGGCGGGTTCATGATCCCGCTGCTCATGAAGCAGCAAGTGACCAGTGCGTATGAGATCCTGGAAATTCGGCTGGGGCTTTCGATTCGATTGCTCGGTTCGTTTTTCTTCCTGACGATGCGTTTGCTCTGGATGGCCGTGATCATCTATGCCACGACGGACAAAGTGTTGGTTCCACTCCTCGGTCTCGAAACATCGGCAACGCCATGGCTATGCGCCCTGCTGGGGTCGATCACGGTCGTGTACACATCGATGGGAGGACTCAAGGCTGTGGTGCTCACCGATGTGGTCCAGACGGTGATCCTTCTTGCTGGCGCGTTGCTGACGCTAGGGATCGTCAGTGTTCAATTGGGCGGCGTTACGAGCTGGTGGCCGAGTGCGTGGCCGTCGCACTGGCCCGATCCCCAGTGGTACGACCCCCAGGAGCGGATCACGCTGGTCGGCATGACGCTGGCAACCTTTGTATGGTGGGTCTGTACGGCCAGCTCCGATCAGATGGCGATTCAGCGATATCTGGCAACTCGTGACATTCGTGCTGCCCGCCAGGTACTGGCCACGACCCTTGGTGCCAATACCGTGGTGAATATAATCCTGGCGGCGGTTGGCATGGCCCTCTTGGCGCTGTTTCAGGCCAATCCGAACCTGATGCCAGACGGCCAGACCGTGCTTAGCGATGCCGACCAGTTGTTTCCACAATTCATCGTCGTGGGGCTGCCAGTCGGCTTGAGCGGGCTTGTTATTGCCGGGCTATTAGCCGCAGCGATGTCCAGCCTCTCCTCCGGCATCAACTCCTCCTGTTCGGTTATCGCGGAGGATTTCATCGACCGCTTCAGGCACAACAGGACTGGGCAGTCGGATCATGTTCGGATGGCCCGCATCATCTCTGTGCTGGTCGGCGTGGTCGTCGTTGTTCTGAGTTCGCTGGTCGGGGCCGTTCAGGGCAATCTGCTGGAAATTGCCTACAAGGTTGTGAACCTGCTCACCGCCCCCCTGTTTGGCCTTTTCTTCATGGCGTTGTTCGTCCCCTGGGCGAAGAGCTGGGCAACGATCCTCGGCGCGGCGGGAGGGGTTGCGGTCGTTGTATCGATCAACTTCTGGCGAGAACTCACTGGCAGCGACGCTGGCATCAGCTTCCTCTGGGCGATGCCGCTGGGCTTTGCGGTACAGATTGGCATTGGCGCGGTCGCCAGCCTAATTCCCGTGAATAGACGCTAGCGTTGCATCGATCTCGACTAAGGAGCGAACGAGGAATAACTTCCCCATTTCAAGTTGGGTATTTTGGCTTCTCTTCGTACTCGTACTCAGCGAAGCGGTACTCGTACTCGACGGCCGTAGGATACTCGCCATGCGACTCGAGTACGAGTACCGCCGCAAG
>JAJRWS010000101.1 GCA_024276705.1 Planctomycetota bacterium | reverse complement strand
TCCGAATTGCCCTTTTTCGGAATTGCTTTATGTTGCCGCTCCCGGCGGCTCTTATTGGAAGCCTCCGGCTTTGCCGGAGGAGCCTCATTCTTCCCCTGCCTCCGCATCCTGTTGGGGCTTGGAGTCGAAATCGCCGGCGACCGACTTGGCTTGATAGATGGGCATATAGCGGTAGTAGACCTCCAGGGTCATGGCGGCCATGGCCGTGCAGTAGAGACGGCCACCGCTTTTACTGTGTGTCCCTTCGCGTTCGAAGAACCAGCTCCCCGATTCATGTCCGGTGGTTGCCTGGCTTTCAATGAGCATGTCACGCAGCGAAGTATTCCACTTTTTCCAAATCTCCCCTTTGCCACTGGTGTGCTGAAACAGCACCTGGGTGGCATAGTAATTGAAATAGGCAAGTTTGGGCGAAGGACCATGGCTGGCCAGTCGCTTCACGCCTCGTAGCAGGACCGGATGGTTTTGTGGCCAGCCCATGACCATACGGCATAACAGGCCAATGGCGGAAGTGGACTGGCCGTATTCGCACTTCTCGTCGCCCAAGTAACAATAACCTTCGCCCCCATCGACCTGCTTGCTATCGAGAAACAGATTCGCCCTCTGGATGACCAGAGGAGGAACCGACAGAGATGCCATGTGGCCACTTTTGAGTGCCATGATTTGCCAGCCCATGACCGAGGTGTCGCCCGGTTGCCGAGGCTGGTAACGCCAGCCACCCCCCAAGGGATCCTGGGCATAGCAGATGTAGTTGATGGCGAGTTGCGCGGGGCGAGCCAAGGCAGGATCGCCCGTCATTGCATAGGCTTCCGAGAGGGCCATCGAGGCGATGCCATGGGAGTACATGTTGCCGCCCGGCTCGTGGAAGGAGCCTCCCTGCGGAGTTCGTTGCATGAGGCGAACCAGGGCCTGGGCGCCTCGTTGGACAACCTCGCGATACGGTCCGGGCAGGTTGTGGGTCTGACCGGCACCCAGGAACGGGAGCAAGGCCAGACCGGTGGCGGCCCGGACTGCCGTGGTGATTTCGCCCGGATCGCCGCAGCGCCCCTGGCACGCGCTCTGGCGATGGTCAAAATTCCAACTGCCATCGGGCATCTGGTGGCGGGCCAGCCAGTTCAGCGCTTCTCGGACCGCATTTTCGCTAGCCATGTTGCCGCCATTGCGGTGCAGCATTCGGGCTCGAACTTGGGGACTGCGGCCCTCCATGCCCTGGCCGAGACCTCCCAGGATATCAGACGGCTGGGCGAGCTGTGCAAGTTGGTCGCCAAATTCTTCCAGCTCCCAGGTGCTATGGGCTGCTTCCAGTTCGTCCGCGGATGAAAATTCGATCGGGTCCTCTTCGGGGAGCAATGTTTCGGTATCATCTTCCATGGTGAATTGTTCGTTGGTCTCGATGGGTTCGGTCTCTTCCAGATTCAAATTGACTTCCATCAAGGGTTGCTCATCCAGTTCCTCGACTTCCGGATCGGCGGGAAGGATGTCCAGCAAGGCTTCGAGTGGCCGACTCATGACCGGCAAGGTCCACACTCCTAGCAGTGCCAGGATGATCGAATGGGCGATCAGGCTGAACAGCCAGCTTTCGATGCCTAGCAGCCAAAGGCGGAATCGGCCAGAACGGGAAGGCTGTGGAGCGGATCGGTCGCGGTTGTTTTCGGAGGCAGAGTTCATCGGCTCTATCGGTTACGTGGCTCCGTCGGTGGTGCTGCGTTACGGGGTGGTACAGGACGCCCTTCAGTCTAGCAGATAGAGGGTTTAGGGAGAGGGGGGAGCCCTGGTGCCAGGTGTCGGGGGTCAGGGAATTTATGATTTATGATTTATGATTTATGATGGGCCCAATGGAAGGTGCCGGACCCCTTGATGCCAGCAGAAAAAAGGCCGCCGGGGTTCGGGGAGAGAGGGATCAAGGTTCAATCGTAGGCCGGAACGAGCTCCGCGCTGTTCCGGCAATGCGTAAATCCAAAATCCGCATCTCTTTCCAACCTCCACCCTTTCGCATTCCGCACTGCCCACCACGCGACGAATTGCCGTAATTGCTAACACCCATGGTACTTGTTTTAGAGCAATTTTGCCTGGGAAAGTAGATGCTATGGGGCTGGCGCTCGTGGCTCGAAGTAAGTACCATGGTGGGACCACTTAACACGATGTCTCCGTTCGATATTCTCTCCTTACGTCTTCCGTCTACTCACGATCCCATCAGAGTTTCCCAGGAGTTGCTTGCACGATGACCATTGCGAAGTTTTACGGTGTGGGCCAGTTTGGGTTGTCGTTCGAACTTTTTCCTCCCAAAACGGCTGTGGGGATGACCCGCCTGGCCGAGCAGACGAGCAAGCTCATTGAGTATGGCCCCGACTACATTACTTGCACTTATGGTGCGGGAGGCTCAACCCAGGACCGTACGCTGAAGGTGATTGGGCAGGTGCGGCAGCAGCATGCATTGCCGGTGGCGACGCATCTCACTTGTGTCGGTAGCACGGTGGATGAGCTGCGTGAGTATCTTGCCCGCGCGCTGCGGTCCGGTGTGCACAATGTCGTGGCCCTGCGTGGCGATCCGCCCCAAGGAGAAAAACGATTTATGCCGACCGTGGGCGGTTTTTCTTACGCCAATCAACTAGTGACGTTGATTCGTGATGAATTTCCGGAAATGGGGATCGCCGTCGGAGGGTACCCGGAAACGCATCAGGAGGCAGCCAGCCCGGAAGTCGACCTGGAAAACCTTAAACGGAAAGTGGATGCGGGGGCCGATGTGATCATCACGCAATTGTTTTATAACAACGCGGATTACTTTCGCTTTCGTGACCGATGCGTACGGCTGGGCATCCAGGTGCCGATCGTGCCAGGCCTGTTGCCGGTGACCAATCTGGGCCAAATTCGGCGTATCGCTTCGATGTGCGGTGCGAAACTGCCAATCCCTTTGTTGGCCAACCTGCAAGATCGCGAAGATGATCCGCGGGGACAGTTCGAGGCGGGAGTCGAATTCGCCAGTCTCCAGGCCCGCGAGTTGATTGCCGAGGATGTGGCTGGTCTGCATTTCTACGTATTGAACAAATCGGCCGCGACCGGCCGCGTGCTGGAGAAACTGCAACTGCCGGGAAGGTGAAAGAAATGCGGACTTCGGATTGCGGAATGCGGAATTCGAAAGGGCGGGGGCTGAAAGGAAGAGGACTGGGGATTGGGGGGAACCAGCAAGAACAGATTGCAAATTATTACTGGGGCATAAAAAGGTCGGGAGTCTTTATTCACCTGCAAAATGACATGCGATTTACTTTTACCCTGGTACCTGCTTCAGCCCCCTCACCCTAACCCTCTCCCCCAACCATTTGCCGGGAAAGCCCTGACGATATGGAAAATTTAACGGCGGCAAGCGGCCGGGGGAGAGGGGACATTTTTGTATCCCGACACCCTTCGGCAGAGAACGAAACTTTTCATTGGGCCCAAAGCATCAATCATCAATCATAAATTCCCCGACCCCCGACCCCCGACCCCCGACACCTGACACCTGACACCTGACACCTGACACCCGCCACCTGACACCTGACACCTGACACCTGACACCTGACACCTGA
Source organism: Planctomycetota bacterium (assembly GCA_024276705.1). Lineage (GTDB taxonomy): Bacteria > Planctomycetota > Planctomycetia > Pirellulales > Lacipirellulaceae > JAJRWS01. Next base: position 67 of record JAJRWS010000101.1, on the reverse strand, counting down.
CACCTGACACCTGACACCTGACACCTGACACCCGCCACCTGACACCTGACACCTGACACCTGACACC
>JAJRWS010000100.1 GCA_024276705.1 Planctomycetota bacterium | reverse complement strand
GGATTGCTGGCAATTAGGTGGTATTTCTTGGCATCCTGTGATTCGGCTGGCGGGAATTGGTCGAACAGATCACTCTGGACCAATTTGATCTGGCTGGCCACCTCATGGCGCTGAATGTTTTTGCGAGTCACTTCCAAGGCCGACTCGCTGATGTCGGTGGCGGTTACCTGGCAATCTGGGAGATGTTTTGCGCAACAGATTGCCACGACGCCGCTGCCAGTTCCGATGTCAGCGATCCGAAGCGGCCCGTCCGCCGTGAGCCCGTCCGCCGTGAGCCCTTTTTTCAGCGATTTGGCCAGATCGAGTATCCGCACCACGAGCAACTCCGTTTCCGGACGCGGAATCAGGACTTCGGGAGTCACCAGGAAGGGCAACGAGAAAAATTCCCGGAATCCTACCAGGTAGGCAACCGGCATGCCTTCAGCACGCTGACGAATCAGTTGGCGGAATGTTGTCCGCAGGGAATCCTCGGCAACTTCCTCGTAGGCCGTGTAGAGTTCGATTCGCCGGCATCCGCGCGCATGTGCGAGCAGCACTTCCGCATCGAGCCGGGGCGAGTCGGCTTTCTTTTCACCCAGGAAGTCGGTGGTCCAGGTGAGCAGCCGACCAATGGTCCACGGAGTGTCAGGCATGTATTAAATTCGGAATTCGGAATGCGGAATGCGGAATGATTTCAATGCGGAAGGTGGAAGGTGTTTTCTCATGGCGTGGTTCCTGACTTTGGCGTGTGGGGGCTACCCAGCATGAAGGGGCAGGACCTTTTTTTCTCCTGTTTGCTTGTATTTCTTATTCCGCATTCCGCATTCCGCATTTCACTCCTACACATCCGTGCCAAAAGCGTCTCGTAATTGTTGGCGGTCGTAGTCAATCAGGGCATCCGTGACCACCTGCATATTGCCAGCCAAGATTTGGTCGAGCTTGTAGAGGGTAAGACCAATTCGGTGGTCGGTCAGACGGTTCTCGGGGAAATTGTAGGTGCGGATCCGTTGGCTGCGATCCCCAGAACCTACCAGCGATTTACGCTGTTCGGATCGTCGTTGGATCTCCTCTTGGCGACGTGCTTCGTAAAGTCGGGTTTTCAATACGCGAATCGCCTTAGCCAGGTTTTTATGCTGGCTTTTTTCGTCCTGGCACTGCACGACGATACCCGTTTCCAGATGAGTCAAACGGACAGCCGACTCGGTACGGTTCACATGCTGCCCGCCGGGGCCACTGGCGGAAAATTTATCCAGCCGATAGTCGTCTGGCTTCAGGTCGATTTCCACATCTTCGGGCTCGGGCATCACGGCCACGGTGGCTGCTGAGGTGTGAATGCGGCCTTGCGTTTCTGTCTGAGGTACGCGTTGAACGCGATGGCCGCCACTTTCGTACTGCAGTTCACGATAGACCCCCTCGCCTTGGATGCCCAGCGAAATTTCCTTGAATCCACCCAGTTCGGTGGCATGGTGGTCGAGGATTTCAATTTTCCAACGCTTGGTGGCCGCATGGTGCTTGTACATTTCGTACAGGTCCCGTGCGAACAGGGCCGCTTCGTCACCTCCCGTGCCAGCTCGAATTTCCATGATGCAGCGGCTACGATTGGCATCCTCGCCACCCAGCGTGAGTTCGAGCAGATCGTTCCACAGCTTTTCCCGGTCTTCCACCAGCTGGGGCAATTCCGCCGCGGCCAGCTCACGAAGTTCGGCGTCTGGCCCCTCGGCCATTTCACGCGTGCCATTGATCTCGTCGATCAGCTCTTTGAAGTGGCGATATTTGGAAGCGAGGCGATTGAGCGAGCCATGTTCCCGGGCAACCGCAGCCAGGCGGGAAGAATGGGTGAGAACATCCGGGTCGACGAGAAGCTGTTCCAGCTCCTCAAAGCGGCCGAGTTTTTTTTCTAGAAGATCACGCATGGACCGATCGCTTATTTGGCGTCGGCTTTAACGCTCTTGCCAGACCCTCTTTTCAGGCTGGCATAACCGGCTTTGGCGAATTTGTTTTTAAACTTCTCGATACGCCCCGCCGTGTCGACGAATTTTAGCTTTCCCGTGTAAAACGGATGGCACAAGTTGCAAATATCAACCTTGAGCTCTTTGCGGGTACTGCGGGTGGTAAAAGAGTTGCCACAGCCGCAGGAGACTTGGGTCTCAAAGTATTTAGGATGAATGCCGCTTTGCATAACAGACCACTCTGATCACGTGGGGGAATTGGGCTCTGTAGACCTACCAGGCCAGTACTGGGTAAAACCAACCACACCATGGTGTGTAAAGCACCTTAATCGGTGGTGGCTTTTCCCGGCTCACCTGGTTCTCGAACGACGCCGACGGGACTCGAACCCGCAACCACTGGATCGACAGTCCAGTACTCTAACCAATTGAGCTACGGCGCCAGGAATACGTGCCATGAGGCACATTCTCCAAGCCCGAGAATATACCAATCTCCGGCGGATGCTACAAGTGGGACGCCCAAGAACAATATATTGAAATTCTCGTCTCCGTTTAGCCGGCAGAAGAAAAAGCGTAATTTGCCGCGGCCGGGTACCGCCCGAATGCTTCTGAAAAAACCCCCGGCTTTACCGGGGTGACTGGCAGAATTTAATCGTTCCGTAGTCAATTTTATCGGGATCGGGATCGGGATC
>JAJRWS010000099.1 GCA_024276705.1 Planctomycetota bacterium | reverse complement strand
TGGCTTGAATCGCCAGCAAGTTGGTTTGTGGCGACGTCGATGGGCGGATTCATGGCCAGCACTCATTTCGATTGAATGTCACGAAAACCATGCGACGCTCAAGCGATCGATTGAACAGACTTTAAGCGACGCACCTCGTTACGGTTCGCCTGGCACGTTCACCGGCGAGCAAGTCACGCAGATCCTGGCAGTTGCCTGTGAGTTGCCAGAATTGTCGGGTCGACCGATCGATAATTGGACGCATCGCGAGTTGACCGACGAAGTCATCAAGCGTCAGATCGTGCCCACGATATCGATCAGCCAAGTCGGTTGCTATCTGAAGGAAGCGGACCTTCAGCCTCACCGCAGCAAGTACTGGCTCAACAAAAAAGAGAAGAACCAAAAGGTCTTTGAGCAGCAGGTGCGGCTTGTTTGTCAGACCTACCAAGAGGCTCCGGACCTGTATTTTCAGGCCAATACGCATACGGTGTCGATTGATGAAATGCCTGGCGTCCAAGCGACCGAGCGCATCGCGAAGAAGATTCCGATGCAACCGGGTCAACCCGAGCGGATTGAATATGAATACAAACGTCACGGCACATTGTGTCTGATTGGCAACTGGCATGTCGTCACAGGGCAGATGATCGCTCCAACGATTGGCACAACTCGCACCGAGGACGACTTTGTTCGTCATGTTCATAATCTAGTACAGACCGACCCTGAAGCAGGTTGGGTTCTTGTGATGGACAATCTGAACGTGCACTGCAGTGCCTCGTTGGTCGATTACATCGCCGGTATCGAAGGCATCGACGAGACGACTCTGGGCAAGAAAGGAAAATCCGGAGTTATGAAATCGATGGCAACGCGTCAGGCATTTCTGACCGATCTGAGTCGTCGCATTCGTTGTGTCTTTACTCCGAAGCACAGTTCCTGGATGAACCAAATCGAAATAGTTTTTGGGATCGTTCATCGCCGTGCCGTTGCGCGAGGGAGTTTCGCATCGAAGCAAGAGTTAAAGGATCGCTTGTTACGCTTCATCGACTATTTCAATCGGACGTTTGCACGACCATTTCGGTGGACCTACACAGGCCGTCCCGTGAAGGCACAGCAAAAATCCCGTCCCCGCACCTGGCGGGAAAGCTGGGCAAGGACGAGAGAAGATAGGCAATCTATCGCCTTGGTGACATGATATTTACAAGTTACGGCACTAGGACAAGCCCGACTCGGGTCGTAGATCGTCCGGCTCTTCACTGCGGATGTTGAGTTTTGGTTTTTCCAGGAGTACGGTTACCTGAGGATCGACCCCGCGAGTCAGCCAGACGTTGGATCCGATCACCGCATCGTGACCGATGACCGTACGCCCCCCCAGGATCGTCGCATTGGCATAGATGACCACTCGGTCCTCGATGGTTGGGTGCCGCTTTTGTCCACGGACCAGGTTTCCTTCACCATCCGTGGGAAAGCTCAAGGCGCCCAGCGTCACGCCTTGATAAATCTTCACGTGCTCCCCTATCTCGCACGTTTCGCCAACCACAACACCCGTCCCATGGTCGATGAAAAAGTGATCGCCAATAGTCGCCCCAGGGTGGATGTCGATGCCTGTCCGGCGATGGGCCCACTCACACATCATCCGCGGGATAAATGGTATTTCCAGCTCTTCCAGCAGGTGGGCCAATCGGTAGACAGTGATCGCTTCCAGGCCTGGATAGCAGAAAATCACTTCATCCAGATTTTTACAGGCGGGATCACCTTCGTAGGCCGCGTTGACATCCGTAGCCAGGCGGGTACGCAACTCAGGCAGTTGCCCCAAAAACTGCATCGTTTTGGTTTGCCCCAAGGCTTCGTAATCCTGGGCATTCTCGCAGTCGTGAGTCGCTCCATCGTCGTGGCGCAAGGCGCGGCCGATTTGAGTCGTGAGCCGATCGTGCAACCGGTCAATTAAATCACCTACGTAGTACTGGATATTCGCTCGATGCAACCCTTCGCGTCGACGATAACCCGGGTATAAAATTTCAATCAATTCACCCGTTGCCGCAATGATTTCCTTGTAACTTGGCAACGGGCAATGGCCCAGGTGATTGATGCTGCCCACCTGTTCGTACGAGTCAACCAGTCGCTGGGTCAGCGCGGGTAACTGATCTTTCAGTCTAAAGTCGGTCGCCATCATGGAACTCCTGGCAGCTCGTTGCCGCCCATTGGCTCGTTCGCGGTTTAGAATGTAACAGACAACGCCAGATCCCTGACGTCCCAGATCCCTGACGTCCTAAATCCCTGACGTCCTAAATCCCTGACGTCCTAAATCCCTGACATCCAGGTGGGCAAGAAGGTCCGGCTTAAGCCGGACACGTACAGCGGCAACAGCGGCGTGCGGTTGGTTGCATCACGTAGCCCATACGGAACATTATACACATCGAAATAGAGCCCGGCGGCTGAACCACCCCAGGCGATGGCAAAGCGACTGCCTTTCCATCGGCATCAATACCTTGCCAGGTTTAACCATTCTTCGCAGTCTCCTGCCAATGCCTCCAAATAGCCACTCCGTTCCACGCGGGCCAGGACGATAAACCGCCCGAAGACCGGCGTTTTTAGCAGCTAGCACGTTGTCCGGGTCGGCTTCATCGGCCACTGCCTGGAACTACCGATTCTACCAAACAACAGGGCTGCTGTCATCCATCGAGCGAATCCGCCAATTCGATGCGGCGCGAGAAAAAAAACAGGCCCAACGATAAACATAGGCCCAAGGTTGTCGGTTCGGGAACCTGAGCCAAGCCAGGCAGCGTGGTGGCCCTGGCCCCCAAATTACGCCGCAAAATCCAGCCATCGTAGCGGTCGACGTCGCCATCGCCATCGGCGTCGCCCAAGACCAGGGAAGCACCGCTTGTTATGCCAAAACCACGCTGCCAACGCATCAAGTCCACTCCATCAACATCCAGATCACTATCCATATCTCCCGGTAAGCCGAGCAAAGCGGAGGGAACCTCCCAGCCGGTATCTGCGAGCCCTGCGTAGTCAAGCGGTGAAAAACCGACTCGCGACCCCAATATAAGCGACGCGCCCATGGCGGCTCGAGGTCCATTATCATAAGGTGGGCTTCTCGTACCACTTGCCCAGTGGCCAGGCGCGATCGGGACACCCGCGACGCCGTTCAATTCTATTACCGTCGCGCCGGTAAACAGGTCGCCATCGATTTTGCGGTAAAACGAATCCGAGATTCCAAACCCAAAGGTGTGCCCCAGTTCATGGACCGCGACCGATAGCAGATCGGTCTGGCCTGCAGAGGGTCTGGTATCGACATCAAAATGCCAATCTCGAGGATTTCCATCGGGACCCGTCGTATCAAACGCCAGGGCTCCGCCCCATGGCCCGAAATCAACGGCAACTCCATATTTATCTTTGGTAATCCCCTGACCACGATTACGCAGGACATCCACGAATGCGGTGGTTCCCTGGGCTTCCCAGCCCCCAGGCCCTCCCAAGCCGACTTGAGTGTCGGGCAAATCCCAGGCACCCGCAAACACCAGCAACGTGCCGGCCGACACTTCCGGATTGGCCACCGGATAATTCGGCGCTCCGGTGCCCGGATGCGTAATCCGGGCGGTCCAACTATTAGTTCCATCAGGCTGAATCGCCAGAAGCTGATCCGTGAATGGCTCAAACGCTTGAACTGCAAACTCCAACGCTTCCCTGGCCTTGGCTCCCTCGATTGTCTGGGGATCGAAAAACCCGTTCACGTCGTAGTCGTAGTTCAATTCGATGGTCAAGCCGTACGCCGACAGAGGCAGCAAAGAGAAAACCAACAATAGGGCCCGATTCAATAGGACCCGCCACCTCAAACTAGAACCTACAGCACAAACCGGCGCGCACACCTCCCACCCTATCATCCGTGAACAGATAGCAAAAAATGTACAATTCATAGATATCCACAAACCGGTCACCATGCTTGCATGCGCCGGTTACAATACGGTGTGGTGGCCAACAACCGTGACTCCAAAAGAGTCTGTTCCATGGCCGTGTTGCCCGATCGTCCCCTTAACCAAGGATAACGCAACGATTCCAATCGGTCGAGGTTAATGTCCGCATATTTCCCCCATCTCCCCCGAATACTGGTGCTATTGCCTTGTCACAGCAAAGTCAGTCTTCATCTTCCTTGACTTTAGCCTGGGCCAGAATTTCCTGCTGAACATTGCCTGGCATCACATCATAATGCGAGAATTCCATCGAGTAGCTGCCTTGACCTCCCGTCATGGAGGAGAGGGTGCGAGCATAGGTGGAAACCTCGGCCAATGGCACCCGCGCATCCACGGTGGTCATCCCGCCACCGGCCGACTCCATTCCGGACATCTGCCCTCGACGGGTCGACAGGTCGCTGGAAACATCGCCCACATAATCGGCCGGAACGGTCACGTGCATCGTGACCATCGGTTCGAGCAAGCCAGGTCGAGCTTTTTTAAACACTTCGGCGAATACCTTGCTGCTAGCCATCTTGAAGGCCGTCTCATTGCTGTCGACCGGATGGTCCTTGCCAAAATGAACCTCGATACAGACATTCTGCACCGGGTAGCCAGCAATCACACCCTGCCGCAGTCTTTCCAGGAAACCTTTCTCCACCGCCGGCATGAAGTTACCGGGAATCGAGCCACCTACCACCGAATCGAGCCACAGGAAATTGCTTTTCTCGTGATAGTGCTTGCTTTTGAGATGCGGAAAACGGTCTTTCACCGCATATTCATCCACGTCGGTCCCCTCGGGGAACGGGTACATGCGGATATGGACTTCGGCAAACTGGCCGGAACCACCCGACTGCTTTTTGTGGCGATAACTTCCTTCGGCATCCGCCTGGATCGTCTCACGATAGGGAATTTTTGGATCCTTGGTGACCACTTCCACCTTGTCACGCCGCTTGAGCCGCTCCTGGATCAGCGTCAAATGCAGCTCACTCATCCCGGTGAGTACCATCTCTTTCGTTTCGGGATCATGCTCCAAGTGGATGGTGCTGTCCTCCTCGGTGATCTTATGCAACGCGCCGGAGAGCTTCGCATCGTCACTATGGCTTTTTGGCTCCACCGCCAAACCCACCATCGGCATTGGAAACCCAATCGGCGGCAGCTTCACATCACCCAATGAAGTCCCCGTGTGCAAATCCTCGCATTTGGCAACCGCCACGATCGCGCCAGGGCCCGCCTCGTCCACCGGGCTTGTATCACCGGCCTGGACCGTCAAGAGCGGACCAATTTTAATCCCCTTACGCGCTTCCGGCGAGGTGAGAGTCGAATCTTTCTTCAACGTACCGGCAAAAACACGGATGAAACTGAGCCGCTGGACAAACGGATCGATTCGCGTTTTGAACACCTGGGCCACCAGCGGCGCGTCCGGATCCGGCTTGATGACCATTTCATCGCCGTCGGCACCGGCATCGCCTTGGATGGTCCAGGCCGAAGGAGGCAACGCCACGTTGGCCAATACATCCATCAACTCGGTGATCCCCACATCCTTGTTAGTCGAAACGCATACGATCGGTACCAATGTGCCATTGGAAATTGCCTGGGTCATCAGCCGTGATAACTCCTGGTCCGACGGCATCTCCCCTTCAAAATAGCGTTCCATCACTTCATCATCGACTTCGATGATCGACTCAACGAGGGCTTCATGAATGGCAGCCGGATCGACCATGGCATCGTCGGTTTTCTCGGGCAACTTCAAGGTACTGACAACACCGCGCAGGGAATCACTCAGCCCCAGAGGCACATTGAGCAACGTGCACGGATTTCCAAATACTTCGCGAATGGTGTCGATCAGACCAGGAAAATCGATATTGTCCGCATCGAGTTTCGTCAGCACCAGGATGCGGCCACACCCTGCCTTGCCCGCTTCTTCCCATGCACGCCGTGTGTTCACCTTAATGCCCGCATGCGCATCGATGGCAATCAGCGCGGTATCCGCGGCTCGCAACGCACCGATCATTTGCCCCACCAAATCGGGATAGCCCGGGGTATCGATCAAATGAATATGCTTCCCCGCATGGTCGAAATGCGTGACGGTGGACTCGATGGAATGATGATGATGTTTTTCTTCCTCGTCGAAATCACACAGGCTGGTGCCGGCATCCACGCTGGGGTTCCCCTGGACGGCACCGCTTTGAATAAGCAGTTTATCCACCAGGGAAGTTTTCCCCGCGCTGCCGTGTCCACAGATGACAAGGTTGCGAATGTCCGTGACGCTTTTGGCCATGAAATGTTCCTCGATTTGCTATATCCAATGGTCATTGCGGACGGTGCATGGCCGCCCGCGATGTATTATGATGCGGGGCCAGCGGCGCCGCCCTCCTGTTTGGTTGCCCCAAGTTTCGCCTGACCAGACTCCCCCTGACCCGTCTCTGCCTGACCCGTCTCTGCCTGACCCGTCTCTGCCTGCCCCGTCTCTGCCTGACCCGACACAACCAGCGCCTCGGACAAGGTCATAGCGCCTTCGTAAAGAGCACGTCCGATAATTGCCGCAGCCAGACCCGCACGGGCCAGTTCCGCAACGTCCTGGGCTGTGGTGACTCCGCCCGAAGCAACGACCGGCAGGGAAACTAGCCTTTGCATTTCAGCCATCGCCGCCACATTGGGGCCTTGCAGCATGCCGTCGGTGGCAATGTCGGTATAGACAATGGCGGCCAGCGGCAGCGTTTGGAACTTGCATGCCAGTTCAGTGGCTTCCACCGAACTCGTTTCGAGCCAGCCCTCGGTCGCCACGCGGCCGTCGCGAGCATCGATCCCCAGAACCAATTGGCCTGGAAACGTCCGGCACATTTCAGCGAACCAATCGGCCCGCTTCAAAGCCGAAGTTCCCAGTACCAAACGATTTAGCCCAATACTCAGCAATTCCTCGATGGCATGCGCATCGCGTATTCCTCCGCCCAGTTCACACTCCAGATCGACCTCTTCCACAATGGCCCGAACCGTCTCCAAATTGACCGGTCTGCCCTCGCGGGCACCATCCAGATCGACCAGATGGAGGTGCTGGGCCCCTTGCTGCTGGAATTGGCGGGCAACGGCCACAGGATTGTCGTCAAAGACCGTTTCGCGGCCGTAATCACCCTGCTGAAGACGGACACATTTGCCGCCTCGGAGATCGATTGCCGGCCAGATTTGCATGGTAACAGCCTGTGCTTCCATCGGTGCATGCGAATGGGTGGGGAGCTGCAAATATCGCACAGAATGGCCGTCAATTCAAGCGTCCCGGTTTTCAGAGGGTAGACCCTTTGGAACACGAGACCTTGCTCTGAAACAGGGTCTGTCCCTAAACAGGACTGAGAGCCTGCCCCCCGTAATCGTTCACAGGCCGTAGATTCGGTGATACGTTAATGGCATATCCAAAGGCAAGAGAAATGAGGCCGGGAGACTTATGCGCCATTGGTCACTTCCCAATCGAATCATCTGCGTCAATCTGCGTTATCCGCGGGCCTCCTTGAATAAGAGCCAATGGGAGACAGCATGAGCAATGAACACCTTCTTGAAGAAGAAACTTATCAGATCCTCAGCGTCTGCTTTGAAGTCGAAAGAAGCCCGCAGATAACGCAGATAAGTTGTAGCCGCTCATGCTAACCGTTCACAGGTCGGACACATAATCAATAACTGTCGTTTTTGGACGCAGAAATCACTTCTCGGCTTGAGGGATTCAATTACAACCACGAAAAACACGAAAGGACACGAAATTAAAGACAGGACAGGTGCGATGACAGAGATTAGTCGTAAACTTCGGCCACCATCCGAAGCTAGAGTGGAAAAGACAGGTTCATTGAATATTTCGTGTAATTTCGTATCTTTCGTGGTTGCAAAAATTTACCGATTGTACGGGCAAGATACGTGCACATCATGGACACAAACATGACATTAAATGATTGGACGTTGCTTACCGGCTGGCAAACCGCTCTGGATAGACGACCAGCTCAATACGCCGATTGCGAATCCTCCCGGCTTCCGTGGCATTGGAGACAACCGGTTGGTTGGAGCCATGACCTATCACGAACAACTGCTGCTCGGGAATGGTACCTTGCTGAACAAGCGTATTGTAGACGGTCAGGGCCTGAGCGGAGGAGAGGTGGTGGTTGCTGGGGAACTGCTGAGAATGGGTGGGCGTGTTGTCGGTGTGTCCTTCGATACCGATAATCTGATCGGGGAAATTTCGCCTCAGCTCGGTAGCCACGTTTTTCAACAACTGATCGGCCCCATTGACCAGGTAGTTACTCCCGGGCACGAAGAGCTGGGTGCCGGGAACTTCAACCCGTACCACGTCGCCATCCTGCCGCACCTCGATACCTGGCAGGTTCCCCACCGTGAGATTTTTTAACAGGCTGTTGTTTGCATGGATTTCCGCTCGGGAACGCTTCTGCGATGAAGCCAGCAGGGCTGTCGTTTTATGACGAAGCTGCTCGTGGTTGCTCTGCAGTACCACCAATTGGTCCGTCGTGGTTTTCAGCGTGCCCCGCGTGGCAACCAGTTCATCGTTGAGCAAACGCACTTGTTGCCGCGACTGAGCCAGCAGCGATTCCAACTCCTGGTTGTCGTTATCGAGAGTTTGAGCCCGACTCTGATATTCCTGGTTTTGCTGCGCCAGCGTCTGCAGTTGTTGCTGCTGCATCGCGTTGGCCTGTTCCTTGGGTTTGAAGACAAACCGGCCACAGCCAGCCAGCAGCGGCAACATACCTAAAGCCAGCAATAAAGAAGCTCGAAGCACCGTGAACGTCTCATGAGGATAGGAGGAAAGATTGGCGAAAGGACCGTAGCAATCACCCCTTTCGGCTACAAGACCAATTGGGCTGCACCCGCTAGCACTCACCCCGATTGGTTTGCAAAGGGTGCCTGAGTCCTGGCCGGATATTGGCCGTAAAATCGTTTGATATAGTTGCGGTGCCAACGCGATGGCTTATGCGGCTGCCAACCGAATCGATTCATGAGTCGTTCGGAGAGCCGGCTATTGGCTGCGTCGCAAAGTAGGGTATCGGACCGTTTGAGCTCGGCGACCCAATCGAGCACTTCCAACCCGGCACGGAAGGTCGCATAGGAAGTCCCACGCTGAGAAACCATGTAACGCAAAGCCAGAAATTGCGAATGCCGGCGGGGCTGATTGTAGTAGAGCAAACAGTGATCCGCCTGCCCCGAAGCGTGATAATCGGCCCCCACGGGCCAAAACTCGGGCCAGGCGAACAATTTTGGCCACGGTCGAAAATGAAGGGCACCCAAGTGGCCGGCAACCGTCTCAATCACACCATATCGCTGGCGGGCGATTTCCGCCTGCCCCGCCTGCCAATCCCGAGCAGAACGAATGGGCAACGATTTAATCAACCATCCTGGCGTCACCATACCATTCTTCCATTCT
>JAJRWS010000098.1 GCA_024276705.1 Planctomycetota bacterium | reverse complement strand
TGTCATCCTGATGGAGCCTAAGCGACTGAAGGATCTCTCGTAAGTTCATGGAGCTAAAGGAGATCCTTCGCCTCGTACTACTCGGTTCAGGATGACAATGGCTGGATCTAACCGGAATAAAAGCGTTAATTGAACGGCATTGGGGCAAAGGCGGGAGGATGGGATGGTGGAAATCAGGTGTGTGTGAGGCACAGATGTAGGTCCAATGCCACTTGCTTATTTGTCGATTCCAACCACTGAGCCGTAGGCGGTAGAGGAAATATCGAACAAGGAGTGATGAAGTGGAAAGATGAGGTCAGCGTTGCTGACCCTGGAAGCGGGTCAGGCAGAGGACGGCGCCGACAAGGAGTCCGATGCTGGCCGGTTCTGGCACGGCAGCAACCGCAGGCGGATTCAAGTCGGTGCCGAGGTTTTGTTGCCAGATGAGAAAATCGCGTCCATCGCTGTCGCCATCTTCATCGGCATCCGCTCCGTCGTCCAGGCCAAAGGATTGCTGCCAGAGAACCAGGTCGTCGCCATCCACCCGCTTGTCACAATTAAAATCGCCGAGTATTCCAGGATCACAATCGGCAGCGAAAGCGAATTGGAAATTCGCAAAGCTCTCCTGCCCAAACGGGACGCCGTCCACCGTGGTGCCACTGTAGGTGATACGGTCAAAAGGCTCGTCTGAGATTACGCCAAAAAATGTTGCCGGCGCGCGGGCCAGGTTGTCGGTCGAACCAAGTGGCGTGGCCCCCGAGAATATTTCTACCGTGGCATCGCCGCTGTCAGACTCCAGGTCGTGGATCTCCAACGCAAACGCATAGAGGGTACCGCCATCGGTAATATTCACCTCAATTGCGTCGGGTCGGTCGAATGGGTGAAAGTCGCCGGTGACCTGGTCGCGATAGACCAGGGTCTGTCCTTGTGCCTGAGTTGCAAAAGTAAAACTCCCGGACAAGAGGGTATTGGCCTGGTCAAAGGTGAGTAGCTCTCCCAAATCGTCACCCTCGCCTGGAGGTGAAGCTACTTCGTTGGCGAGGGCTACGTTGTTGGGATCGGTAGCGAACGCTTCCACTGCATATCCCGCATTGCTCACGGCCGTTGTCCAGCCGTCCGGGTCGCCGGGGAAGAAAGTGAGCGCTGCCCCAGCTTGAGTGTTGGCTGCAAGTATCAAGCAGGAAAAAGTGGCCAGGAATCGTGTTCGAAAGCAGGTCATTCTTGTTGCCTCGTGCTGGCGAGTGTGCACCGTTTGCATTGCGTCCGTGTGCGGGAGAGGGACGGCGGAAAGATGGAAGGGTTGTGTGGGTGGCGTTTCAGTGGGTCTGAGGGTGCTATGCGAATGAAGCGGAATGAGTGAGGGGTGGAATGGTTGTGCGGGTGGCGTTCCGGTGGGCTGAGCCGTAGGCGCTAGCCTCGGGTGCCCGCGGAAACTGGAATAGCCGGCACAAGCCCATCGTGCAAGGAGCAGGGGCAGGTACTCAGAGGTCCGCATCGGGGCGGTTTGTTTGAAAAATGAAATCGGAGGTTAGCCACGGATTGAACACGGCTGGAAAGCATTAGAATCGCGGAATATCGAATATCGAACAAGGAGTGTTGAATGTTGAAGTGTGAGGGTGGTGAGGGGGTGGGAGGTCGTTGGGGTATGGAACTGCTTTTGATCAGCAGCATCCATTATACAATGGCGTTCTGGTTGGGGGCAAATTGATTGGTCGTTTGGGGCTTAAAAATGGAATCTTTCCCTCCTGTATTGACTGCAGTTGCCTTGCGTATTGTGGAACAGAAGTGTTCGTTGTAAGCGAGGTTGGCTGGCTGCTGTGGGTCCAGCCAGGGCTCACGTGGGAGCGGAGAAGATTGCGTACTGGTAGATATAACACCACGCCCATCGCCGGAAGCTCTGGGACGTGCCACACACAAAAATCATGCTGTTGCAAAGCACAGATACACGCTTCAGCCACCTGAAATGGCCCAACTGTAAAGTTGGAAAGATGCAAACATTCAGAGATGGAATCATGAATATCGAACAAGGAAAAATGCCTTACCTGGTCCGGCACGACACGATCATGTGAAAGCATACGAAATACGAGCCCGAAGCGCCAGCGAGTGAAATTGCCGAAACGTGTTCACGCGATTGCGCTTTGCACCTTGTCCCAATGGTTCGCTGTGAGGGCGCACCAGAAGAAGCAACTGTTTGCGCACACACTCAGGCTGTCGATACGTGTGAGAATCTTGCCGCGGACAGCCTACTTGCGTCGATAGACCAGGCCCATTGCGCCAACGGCAGTCAACAACGACCAGATAGCCAGGCTGGTTGCCTCAGGGACCGGGATCATGACCACCTGGTCCTGCTTGGTCACTTTGCCATCGAGACTGGTGAGTTGCATGATCCTGACATTGCCCAGGCTGGTTGGATCCCAGCCATTGGGATCGTTGGGGTCGCTGCCATACGCAGCGGTTGCATTGGCGAAATTCGCTTCCCACAACGTCCGGGCTGCTGAGATAACGGTTCCCGCATAAGGCAGATTCAGATTGCCCCAGATCAGATTTTGCAGCGAGTTGGCGGAATCACGCGATGAGTTAGTAGTCGCTGTGTCGAAGTCAAATCCGGCCAGGCCATAGGTGGCGTCGAGGTTTTGACTACGGAATTGTGTGTAGGCCCATGCCACGAGTGGAGTCAGGGTACGGATGGTGCTCGGATCGCCCGGCTCCCCCGATGTTTGAGTGCCGATGGCCACGACTTTGTAGGTGTCGGTAAAATTGATGAATTGGTTGACGCCCGTTTCGGTGCAGAATGTATCGAACGGAGTGAGCGCATCGCCGGAAGAATTTGTGCCAGTTGCGAAAAATCTTCCCGCATCGGTTCCTGGCCCGTTGCCGAAGGTTACTTTGCTGCCGACATCGACGTAAATCGATGCATTGGCAGCAGTATGGCAGCCAAAAAATAGAACCAGTAGGGTGAGGGCTTGCGCTGTAGTTTTCATCAGAACCACTGTATCTTCTGCGATCCCACATGTAGTGCGATCTATGTGGATGGGGGCGTAATCCAACACCCAGTATAGCCATGCAGTTTTAACGAGGCAACAATTTAAACAGGTTTTTTGCTGAAATGGACGGAATTTTTTCGTTGGGCGTGAAATTAATCGGCCCGCGCTGTCCTGGTAGATGTTCTGGGAACTGTACGATCGGGCAAAGATGCGGTGTGAATCGTGGAGTTGCGGTGACTATCGTTTTTGTGGTGGTTTCCCGCAAGGAACTGGAGTCACGGTGGCATGTGTTTTCGCTGGTATCTGCTGCCCTAGTACGAATGGGAACCTTGATCGCGGCTCTTGAGGGGGGCTTCGTGCCGATTCATCGCGCGCTGGCGCGGGTTGTTCCAGTTCTGTTGCGGGCTGGTGCTTGTCAGGTCGGCAGGCGGTGTGCATTCCGATAGAGACTTATGGTGCGGCACCCGATCGTACCCAATTGAGCCGTGAGCCTTCGAGCCGCCCCCAGATGGTTTGTCCCCGCTGCCATTCAAACGATGTTCACCTCAGTCGCAGCGGTATGCGGGCGCAAGTCTTTGTTTTACGCTGGTTTATCAAAGTACTGCGGTGTTACAACTGCCATCGCAAATTCTACCGGCTTGGGGTGAGTGGGTGAGCCTTAGCGTTTCCGGGTAATCGAGGTGTTCTTGTCTGTTCGCAGCGAAAGATCTTCTGATTGCTGCAATCCGTAAACCTACCCAACGAGAGATCCTTCAGTCGCTTAGGTGCTCATGATGTGGCACATCAGAGGTACGAAGGGTGTGGTGCGTCACTCCGGATCGCTTGCGCCGGAGTCCACTGCGCGCCGACCACGCCCTTCGCCAGGGGGCTCTCGCCTGTTGATCTTCTTATCATCTCTTGCCCTGGCTCCAGAGCGTGCCACACAAGGGGGGGTGGCTTGCCCTCCTCGACCCACTCGCGGCAAACACGACAAGCCCGTTCCTGCCCCCCCCCCGCTTCGGCCTCATCACCCTAATTACTTCCCCTCAATGGGGGGGGTGGCTAGAGGGGGGCGAGAATATCTAGCTTTGTGACAGCATTTCACGCGACCCTATTGCGAGGGAGAGGGGACAGAAGTTGGGAATGCTAACCCTGTGGACGAAGCTTAGGCCTTTTTGGGTGCCTTGGCCGATTGTCTGTGCTAGCGTCTTGGCTGGATGCCACGGGCTTGAGGCCCGCCGCCGGCTTGCGGGTAGTAGCGCGATGGGGCCATGAAGCTCGATCGCGTGCCTTGCATCATGAAACCGCTGCCGGTCCCCGTGGAATGGATAGGCGCCTGGCCTTGTATCAGATCGCTCTCGATTTTTCCCAACTTGCGCGCTTGCTGCTGGCGTAGCGACCGTTCATGTAGATTGAATTCACGTTGCCGCTGCTCGGGACGTACGAACGAATAGTAGTTGGGCACTCCACTGGTGTTTGGGCGGAGCAGATTCAGGTAAGGGCTGGTGGTCGGCCTCGACGGCCGGTAGCTGCGGGCTCGCTGCGCAAGCACCTGGTCGCATTGCAGCAGAGTGAAGCCTAGTACCAGCATTGCCAGCAGTCTTGTGTGATGGATCATCTTATTGGTTTCTCCACTTGCGGTGGCTTTTAGCTTTTCGGTGTAAAGGCCCTGCAATCTTCCAACACCCTGCCATTACTTTAGGGCCACCCCTTCGGGGTTTCACGGTGATATTCATTGTAACCCAGGGTTTCGCTCCGCTCGCACCTCGCTTCGCTGCACCCTGGGCTGGTATAGGGCCATCCCTTCGGGACCAGGCTCGGGTTTTGTAGGGTTTGCGTTGTCTCCAAGATATTCGAGGCTAGCGCATTCGGCTCAGCCTCTGGGATTTTAGCTCTACTCCGCCGCGATGGGCTTGTGTGCGGCAATCCCAGTTTCCGCGGGCACCCGAGGCTAGCGCCTACGGCTCAAAGCATGTGGCATTGGCCTGGCGTCTTCGGCTCAGCCTTCTGGGACGCCACCCGCAACCACCATTCCATTCCTCTCCGTCTCACATGTTAGCTTTTTCTCCCAGTCGGGCTGCTCCTCCTCAAGGATT
>JAJRWS010000097.1 GCA_024276705.1 Planctomycetota bacterium | reverse complement strand
GGAGGTTTTGGATTCCCATCGGGGTCGAGGCCCGTACGTCCTATATTCCAGTCCGTTTCGATTTCGATTTCGATTGCGATTGCGATGCCGATTTCGATGCCGATTTCGATGCCGATTTCGATTGCGATGCCGATATCGATTGCGATACCGATACCGATACCGATACCGATACCGATACCGATACCGGGTTACGCTCCCGTGGCTTCTCTGTGGCCTGTCACCTGTGGCTTACAGCCTGTCCGCCTTCTCCTCGGCCGCGCTCTGGCGATAGTATTGAGGTACCAGTTCCATCGGTTGGACTTGATTGGCCTGCAGGGCCAGGATAATTCCCAATTGGCCGACCGAGACCGCGTCGGGTTGCCACCACCGCTTTGGCACGGTTTCCACGCCCTGGGGTAACCGTGAGGCTAGATTCTCCAGAGGTGGGCCCACAACCTGATCACCCGGCTGGAGCAAACCCAACCAGGCGGAGATGCTCAACACCCGCGTGGCGGGAGCCGTCCCGACGCTGCCCGCAGACTCATAACAAGCGGCAAACAGTTCTTGCCGCTGAGCATTGAGAATGGCCCCAAGTCGCCTGGAGCCAGATCTTTGACTGGAGATCATCGGTTGACCGGGGAACCCTGGCTGGCTGAAAAACCCTGGTACGGGCATGGCCAGGGCGGTCAAGGTGTGTATGCCCACCAGCTCTGAATTCGCGGCATAGGCAAAGGTTTTGGCAGTGGTGACTCCCACCCGCAAGCCGGTAAATGAGCCAGGACCCGTAATAACACTGACCAACTGGATGCTGCGGGGAGGCCAGTCAGCCTGGTCCAATATCTCCCCTATCGCTGGCAGCAACGATTCTGCCGTTCGCGGGACAGCGGCCAAACTCAGCTGGTCAACGACTTGAGCTGCTCCATCCGACTGACCCTTGAGAATGGCAATCGACCCATGGCGACCGCTGGTTTCCAAGGCAAGCACACGCACCAGATCGGGAGCTCCAGGCTGGGATCTCTTGGCAGGGGAGGAAGGAGATTTCACCCTCTGGTTTGAGCATAGTTGGCCGGAATCTGCAATAGGGGGCTTACTCATTTGTATCCATTGGAGGCTCATTTGTCTCCATTGGAGGGGCCAACGCGTGGCTGTGCTTGACCCTTGCCGTGGAGCAACCTAAACTGACGGTTCGGTGATTCCTTGCGTGCTAGGTTTGCGCACCCATGGTTTTGTATCTCGCGGCCCGGCAACGAGCTTCCTGGATGCGGATCCTGTGGTTGTCTCGGGTGCTCTTTGGCCGCGCAGGGGTCGTTTCGTCGATGGAATCCTACCCCTAAAAAGTCGTCCAGGCCGTGAAACGCGCGATCATCAGTGATATCCATGGCAATCTTGAAGCACTTCAATCGGTGCTTGCGCATATTGCCGATCAACACGTGGACGAAATCTATTGCCTGGGGGATATCGTAGGTTACGGGCCAAATCCGTGCGAATGCCTCGATCATGTGATGGACCACTGCCATACCGCTCTGCTGGGCAATCATGACCAGGGAGCCATGTTCGATCCAGAAGGATTTAACAGTGGGGCGGAACGGGCCATCTTTTGGACCCGCGAACAGTTGGAGAATTCCGGGGGCCCGCGCGATCGCATTGACCGGCGTTGGGATTTCCTCGGCACCTTGCCAAGAATTAGCCGTGATGACCCATGGCTGTACGTTCATGGATCACCACGCAATCCGGTCAATGAATACGTTTTTCCCGAAGATATCTACAACCAGAAGAAGATGGAAAAGCTATTTGGCTTGATTGTCAAAGGCAGCTTCCAAGGACATACCCATGTGCCAGGCGTATTTCTCGAGAGCATGGAATTCATTACACCGGATCAAACCGATTACCAATTTCGGATTCGAGATGAAAAATTCATGATCAACGTCGGTTCGGTCGGCCAGCCGCGTGATGGGGATCCGCGTAGTTGTTATGTAATCCAGGAAGACGAGGCCATTACCTTCCATCGTGTCGACTACGACCGTAGCATTACAGCCGGGAAGATCTATCAAACGCCCGACCTCGACAATTTTCTCGGTGACCGTATCCAGGAAGGACGGTAGGGAAATTCGGATTGCGGAATTCGGAATTCGAAGTGCGGGCTATTGAGCCAAAGTGGCGACTGAGCCTAATCGTAGCAGATGCGGTCCGCATGATTGAATCGGTGAAGTGAAACATTCCGCACACCCTGCATCCTATCTGCCTGAATTTCCCTGCCCGCAATCCAAACCTGAAAGACTGCCCACGTGGATCGCCGATTTGTCACTTTTCTCGTTCTTTCCTTTTTCGTGCTGATGCTCAACAGCCTCTGGATGGCTTCACGGCAACCACGCCCTGCTCCACTGCCCGATCCGCAGGAGTTGGCCGATCCGCAGGAGTTGGCCGATCCGCAGGAGTTGGCCGATCCGCAGGAGTTGGCCGAGCAAAAAAAACTGCCTGAGCAGGACAAGCCGAATGGCCAGGAGGAACCTGAAGGAAGGAAAGGGCAAGCTGAACCCCCAAGAAAGGACCCCCAAGAAAAGGGCGCACCGATCGAGCCAAAGCAGGGTGAACAAAATGCCCCCCCCTCACCGAACCCGGTGCAAGTGGCGGATAGCGCGGATGCCAAGGAGCCGATGGCGAAAGAACCTGGCGCCAAGAATCCAAAACCGGGGGAACCGCCAGTGGCCGAAGCGCCGGCTCCCGCTGCTCCCTTGCGGTATGTTACGCTGGGCTCGATCGACGCCCAGTCGTCTTACCGGCAATTGGTTACCCTGACCAGCCAGGGGGCCGCGGTTCGACGTATCGAGCTGGCAAATCCACGTTACCGGGATTTGCAAGATCGAACCGGGTACCTGGGGCACCTGGAGTGTACGGACGATCCGGCCGGAGGAGCCCGGCCGCGAGCGGTAGGGCAAGGCACGCCAGCCGCGGCTGCCGGCTTGCTGTCAGGCGACCGTATTGTCGCAGCCGGCGTGAAGCAGCAGGAAACCATTCAGACCACCGCGGATCTGCACCGCGTGCTGGCTGGAACGAAGCCAGGGCAAACGCTCTCCCTGAAAATCGAGCGTGAGGGCTCGGAGCCATTCGCATGCTCGGTCACGTTGGGACGCCGGCCCTTGGAAGTCGTACGTCCCGAAGCGGAAAATGTCCTGCTGTGGGCCGACAAATTGCCCCGAGGATTCGTCGACGAACCTTCTTTCCTGTTGACCCTGCAACAAATAGATCAGGATGAATTGGACCTGAAAGCCGAAGGGCAGGGCCTGGAGGAACTGGAACGTGTCACACTCCGTTCCAGCCAATGGGAAATCATCAAGCAGGATGACACTTCGGTTACCTTTCGCCGGCAGCTCCCTGACCGGCAATGTGAAATCCTTAAGCGATACCAATTGGCTTCGGTGCCGACCGAGCAGCAGGCCAATCAAGACTTCCCCGCCTACAGTCTGAAATTGGAAATTGAAATCCGCAACCTGGCCGGAGAAGCCCGTGAAGTGGCCTACCGTTTGGACGGTCCCAATGGACTGCCGGTGGAAGGTTGGTGGTACGCGAATAAAATTGGCCGCTCCTGGGGCGCTTCGGGACTACGCGACGTGGTGGCCCGCAGTGATGGAGGAGATACAGTCCAGTTCAGCCCCGCCAAAGTGATTGACGATACGGTACCTCCCCTCGAAGGCAACCCGCTGGCGTACGTCGGAGTTGACGCGCAGTACTTTGCCGCCATGATGCTACCAGAAAAAAAATCGCTCGACGAACACTGGATTTCCGAAACCCAGACGATCCTGATCGGCCCCAAGCCGAAGGCCCGTTCGCCCCAGCGACGCTATGCCAATGTCAGTTGTCGTTTGATCAGCAAGACCTACCGATTGGAACCAGGCGACTCCCTGCAACATGCCTACCGTATTTTTGCCGGTCCCAAACGGACCGAATTGTTAGCTCAATACCAGGCTTCAGGCAATCCGCAATACAACTTGAGCAATTTGCAGTACTATGGCTGGTTCACCGGCGTGGCCAAGGCGATGCTGTGGATATTGCACTTTTTCTATAGCATTGTCGGCAACTATGGCTTGTCCATCATCCTGCTCACCGTGTTGGTACGAGGCTGCATGTTTCCCATCAGTCGCAAGCAGGCGGCGAGCATGGCGAAGATGCAGGAACTCAAGCCGGAGATGGATCGCCTCAAGGAAAAGTACAAGGGGGACATGCAGAAGCAGTCACAAGCCACTCAAGAATTGTATCGCAAATACAAAATCAATCCGATGGCCGGTTGTTTGCCGATGGTGATCCAATTGCCCATTTTTGTCGGCTTGTATCGCTCGCTGATGGTCGACGTGGAGTTGCGTCAAGCCCCCCTGCTAAGCGAAAGCATTCGCTGGTGCTCCAACCTGGCCGCGCCCGACATGTTTTTCGATTGGTCCTCGTTCATGCCCGATTTTGTCACCAGTGGCGTGGGAATTCTAGGGCTGGGACCCTACCTGAACGTGCTCCCTTTGGTAACGATCAGCCTGTTCCTCTTGCAGCAAAAGATGTTTATGCCCGAAGCGGCCAACGAGCAGGCGGCCATGCAGCAAAAGATCATGAAGTACATGATGATCTTCATGGGGCTGATGTTTTTCAAGGTTGCGGCCGGATTGTGTCTCTATTTTATCGCCTCCAGTTCCTGGGGGATCGCGGAACGCAAGCTGATCCCTTCCACCCAAACACCAAATTCAACTACGGGTAGTGCGCCGGAAAGCAGTTCCCAGGCCGTCACTAAAAGAGATACGCCAGGTCGAACGGCATCTCGAAATGGCAAGGCCCAAGGGAAACGGCGTGCCAAACGGAAGCGGTAGGCGGCGTCTGCACAAAGGTTCAGGCGGCCATGCAAGGGCCACTGCCCACTGCCACTGCCACTGGGTGTAACCGGCAACCCGCCGAGGAATCTGGAAATGGTCCGTCCGCTTGATCAAAGAATTGTCAAATAACTATTGATAAATGACACATTCCAGCGTCCCAATTTGATGGCGGGACGCCGGTTACTGCCCACTGGCCCCTTCTTTCTCCCATGGTTTCGACAGACGATACGATCGCCGCAATCAGCACCGCTTCGGGGGGGGCCGCCCGCGGGATGGTACGACTGAGTGGGCCACGGATGAACGAATCTCTGGCGCGCTGCTTCCAGAGCCATCAGCCGGGCCTGGTGGAGGCGGCCCGCTGGCCACAAGTTATCTCCGGCATACTGACCGCCGTTTGCCGCGGCAGAAAAAATCTCCTGGACATCCCCTGCGACCTCTTTTTGTGGCCGGGCAGCCGGAGCTATACGCGACAACCGACTGCGGAAATTCACCTGCTCGGCTCTCCGCCT
>JAJRWS010000006.1 GCA_024276705.1 Planctomycetota bacterium | reverse complement strand
CTTGCGGCGGTACTCGTACTCGAGTCGCATGGCGAGTATCCTACGGCCGTCGAGTACGAGTACCGCTTCGCTGAGTACGAGTACGAAGAGAAGCCAAAATACCCAACTTGAAATGGGGAAGTTATTCCTCGTTCGCTCCTTTAGGGTTACGGGGCCGCAAAACGTAGGCATGCCCCCTTTCTGGTATCGGACAACGGGGTTGCGAGGATTGAATCGATTACGCCGCCAATTGGTAGCCCTTGGAGTCTCCGCTGGCATAAAAACTTCGTTTCCCGTAATCTACCCTTGGGGAGTGCGTTAAACTCGCATCATCACGCAACTTGAGGGCTTTACGCGGACTCTGCGGCCCAACCCTGGATCCTGAACATGCGATTTTTAACCCTGGTTTATAAAAATGTCGCCCGTCGACGGCTGCGAACCTTCTTGACGATCGGTGGACTTTCCACGGCCGTTGCGGCGGTCGTCGCACTGGTTGGCATCTCGAACGGC
The DNA here is from genome assembly GCA_024276705.1 of Planctomycetota bacterium. Classification (GTDB taxonomy): domain Bacteria; phylum Planctomycetota; class Planctomycetia; order Pirellulales; family Lacipirellulaceae; genus JAJRWS01. The sequence goes on along the minus strand of JAJRWS010000006.1, from coordinate 2,774 downwards.
TTTGTGCGATCTTTTCATGACGTTTATCAGGCACACGGTGTCGACCTGGTTGTTTCCCGTAAAGGCGCCGCCGACCGACTCTCCAGCGCGATGGACGAGCGTCTGGTTGCACAGATCGGCCGCGTCGATGGCATCCAAGATGCTTCCGGACTATTGCTCGAAACCATGTCGCTCGAGGAAGAAGCGATCTACGGGGTCCCCACCATCGGCCTGCGACCCAATTCGCGAATGCTCCGTGATTATACCATCCAGGAAGGCCGAAATTTACAACCGGGCGATAAGAAGGTCGCTCTGCTGGGAAGCCAGCTCGCAGCGAGTCTGCAACGGAAAGTCGGCGAAAAAATTGTCTTCTACGAAGAAGAACAATTCGAAGTGGTGGGAGTATTCCAAAGCACCAGCGCTTGGGAAAATGGTTCGTTGATCGTTCCACTGTCCCAGCTTCAACGATTGACCGATCGTACCGAGCAGGTCACCTTCATTAACGTGGTACTAGTCGGTCCGCCAGGTCAAGTAAAAGTCCAGCAAGCCACGGCTGGGATACAGGCGGTGGACCCCAAACTGTCTGCTTTACCGACCGATCATTTTGTTGAAACCGACACCCGCATTCGTATCGCGAGCACCATGGCCTGGATGACTTCGTCGGTCGCCCTGCTAGTCGGCGCCATCGGCATGCTGAACACGATGATGACCAGCGTTTTCGAACGGACTCGAGAAATTGGCATCTTGAGGGCAATCGGCTGGAAACCACTGCGTGTGGTTCGCATGATCCTCCTGGAAGCCGGGCTACTCAGTACCACGGCCGCCGTGGCGGGGATTCTGGGTGGGATCGCAATCGCCCAACTGATGAGCCGATTGCCCAGCACGGCGGGAACTATTTCGCCTTCGATCGACGCAGCGGTCATGGTTCAAGGGTTCGCGCTCGCGGTGGCCATCGGTTTGCTCGGCGCTTCCTATCCGGCCTATCGGAGTGCCCGGTTGGTACCGACCGAATCGATGCGTTATGAGTAGGACCAAATCATGAAGATGCTTCAGCAAAATCCGTCCGCTTCGCCAGCGCCTGCCACCCGCATACTTGCCCCCATCGCCATGATTGGAATCGGCTGCCGATTCCCTGGCGGCGCGAACGATCCCGAATCATTTTGGCGCATTCTTGAGGAAGGCCGTGACGTCATTACCGAGGTGCCCGAGGGGCGCTGGAATACGCAGCAGTTTTACGATCCAGAGCGCGGCAAACCAGGAAAAAGCCAGACCCGCTGGGGAGGATTCCTCGATGACCAAGCTGGCTTCGACAGCCATTTTTTCGGCATCTCGCCGCGAGAAGTGGCACGGATGGACCCTCAACAACGGCTGCTGCTCGAGACCGCCTGGGAGGCAATCGAGGATGGAGGCCAGGTGCTCGAACGACTCGCTGGCAGTCAAACGGCCGTCTTTGTCGGAATTTCGAGCTGGGACTATTCCTACCAGGCCATGAGTTTTCAAGATCGTGGCGTGATCAATCCGTACAGCAATACGGGCTGCGCCCACAGTATCGCGGCCAATCGAATCTCCTACTGCTTCGACTTCCGTGGCCCGAGCGCGGCGGTGGACACCGCCTGCTCTTCAGCCTTGCTCGCGGTCCATCTTGCCTGCCAGAGCATCTGGAACGACGACTGCCCACTCGCCCTGGCCGGCGGCGTCAATGCCTTGCTCCTGCCCGACTCCTTCGTCGCCTTCAGCCAACTTGGCATGCTGGCACCCGATGGCCGTTGTAAAACGTTCGCCGCCAGTGCCAACGGATTTGTCCGTAGCGAGGGAGCCGGCATGGTCCTGCTCAAACGGCTTGATCAGGCGATTGCGGATCACGACCGGATCTACACCATCATTCGCGGCACCGCGTCGAACCAGGATGGCCGCACGCCTGGCATGACCGTGCCGAACCAGACGGCCCAGGAAAACCTCGTCGCGATGGCTTGCCGCAACGCGGGCGTAACACCGGCCACGATTCAGTACGTGGAGGCGCATGGAACCGGTACGCTGGTGGGCGACCCGATCGAAGCACGCGCCCTGGGCAGCATCCTGGGCACGGATCGAGCCGCCGACCGGCCCTGTCTCGTCGGTTCGGTGAAAACAAACATCGGCCACTTGGAAGCGGGTGCCGGCGCTGCCAGTCTGATCAAAGTGGCGCTTGCCATGCACCATCGGTGCATCCCCGCGAACCTGCATTTCGACCGGCCTAATCCGGAGATCGATTTCGACCAGCTGCGGCTGCGTGTTCCGACCGTTTGCGAACCATGGCCCGCTGGAGAAGGCCCCCGCCTGGCCGGCATCAACGCCTTCGGCTACGGCGGCACCAACGTTCACGTAATCGTCCAGGAAGCACCCCGGCAGCCTCAACTCGCAGCCAAACCCGAATGTCCCCACACTCCGGAACGCGTGGAACTGGTACCCATCTCGGCCCGTGGTCCCGAAGCGTTGCAGGCGCTGGCCCGGTCGATGAAGCGCTGCGTGGAGTCCGTACCGCCAGAGGTTACACTGCGGGAATTGGCTGGCAACCTGGCAGCGCATCGCACCCATCACCCATGCCGAACCGCAATCGTGACGAAATCAAAAGAGGATCTCGCCAGGCAGTTGCAAGCTTTTGCCGACGGCCAGCCGCCCTCTGGCACGACGGTCGACCGGGCAGTCCCTGGCCAAATTCCAAATCTCCTCTTTGTCTGTTCCGGACAAGGCCCGCAGTGGTGGGCGATGGGCCGACAGCTGCTGGAAACGGAACCGGTCTTTGCCGACATGATCGG
>JAJRWS010000096.1 GCA_024276705.1 Planctomycetota bacterium | reverse complement strand
GTTGACGCATTTCGTGAAGTGGGACAAACCCTGGCCACTGAAGGCCTCGGGCTTTCCATGCTCCAGGACCGCACGACCACCACCAAGGATCTGGTCCTGGAGATCCTGCGCCACATCGATGGCGTGATGTACGTCGAGCCATCGACCGGCTTGCTGAAGATCCGCCTGGTGCGATTCGATTACGATCCCGAGACGATTCCCGTGCTCGATGCGGACTCCTGCACCGTGAAATCGTTCGCCAGGCCGTCATGGGGAGATTTGAAGAACACGGTCCGTATCAGTTACGTGGGCCGTGACGCGGGATTCATAGAGAAGGTCGCCCAGGCGCAGGACCTGGCCTCGGTCGAGGTGCAAGGCGGCGAGGTCTCGCTTCAGAACCTGACCCTGCGTGGCCTTTCCAATCCGACGACCGCCCAGCAGGCCGCAGCCCGGGCCTTGGCGGCGTTGGCCTATCCACTGGCTACGATCACGATCGAAGCTGACCGTTCCGCCTGGGCATTCAGGCCTGGTGGCGTGTTCAAGCTGGTCTGGGATCCGCTCGGGATTACCGGCATGATCTGCCGGTGCGTCCGGGTGGGGACCGGCCGCCTGGACTCGGGGAAGATTGAGATCGAGGCCATGGAGGACGTCTTCGCCGTGGACTGGACGGGGTATTCGTCTCCGCCTGCGTCTGGTTGGGAAGATCCTTCGGGGGATGTCCCGGTGCTCAGTGACCAAGCGGCTCTCGCTGCGCCCTACGAGGCCGTCAAGGACTACGGGAGCATTGGATCGGACGTGCAACTGGCCGTGACACTCGCAGCGCGGGGGGCGACGGGGATTTCTTTGGGGTACAGGGCGTACGTTGCCGACGGGGCTGGCGGGTGGGCTCCGCCTGTGGATATTCCTATTTTCACGCCCTCGGGCGCCCTGAGTTCTGCCATCGATGAACTCACTGTCGAGATCGTCGTCTCTGCGGGTCTCGACACCGACCTTGTGGAGTCGGTCAGCGCGCCGGATTTCTCGCTCGGGGTCAATGTTGCCTGGATCTCGGATGGGGTGACCGAGGAGTTCATCGCCTTCCAGGAAGTCGTCCCGGTTACCGGAGGCATCAGCCTTCAAATCGTGGCCCGGGGTTGCTTGGACACTGCGCCGACGGCGTTTCCTGCTGGAACCCGCGTCTGGTTCATCTCGTATGGCAGCCAGATCGTGAATGTCCGTGGGCCGGTACCGCCGACAGAAACCGTTTACAACGATATCCGGTTCCAGGCCTACAATAACCAGAGTGAGTATTCGTTCGGGTCGTGTTTGGATTCGCAAGTTGCAGCCACCACGCCGGCCAGGTCGGAAAAGGTCTACTGTCCGACCGATGTTCGCTTCAACGGGGAAAGCTATCCCGCTTCGATCACCGGAGAATTGACCGTGTCCTGGTCACACCGGAATCGGCTCGGAACGTGGAGCTACACCGACTCGGGAAAGACGGCGGCTGCGGAGCCTGGGACCGAATACGACATTCTTGTCTACGGGGAACTTGGGACACTGGTCCATACGGAGACGGGCCTGACCGGGACCGCCTGGACCTACCTCGAGGCGGATGAAATTGCGGAATCAGGATTTGAAAGACTCAACATGTCCTTGCATGTAGAAATTCTGACATATTGCGCCGCGCGTTCGCAAATCGCTCTGCGATCTGTTCTATGGCATATCAATCGTACTTAAGACGTTTATACGCTTCAATCGGCCACAGAACCAACGCCAATCTAACTACTATATCTCCCACTCGCTGGCACAACGCCCGACCCAAGACCGCACAATTTCATGCATGCTGCGTTCTGCACATGGCTGACAAGTATAAGTATGGTTGGCCCTCGGCACGAACTTAACACTCGCCGTTTGCCCCAACCGCTCTGCGGCCTCCCGTGCAACTTCATCTGATTTCAGTTCGTCGTCCCCCGAGGCTACTATCAAGGTCGGGATACTGGACTTCCCCAATACACCAAGCCAATCCCAGACTAGCAGTTCCTCAATATAGGTCCTTGATACCATGACACCTTTGGGCCGCGCGCACAGCACGGGTTCATCACTGTTTAGATCCCAACCAAACCTGCTCAGCAACCACGTGTCAAACCCTGCTGCGGGGTTCAACATAACCCTAAATATGCATTCTTCATTTTGATTCCCAGTCATTTCTAGTACAATAGCGGACCCTGCGCTTTGTCCTACTAATCCGTAAGGCATCCCGAATTCTTGTTCCGCCCACTGGATCACAGTCCGCAGGTCTTCCCTACAAGTGCTCATGGAAACATCTTGATGTTCCCCATCGCTGTAGCCACTCCCGTATTGATCGAATAAAATTGCTCTATATCCCAAACCCACAAATACATCAGCTAATCGAATAAATAATCGATGGTTTTCGATGCCATTCCCAATGAAGCCGTGTACAAAAATTACAGTCCCCACCATTTTTCTCCCTTCCCTCACATGAACGTGCAATTCCCCATTCCCAGACAATCGTAATATTCGTGTATCATACGCATTGATCCTATTCACGCGATCATTCCTCCGAATAAACGACACGAAACCCTTGGCGCTCCACGCATGTAGCGGGATAGTCTCTGCCCCGGTAAGTACTACGCGCCATGGCCCACCCTATTCCATAGTGTCCACCTCGTGTCGCTCGCATTACTTCCGGCCCAGCCTCAATGTCTTCCCGGCCATCATGCGCGTCGTACGGATAGTGGTATTTTCTTCCATCGCTAATCTCAACCGCACTTGAACACCACTCCCACACGTTTCCGATTAGATCGTAGAGTTCGACGCCGCCCCACATCCCTTCTAGATGTCGCATTGACCCAACAGCGACAATGTCATTGATACCCGACTCAGACACGTTTGCCAACGTAGCATCGGGCTCCTGGCCCCAAGGGAACAAACTCCCTTCCCCACCTTTTGCCATATATTCCCATTCCGGCTCAGTCGGAAGACGTATAGGTAACGAGAGCTTGTGCCCAACCCATCTGCAAAATGCAACAGCCTCATACCAAGTAACGCCAGTTTGCGGCATATTAGGAGAATACCTTCCCAGAACACCCGGCGGGCTCGACACCTTCTTCCAAGCCAGGCCAGCACGCGTCCACCATTCGTCGCTTCGATATCCATCAACAGCGTCAACAAATGCCTTGTATTGAATAACCGTAACCGGATATCTCGAGGCTCGAAATGCTCGAACTTCAACGGCGTGCTTCGGCTGCTCACGGTCTAGGTTCCACACATCTCCGGATTCCAGTTCTCGCACCAAATTCAAATCCTGTTTACTGGAACCCAGATCAAAGGTCCCTTCTGGAACATCCTCCCATTCAAATACCGGTATGCCGCCATCTCCACATGCTACCCCCTCCCTTGGGTCTCCAATCTCTGCCAGCCCCACACCAATTAGCCTCCGCTGTTCTCCAGATAAGGAGAAGTCTTTCAAGCCTTTCACAAATATAGTAGCCGCAGTTTGAGCGGCACTGCTCCGCGCGCCAACCGAGTGTCCAATTTTCTGTTCTGTAACGATTTCCGATGCCAGCGCCAACACTGCTCCAGGATCTGCTAATAAAACGGCTTTCACACACATTCGCTCAATCAGCAACAGCAGGTCGCCGGCTCTGCCGTCATTGGCAAGCACGTCCCCCGCTAAAAGGGACACCTCTCTCCAGAGTAGCGGGTTGTTACAAGCTCGCTCTGCAATCGCATTCGCCGAGTCATCGACGACTGTAAGTGCAACCGCCGCGAGATACTCTTGTATCAGCCGGTGGACAAATCGCAGCCTTCTTGTTTCTGGTAAATGCGTCAGTATGCCTGCCTGATTGGCTACGAAATCTAGCACTTCTCTTGGATTGACGTGGCTGCCCAATTCAAAAAGCTCTTCTAGCATGTTTCCCAAGGGGATATCGACTACATCCGCTCCGAGACTCGCCCCACCGCCATAGTCCTCAAGGCCCCTTAAGGCAACTGCACACAGACGATCGAATACATTTTTTTGGGTACAATGCAAAACGTCTTCTATTGACTCTTTTCCTAGTCTTTGCAGGGTCCATGACCCAAGCAACAAATCAAGCGACGCTTGCAGCAACGCGCCTCGCTGCGCGGGAAAAGCACCTCTCTTCTGCCGAAATAGCGCCGCGAGCAAACACACAAATAGTGGGAATTCAAGCATAGCTCTCGGCAGATTATCCGCCTTGATTACGAATTCTGACGACATCGGCCCAGCGCTTGCGGCTGGCTCGCCTGCTGCCAAATAGTATGTACGTGCAAGCTCAGCAGCTTCTTCTGTAGATAGTGCATGCACTCGCACTATTTCGAAACCGGGAAGAGTCCACCCTGAATATCCCGCAGGTCGCGAAGTAACAACCAACTTTACACGCGGGTAGTTAGCCTTTATAGAATCGACAAACGCAACGAGTTGCCTTCGTCTTAGACTTATCGCATCTTGGACGTTTAGGGGAACGGGCACTTCATCTAGACCGTCCAGCACAATAATGCCTTTACCGTCTTGCAAATAGCTTAGCACCCGGTCGAAGACATCCGTTACCCCGCCACACGTCTCTTCGAGAACGTACCGATGAAAATCATCAATACCCGGCTCTTGCTTAAGCTCCGGGAAACCCTTAAAGGCTACCAGTGCCTTGCACTCTACATAGATCGGAAATGCACTTAGGTCTCCCCACAAACCTAGCTTCTCAATAGGTTTTTCCTGCGGTGGATACATGAACTGCGCCAGGTGGGCTTCAGCGATAGCCTTCGCCGCTGTTGTCTTACCGCTACCCGGGGGCCCGAGCAGAACAACATATTGATAGATATTCAAGGCCGAAAGGACTTCCACGTCTGCAACTTCTGGTTTCCACCCGTCGGACCAGAGTGGAGACAAGACCAACGGCCGGTGCCTCGACCGTAGGCCGACCGCCGTATTGCCACTTATCAAAGTGTTCAAGGCTTGGTCGAGATGACCGAAAAAATCTGCGTTGAGATGTCTATCGTCCAAATCTGTACAACTACCTGCAGCCGACTCAGCGATCTTATTTCGCGACCCCACACGATGAACAATTGATCTTTCTGTGACACCACCACACACTTCTATGTCTATCGCGCAATCCGAACGCAGAGGCACCAACAGGTCCCATAACCGCACCTTTCCTGCATCGGGTTGCAAGAGTATTTCATTTAGCCGCACATACCCAATCGCTTCGTAAGTACGCGCGGCAGCACGCCTAAATTTCATGCTTGAATCAGTTTCCTTATTATCCATTGGCTACCTCTACTACTTGCGATTGTCGCCTATATGTCTCGCCTCCGGAACCAGTAAAAGTTAACACCAAGTCGCTGACCGCCGGATACTCAAGTTCTTCGCTGTAGCGTCCATCGAGATCGAGACTACCGGCCCCTGGCAACATTGGACCGCAACGTGCTGAATCTGCTATGAGTCGACCGCCGGAATATTCGATACGCCATTCATAAACTGGCGCTCCGGTTGCGTTGGCCACTCCAAGTTTCCAAGAAACCCGGCGATGCGTAATATCATCCAGTATTCCAACAGGCCAAATAAATAATGATTGCGCAATTGCTCGTACGCGCTCAGAATCCCGCAACCTACTACGTTGCGAGTCTTCTTCCCGAATAGCATCCAAGCGACGCCTTTCTTCCTCCGCAACATATCGATCATTGCGAATGGCCAAAGCCGCAACAATAACAGCACCAACAGTTGCAATCCCCGAAAACCAGTCACCTACGCTGCCAAAGCGCGTATAATCGACCGTACCAGGAGCTAAGGTGAGGCCCCAGAGATCAAGCAATACGAGAAACACAACTAATGCGACCAGCACCAATCGAAACCAGATACTCGCCCAGGCCCTACCTATCATGTCCTAGCCCTCCATGCTCATCTCTTTGATGACGCTCTGCACAAACATTTCTAGCCCCCCCGGGCTGACGAACAACTGCCTGCCCAAGGTAGAATCGTGACGCTCCATTGCTGCATCAATTGCGTTTAGTATTCCATCCTGCGTGCCACTGCTACGGATCGCCGCACCGCATCGTATTGCCTCAGCCCACATTCCGTGTTCGTGAACAATAACTGTCCGTTTCCCGAGGATCATGCTTTCGCGAGCAAGCCCCCCGGAATCGGTTATGACAATTCCAGCTTGGATTACTTGCCGAAGCACATCCCGATAGCCTTGCGGAGGAAGTGTGGTTGTATGGCCATAAGAATGAATGAAATCAACATAGCTTGCTATTCGCGGGTGCAGCACCCAGATAACTCTAAGTCCCCTACTACGGGTAGCGCTGAGGATGCCCTCAATTACGTCGCGACTACAGTTCTGCGGCCTGTGGATGGTCACTAAACAACAACCAGAGTCTTCTTCGACTTCGTCATCCAGCTTACTAGACTGGTCCAGCAGCCAAGGCGCAAAGATATCGCCAACCAAAATAGCCCCATCATCAAGGCCTTCGGATGCGAGAGACTCAATGTGTTCGGGCAAACAGCAGAACCGTTGATGAGCCAGCAGGTCAACAAGAGCACAATTCCAATGTTCACTCTCGGTGCCCTCTCTACGGATACCGGCCTCAATGTGTATTATACGTCGTCCAGAACGCGAAGCAGCCAAAGCTCCAATAAGAGCGGGATAAGCGTCACCCATAACTAGAACATGACTGCAACGAGCTCCATCGGTTGCAAACCAATCACGTATCGCGCGTGACGCGTCCATAAAGAAATCAAAAGAGCTACTACAACGGCTTGCATTGCTACTCAATGACACAACTTCTAGTCCATACTGGCCTAAGAATACACCTCTAAGTTCGTTATCATAGTGTTGCTGAATATCAAGGAAGGTAACATCAAGTTTGTTTTCTATAAACAAATTGCGCAGCGCGACTGCCTTTACATAGTGAGGCCTAACGCCAAGAACTGCAGCCAATCCAGAAATCACAGTTACTTGACCTCCCGTGGAATTGTTGGCCTTAAGCGCTTCCATTTTTCCGCGTCGGCAACAAAAGTGGCTAGTTCCTCTACAAATTTTTCGGGCAAATCGGCACTTCTATTACTGCCCGCCAAGTACATCGAAATGCTATTAATATTTTCCTCACAGAATTGCGCGCGCTCTAGCCCTAGAGTGTTTGGTCTAACATAAGAAGATGGAACGCCACAAACGACCGCGCCAGGAGCAACGTGTTTAACAACGACTGTACCAGCACCCAGCATCGCCCACGCGCCTATAGCCGACCTTTGATGAACGACTACACCCATCCCGACATTGGCCTCTACTCCCACCCTCACATATCCTCCGAAAGCACAATGTGATGCCGCGGTTACACCATCTCGCACCGTGCCGTCGTGGCACACTCTTGTGTACGCCCCCAGAGCCACGTAGTTGCCTATCATTGTGTTGTCTCTGAGTGGCTCTTGTATTGTTACATAGTCTTCAAAAAAATTATCGGAACCTATAAAGATAGGAGGATGAACATTTTCGTCATTCCAAGGCCCACGTTCTTTTTGGACCTTCTGGCGAGGAGGACAGCCAATCGATACTCCGGCGGCAAAAATGTTGTTGTCGCCGATAACGACATTGCCAATGACAGAGCAATTGGCGCCAAAAACATTGTTGCAGCCAAGTGTGACATCTGGGCCGATGTACACATTCGAACCGAACCTGTTTCCCCGGCCGGATGCGGAGTGAACATTGATTGCCACTCTCCCCCCCTTTTTTCTATATGCTCGTATGAACAAGAGATATCGCGCATATCTCAACATAGATATCCGAATTGGGCGGCACGGGACCATATCCCCGCTCCCCAAATGCCAAGGAACTGGGAATTCCTAATCGCCTAACTGAACCACCTGTTTGTATCCCCAATATGCCGCGATATACACCAGATAATAGTGAGTGCTCGTCCACACAAACGACGATCGGAATATCCGGGGAATAAGTCGTTTCAATGCAGTCGCCCTGATTCAACTGCTCTGGTGATAGTGCCATCCGGTAGAGAATTGTCACTTGGCACCCATTTGATACAACGGGCCCGCCAGATGACTTAATCTCTTCTAACTCTAATTGTTGTAGAATCTCAGGCATGGTTTACGCAAGCCCTCGAAATTCCTCAAGCGAGACACCAAAATGCTGTCGAATCTCTTTCGCGAAATAGCTGTACGCGGAATTCATCGCATCCAAGATATCGACCGACAATGGTTCAGTACTGAAGGCCATATTATTCTCAACTTGCCATACTTTTGTAGCGCCAACCACCGGCAGGGTTGACTGCGGACTCGAAAAAACCCACCGAATACACAACTCCTCAAGAGTCATGCCGCTATTGTCCGCGATACGCGCGAGTTCATCTATGGCCCACCTATGAACACGATCGAATGCGTCGCCGATATACTCCGCTTTGTTGTTTCTCAGGTCACCATCGCGCCATTGGCCCGCATTCGGATTCCTATTAATCAGTTGTCCTCGCTCAATGACTTGATAGGGATTGAGGCGAATATTATTCTCACGACAGATCTCGGTCACCGCATCGGTTGGTGCGCGATAAATCACCGAATAGCGATTCTGGACAAAATCAATCTTTGCTCCTTGCAGGTAAGATCGCAAATCGGATGCGGTAGTATTTGACACACCAATGTACCGGACCAAGCCTTCAGACTTGAGTTCTGCCAATGCAGACGCCGCCACATTAGGGGACACGTCGGTCGGAGTCACGTGTGTTTGAAGAAGATCCAGGTAATCAAGTCCGAGGCGCGAAATCTCAGAAATACACTGCGATCGCAATGACTCGGGAGTTCCAGAAGAGACCGTCTCTCCGTTCGAATCCACATGAAGAACACATTTTGTTCCGACGAAAAAGCTATCACGAGGAAACTGCCTGAGAATCGCTCCTAGATCGACTGTGCGTGGATAGATAGGGGCGGTTTCGATGTACCGGCCTCCTCCATCAATGAAAGTCTTTGCAATCTCTAGGGCATCACTCTGTGAAACAGGCGAAAATACGTTGGAAAAAGGAAATGTACCAAGTCCAATTTGCCGCGAAGTCAGAGTCTTTGAGGAAACATCCACTTGCACACCTCCCAATCTATATGGACTATCAATGCAAACCCACATCAACAACATGAACGTCAGGGATATTAGCATGGTTGTCAACCATTTGCACTCCGTTTTCGTAGTCCGCGCACCTCCGATTCTACGTCTCGCGGTCTCAATCGTTCGGTCCACAGTTTCTAAAGCATGCGCCTCGGATAGCGGTCAGGTTTGGCAAACGACTCTAACACGGGTCATCAGGCATCGAACAAGAGACCCCCTCGTTTCACACTGCATCCTTGAACTAGCCACTTTTTGTCACTTGCGCCGACACTACGCCCAAGGGCGGGATAGAAAACTTATAGATGCATCATATCCGCTGTCGGCGGAATTGAAGCCTACCCCAGGAATGACGATGATCCGAGACGAAGCGCTTGAACGCGGCAGATTCAAACGCGTCCCCAACCGCTGGTAAAAATAGTTCTGCAGATGGTGGGCGTGCCACGCAGAGTTTCATCCATGCATTGTCACCCATATCCGATCCACGCCCCCCCCCATTGACCCCCGGAAGCACCCTCCACTCGTTCAGCGCCAGAGGGGACAAGCTTTACGCGACCAGCTTCACCCGACACTTCGATCTGGCACGGGGTAAGTAACCAACAGAGCCTTCTTTCTGCCCCAGGAGTGATGATGATCCGCAACGAAGCGCTTGAACGCGGTAGATTCAAGCGCGTCCCCGATCGCTGGCAAACCGACTTCGGCCGCTGGGTGGCCGACTTCGGTGTGCCCAATATCGTAGCTGGCCTCTCCCATGACCCCGACCTGCGCATCACAAACCAGTCAGTCTACGAATGGCTCCAGGGCCACGCGCCTCAGCCAGCGAGGGCCATGGCGCTGGTCGAGATGTCTGGGGGCCGCCTAACCCTTGAGGCAATCTATCGGCACGCAAGCCAAGTCCGGCAGGCCGAAGGGTCAGGAGAACAGCGATGAAGATCGACCTACAGATCGACTCCACCAAACTCATCCTGCGCCTGCGCAATGGCCAGCGCCGACTGGCGTACGCCACGGTCAACGCCATCAACAACACCGCCAAACGAATCCAGGCGGCCGAACGCAGGCGCGTCGAGAAAGAGTTTACCGTCCGCAAGAAGAACTTCATTCTCCGCCAGGCCGCCGTCATCAAGCCGTTTGCCAACGTCAAGCAAGGCCGCCCGTATGCTGAGATCGCGGTCGGCCAGAAGCCCCGCTTGCTTCTTTCCGCCTTCGAACGCGGAGCGGAACGCAAACCTTCCACGCCTTCGGCAAGACGCGTGGCCGAACCCGTTATCGGAGGACCGGCGCGTCCCCGGTTCAACCAGCCCGTCACACCGGCGCTTCGCCTCCGTCGACTCCGGTTCGATCGCACCAAGACCGGCCGCAGGCGTGCCGGTGTCACCCGCACCAAGACATACCTCGTCCCCCAAGTCGGGATCTTCCAGCGCACAGGGCCAGCGACGTCACGCCTGGTCTACTTCTTCTCGCGCGGCAAGAGGCTCAAACCCCGGCTCCGGTTCGTCGAGACGGCCAAGAAGGAAGCTGACAGATGGTTTCGCGAGGAGATGGAGAAAGAGGTCTTGAACGCGATCGCACGGGCGAAAGGAAGAGGCCTGTAGACGCTACAGTGCCGTAAGTCATTGCAAAATGGTTCCTTCTGGGACCAAGAGCCGAGGGTACCGGCCACCCCGGTTTTCAACACG